>NZ_DBDF01000182.1:620-24929 GCF_002293435.1 Bacteroides sp. UBA939 | reverse complement strand
AGAAGAATCCGCGCTCGTCCGCGTTCATCCGCTTAATCCGCGTACCCATTCTCACCGCTAAATTATCATTTAATTATAATGCAATGCCCAATTATCAAATTATCAATGTGTAAGCTACACACAATGTATCTTTGCAAAAAGATAGCATAAATGCCATTGTAACAACCAACACTTCTGCCGATAGAGGAAGAAATAGAGGATACAGGTACAAGGTTTTGAATATTTATACGAATATTCCTTATAAATCGCGACTAATATACGGGATTTATGCAATAAGTGCTTGTTTTTGTACGAGCTAAATACGTGCGGGGACGGGCTATATCCCGTGCGGGGACGGGCTATATCCCGTGCACGGACCACATATATGCCGTGCGGAAACCATATATATCCCGTGCGCAAACCGCATATATCCCGTGCGCGAACCGCATATATCCCGTATAAAAACTACGCTATCCGGTAAGAATAGCCTTCAATAATTCTTGCGGTAGTTTTAAAAAACCTTGCGAGCGTTTTTAAAAAACTCTATGAACGTTTTTAAAGAATCCCCCGAAAATTATTAAAATCCCACCAAAGAGGACTTCCGTATTTTTTAGAGATGTACATATTTCGATATCCCACTATAAATCAACCAGATACAGATTTTTACTTCGATATTTCCGCCCGTTCCAGTCTTCGGACAGAAATATCGCATTCTCAGGCGACTAAATATACAAAGTGACATTATGATAGCTACGACAGGAGAAGGAATCTACACCCCTCTTTGTCACACCATCGTATTCCCCCTGTCACCGAATCATCACTTCTTTGAAATCCGTTTGTAACAGGCAAGCCGTTATTTTGCATTCGAAAACATAATCATGAATTAATTAATAAAAAAGGAGAATGCAAAAGGTAATAAGAACGTTTATTCTTTGTTCGTTGCTATCGCCCCTGGCGGTAAATGCCCAGGTAGCAGATAGCCTGTCGCGTGTAGTAAAAATGGAAGGAGCCGTCAACTTCAGAGATATCGGCGGATACAAGACCGGCGACGGAAGAGAAGTAATAAAGAACCGGATATTCCGTGCAGCAGACATCAGCCGGCTGACGGACAACGATATGAAGAAGATGGAGGAAAGACACCTCTACACCGTGATTGATTTCAGGGGAACCAAAGAATCGGCAGCTGCACCCGACCGCTTGTTGCCGGGTACGGAATACATACTTTGTCCCGCCGGAAGCGACAATCTGCCTACTTCCAAAGATATGGCGGGGATGCTGAAAGATAAGAACTTCCTGTTGTCCATGTATGGCGCTCCCAGTATGCAGTACTACGGCGAACGCTACAGACCTCTGTTCAGGGAACTGCTCGAACTTCCCGAAACGGAAGCCGGCTTGCTTTACCACTGCACAGGCGGAAGAGACCGCACAGGAATGGCTACAGCATTAGTGCTCTACACCCTGAAGGTGCCCATGGAGACTATCGAAGCTGATTTCGTTGCCTCCAACATCTACCTCGCCTCGCAGAATAAAACCATGTATAAGGCTATGACGGACGCCACGGGCATGACCGAAAGCGAAATCGTGGAAATCATGAAACTACGTCCCGAATTACTCCGCAGCTTCTTCGGCGCTATCAAGGAGAGCTATGGCAGCGTTGAGAACTTCCTCGAAAAAGAACTCGGTGTAGGTGCAGAGCAACAGGCTCTCCTTATACGGAAATTTACGAAATAAACCAATCAGGTGAATCAGGAGTTAGATTCACATAAACCCACAGAAAAATGAAACTACAATTTAAAATGCAGAAGTCCTGGAGGCTTCTGACGCTACTCTTGTGCCTTTTCGCAAGTGTGGCCAATGCACAAATGATTAAAGGAACGGTAACTTGCGAAGACGGCCCGTTGCCCGGAGTAACGGTATATATAGCAACCCTGAACCTGGGAGCAGCCACCAATCTGGACGGCGAATTCTCCATTCAGGTGTCGCAAGAAGGAAGCCAGACGGTGAAAGTCTCTTATATCGGATACAAGGACAAGCTAATCACAGTCGACGTAAAGAAAGGTATCAACGACCTGGGAACGGTTTCCCTCGAAACGGACGACCTGATGCTGGGCGAAGTAATCGTGAGCGGCACCATGGCGCCATCGCAGGCAAAGGCCTACAACATTAAGAAGAGTTCCATAGCGCTGGTAGATATGGTAGCTTCCGACGCCGTAGGCAAGCTGCCCGACCGGAATGCTGCCGAAGCCGTACAACGTATCCAAGGAGTAGCCGTAGCCCGCTACCACGGTGAAGCCGACCAGGCTACCGTCAGGGGTACGCCCTTTGCGTGGACATCGACACTGTTCAACGGTACTCGCCTGCCAAGTTCTAACGTGATGGGTAACCGCTCCTCAGTACTGGATGCCGTGCCTTCGGAACTGATACAATACGTACAGGTAGCCAAAGCATTGACACCCGACTGGGAAGGAGATGCCATAGGCGGCTCGGTCAACTTCATCACACGCACCGCACCCCTGGGGCGTAAGCTGGGAGTCAGCCTCGCCGGCGGATACAACGACTTCTCGGAGAATGGAACGTACAACGGCTCCATTGTGTACGGCGACCGTTTCTTCAACGACAAACTGGGCGTGATTCTCGTGGCCGCCATCTGGGACAGACAGTGGGGTTCGGACAGTTTCGACGTGAAGTACAACACCGGCGCCGCAGACCCTGTACAGAAGAATGCCATCAACACCGTCATGCTGAAACGCTACATGGGTAAGCGCCAAACGTATGGCATCAACGCCGGACTGGAATACAAGTTCAACAACAACCATAAGATTACCTTCCGCGGACTGTACGACATGTTCAACGACATCCGCCCCGTATACGAATCGTACGTGGACTACAGCAAATCGCAGTATCAGTACAACTACCGCTACTCTTTCTACGAAACCGGATTGAAAGGCGGAGAACTCGGAGGTGAGCATCAGCTAACCTCTATCACCAGCCTGGACTGGTCGGCGAGCGATTATTCCGCCAGCTACACGCTCGACACACCTGCCGGGTCAGACCGCAAAGGACTACCCATTGCTACCTTCAACCAGAAGATAACCAGCGGATTCGGCAACCTGTCGAACGACGGACTGCGTTACTGGGGATTCGACTCACCCAACGGCGTAGGAGGCAACCCGCTGGACTTTGAAGCCGGAGTCAATGACGCCGCCGAGGTGATGAATCCCGAAAAGCTGTTGTTGAGCCAGTTGGTTATCTCGCAGTTGGATACCAAAGAGCACGACCGCACGTTCCAGATGAACCTGAAGATAGAACCAAATGCCGGACTTAAATTCAAGGCAGGAGGAAAGTTCCGTACCAAAGACCGTAACAGCATGATGGGTTCCAACTTTGTGTACATAAGCACCTCGCGCACCCCGTTACAGTTGAGCAGTATGCAACGCGAAGACTTCCCCATAGGGCACGGCTACTTCACCGGAATGAAGGGAAACTACAGCCAGTACATCATGGACCCGCTCACCAAGCAACAACTCTTCGACCTCTACAAGCCACAGGCACTGGAACAGAACGGATTCGTGGATTACACATCCGCCTCCAACGCTACCAATATATACGATGCTACGGAGAATGTGTATGCCGCCTACGTCATGGCAGAGGTGGAACTGGCTAAGAATCTCTGGTTAGTGGGAGGATTCAGGAACGAATACACACAGACCACTCTGCGGGGTTCGCAGGCAGTTACCGAAGCAGGTGCCTCCTCTCCTACCATCAGTCCGGTGGAGCGGAAGAACAACTATAACGCCTTCTTGCCCATGTTCCACCTCAAGTACAGCCTCAACGAGCAGACCAACCTGAGAGCCGCCTACACCCGTACATTTGTCCGCCCGGGCTTTGGCGACATGACTCCCGGCGAGTCTATCGACCAGACGCAGAGCACCATCTCCATCACCAAAGGCAACCAAGACCTGCGACCTACGTTTGCCGACAACTTCGACCTCATGGGCGAATACTACTTCGAGAACATCGGCCTCATCTCCGGAGGATTCTTCTACAAAGCCATCCAGGATATGATATTCAAAGACAGGTCGTACTACTCCGAAGGGGGCAACAACTACGTGGCTCTTCAGTCGAAGAACCTTGAGAATGCCCGTTTGTTTGGCTTCGAGGCGGGTATCAACAAACGTTTCGACTTCTTGCCCGGATTCTGGAGCGGCTTTGGCATGGAGGTGAACTACACGTTCATCGACAGCGAAGTGAAAGTGCCACGCCAGACGGGTTCGAGGGCTGAAGCCAAGACGGTGTACGACAAGACCAGTCTGCCCGACCAGTCGAAACACATGGCCAACATCATCCTCTTCTACGAAAAAGGCCCCGTCATGGTACGCCTTGCCGGCAACTACCGCGGCGAGTCGGTGATGACCATCAACCAAGACCTCGGCCCCAACTTCTACACCTGGGTAGACAAGAACTTCACGCTCGACGCATCGGCTACGTACAACATCACCAAAGGAGTGAAAGCCTTCGTAGAAGCCAACAACCTGACCGACGAACCGCTGCGCCAATACATGGGCGACAAGCGCCGGTTGGTAAATTCCGAGTGGTACGGCATCCGCGGCCAGATAGGCATTCGCTGGGACATCTTCTAAATTCTAACAATCAACAACAATACATCAATAATGAAAAGATATACACTTCTCACCCTGTTTGCACTTGCATTCTTCCTTGTCTTTGCACAGGAGAATACCAAAGTCTATTACATCGACGGCCTGTACTACGCCGACAAGTCTCAAACCTCCCTCTACACGGGCGATTACAAGGAGTACTACGCCGACGGGACGCTGAGGATGGAGATATTCATCAGCCGAGGCAAGCCCGAAGGTTCGTACGTGGTTTATTTCCCGTCGGGCAACATTCACGAGATACGTTCTTATAAGGACGGAGCTTTCCACGGTACCTGGCGCACGTATTCCGAAAACGGCGTCATACTCTCGCAAGCCGAATATGCGAACGATAAGAAGCACGGCGAATGGATTATCCGCAACGGGAAAGGCGTGAAGCTATACGAAATGCACTATCAGCAAGGCAAGCGCGTAGGCATCTGGAAGATGTGGGACGAAGACGGACACCTGATTTCGGAAAAGAAGTATTAATGTAAAACGATTGACATATTATTGTAGCATCGGATGTCTAACTTTGCAACAAAGAAAATATAATTAAAACAATAAAAAACGATTATGAAAACGATTATTTTATCATTGACATTAGCCTTATCCATGTCTTTCAGTCTGAATGCTTCGAACAAGACTTCGAACGAGAAAAAAAGTGCAATGAAAGAAACAGCAGCGATAGAAAGCGTAGAAAACGCCGAAGCTGTATTCACACTCAACGGAACGGTGTACGACCCTAACGAGAACGAAGCGCTCTCCGGTGCATGTATCGAGATAGACGGCAAGAAGTACTACTCTGACCTGTCGGGCAACTTCAACATCCCCAGTCTGCGCAAAGGCAAGTACACTGTGTCGGTGAACTTCATCTCCTATCAGTCGCAAACAGTGGAGGTGGACTTGAGCAAGAATGAAACAATTGAGATTGCGATAAGGCAGCTCTGAGAAAGACAGATTCCGAATCACTAACTACGCATAAGCGAGAGAAATATCAGGAAAAGCACACAGCAAGACAACCTGAATTCGATATCAGTTTTTAGGATATGCAAGTTCCCGTGCACCTTTACCGGTGACACGGGAACTGACTATTTATGGATATACGTTAAAGAACGAACAATGATTTAAAACTCTATGCTAATAAACATAAGCAGCGTTTTTAAAGAATATGGCCAATGTTTTTAAAAAACGTGGCCGACGTTTATTAACAGCGAAAAAAGAGGGTCAAAGACCTATCATAACACGGTGATGATAAACCCGGGAGATAAGCTGCTGGCTTCGTTTGAACTGGGGATGTAAGCAAGCGGTATGCGGTAGGTAAACATGAAAAAGAAATACAAAATCACAAGTGAACGACCTCTTGTATAATCAGTATACGACTGAACCTATTTCAGTATACGAGTGAATGGCATTCAGTCGTATACTGAAATAGGTTCAGTCGTATACTGAATTACCCCCCTCTCAGAGCACATTCCAGCAGGGCTTTTGGGGGAAAACAGGAGAAAATGAGGGTTTTCTACAATTTCAACAATCCCGCACAGGCATCTTCCAGCAAATCGAGCACATACTCAAAGCCTTCTGCGCCGGTGTAATATGGGTCGGGTACATGGTCGGCGTGCGTGAAGCGGGTGCAATATTCCGTCATGCGGTGTATCTTCTTCAATGCTTCGGGCGAAGGGGCGCGTTCTTTCAGGTCTGCCATATTCCGGTCGTCCATGCCGATGATTAAGTCGAAGTCGTAGAAATCCGCTATCCGCACAGGGCGCGAACGATGGGTCAGGTTATATCCGCGGCGAATGGCGTGTGCACGCATCCGACTGTCGGGCAGTTCGCCCTGGTGGTAAGACAGGATACCGGCGGAGTCTATCACAAATTCATGCTCCCGCCCGGCTTCCTTTACCAGGTGTTTCATAATGCCCTCCGCCGACGGGGAACGGCAAATGTTGCCCAGGCATACAAATAGTATTTTCTTCATGTCGTTTATAATTAAGTACTAAAGTTTCGCAAGTTTATCTGTTATTAGTATCTCCATTTTCCTCCTTCCGGGAGAAGGGGTGTTTCATTTCAGAATATATTTTAGCCCTACGGAATAACCGATATAAAGCTGTTTTAATGACGTAGAAGTGAAACTTCTCCAAATAAACCTTGAAGGAAACAGACGCTCATTTTCCAATGTCTTTGTTTGCAAATAGCTCAATGTTGGTCCACCAAACAATTCAATCTTTTCAGATAGCCTGTAAGAAGGAAGAATCCCCAGGGAATATTTTGTAAGCGCCTTAAATTCAAACTCTTTCACCTTTCTCTTATATTCTTCATCATCCTTATCACCGGAATAAAGAAAGGTTCTTGTTATGTGCTTGGCAGATAATTCAGTGTCAATTCTCAATCTGGAAGAGAGATTCAGATGCGCTCCTATTCCACCTTGCAACAAGATATGGCCGGATGGCGATTTGACATTATAACCAAACCCTATTATTCCATATAAGTATTGACTGCCGGAACGAAATTGCGCAGTAACATTTCCAATTTCATCATAGGCCAATCCAACGTTCATTTCCCCATTCTTAATAATATTTATCAGTCCCAACGGGTACTGATTCTTCTCGGATACATTACACAGTCCTATTTGGAATCCGCTTTTGGACATATTTACAAGTCCAATCTGAACTCCTCTAACTGTATGCGCAGTATCCACCCCATTCACAAATCCTATTTGTGCTCCTTGCATATCAACGGAATTATTCGCTAATCCTAATTGCAATCCTTTCATCTTTTCTGCATAGCTATACCCTCCGATTTGAACACCTGTATGAGACTCATAGATATTCATAAGTCCGGCAATAGCCAATCCCTTTCCTTGATTCCTGACATAGTTCCCCAATATTGAGATTTGCACACCGTATGCATTATTTTCAGCCATATTCCATAATGTGCCTACAATCAGTCCATATTGGTTCTTGGTGACATCAATTGATAGATTGAGAGTTAAGTTATGAGTAGTATTTGGGATATAGGAATCATCGCCGAAGTAATATTTATAGTCGAATATATTGAAGTGAAAGAATGAATGATGATTCTGCTCCTGGTTTTCTTGAGCAAGTGTAATCCCAAAGGGTAAGAGTATCAGAAATATAAATAAGACTTTTCTCATATAATTTCTTTCATGTATATACATAATGCACCGCAGATTTTGCGGTGAAAATAGCACTTTTTCACCGCATAGGCAAGTTTTGTTCTTTATTTTTCTTTTAAGAAGAGAACACAGAGATAGCGACTACGTCGCAGAAAGAAAGAACTCTGTGTCTCCGTACCTCTGTGTTCAAATCATGTGCCTCTGTGTTTAAACCGCCCCTACATCGGATCCACATCATAATAAACCATCAGCGATTTGAAATGATCTTCCGCTAACATCTCCTTCTGCACCTGCACCAGCAATTCACGTGCCCGCGCCATGGGAGCATTACCTTCTATCTTCACTATGATTTTCCGTATGAACAGTGTCTGCACACGGGCAACGGGCGGTTTATCCGGCCCCAACACACGGTTACCGAAAACAGAGCGCAACTTACCGGCCATAGTCTGCGCCATCAGGTCGAGCAGTTGCTCGTTGCGGTTTTTCAGGTAGACGTACACCAGACGGTAGTAGGGAGGATAGCGGAACATCTGCCGTTCGGCAAGCTGCACGTCCACCATCTGCTCGAAATCATTGTGGATGACTTGGGAAATAATAGGATGGTCAATGCTTTTCGTCTGCAAGATAACCCGCCCGCGTTTGTTTTTCCTGCCTGCACGTCCCGCCACCTGAGCCATCAACTGGAAAGCACGTTCGTAAGAACGGAAGTCCGGATAATTCAGCATCGTATCCGCATTCAGAATACCAACTACACTGACATGGTCAAAATCCAACCCTTTGGAAACCATCTGAGTACCTATCAGTATATCCGTTTTTCCCTGTTCAAAGTCCGCAATAATACGTTCGTAGGCGGCACGGGTGCGGGTAGTATCCAAATCCATACGCGCAACGGAGGCTTCGGGGAACAGAGCTTTGATGTCATCTTCTATCTTCTCCGTACCAAATCCACGGTTGCGCAAGTCCGCACCTTCGCATGCGGGACACGTACGGGGCAACTGATAGGTATAACCGCAATAGTGGCAAGTCAACTGATTCAACCCTTTATGATACGTCAGACTCACATCGCAGTTCTTACACTTCGGCACCCAGCCGCACGTATGGCACTCAATCATCGGGGCAAACCCACGCCGGTTCTGAAACAGAATAACCTGTTCTTTCCTGTCCAACGCCTCATGAATGTATTGCAGCAACAACGGAGAGAATGGCCCGTTCATGCGTTTCTTGCGCTGCAACTCCTTGATATCCACCGCAATGATTTCCGGCAACTGAATCTCCTTGTAGCGTTCCCTCAGTTCCACCAGCCCGTATTTCCCGGAAGAGGCATTGTTCCACGTTTCGATGGAAGGAGTGGCTGTACCCAGCAAGGTTTTGGCACCGTACATCGTAGCCAGCACGATTGCCGCATTGCGGGCATGGTAACGGGGCGCCGGGTCTTGCTGCTTGTACGTATTCTCGTGCTCCTCGTCCACAATCACCAAACCGAGGTCGCGGAAAGGCAGGAACACCGATGAACGGACGCCCAGGATGATGTCGTATCCTTTTTCCGTCAGTTGCTTCTGCCATATCTCCACCCGTTCGGCATCCGGGAATTTAGAATGGTAAATGCCCAGACGGTCGCCGAACACGCGTTGCAGGCGTTCCGTTATCTGGGTGGTCAGGGCTATTTCGGGCAAAAGGTAGAGCACCTGCTTTCCCTGCCGGATGGTTTCTTCTATCAAGTGGATATAGACTTCCGTCTTTCCGCTGGCGGTGACTCCATGCAGCAGGCAGACGTTTTTAGACTGGAAGCACTGTTGTATTTCGTTGTGCGCACGCTGCTGATGCTCGTTCAGCGGGTTGACGGGAAGAACGTCGCGAACTACCGCGTGCAGCCGTCCCACTTCCTGTTGGTAGACTTCGAAGACATGCTTGTCCGTCAGACTGTTGAATGCTGCCGGTGAGGCGGATGTCCGTTGCAGGAGTTCTTTCTTAGTGACCTCTGCGGGGAAGCTTTTCAATCCGTTGCCGGACAATATTCCGGATAGTTCGATATACTTCATCAGCAAGTCCAGTTGCTTGGGCGCGCGCGCCAGTTCATCGAAAAGTTCCTGCAGACGTTTTTCATTCTTCGCTTCGTCCGCCAGCCTTACGCGCGTCTCTGTTTTGGGTTTATACGTCCGGCGGAGTTCTTCTTTCACAAAGATGGCTTCTTTGTCCAGCAACGACTTGATGACGGGGAGTATATTCCTGATGCCGCTGTCCTTCTCCAGCTTTGTCACGCTTTGCTCAGGCTCTGCCGAAAGCAAGTCGAGGATTCGTTGTTCGCGTTCAGGCAGGCGGACGTCCGATTCAAAGTCCGGATTGTATTCCACCATTGTCTCACTCTCCAGTTTCAGCCCTGAGGGCAGGGCGGCTTTGTAGACATCGCCCGGTGTACAGAGGTAATAGTCCGCCAACCATTCCCAGAACCGGAACTGTTCGGCAAGTAATATGGGGCGGGCATCCAGCAGTGCCGATACTTCTTTCACTTCATAGTCCGTCGGTGCGTGGCGGTGCACGTCGCGCACTATTGCCGTATAGTATTTCTTACGCCCGAACGGGACTACCACCCGGCATCCTGTTTGAACCTCGTCCGCCCATTCTTCCGGCAAGGAGTAGGTGAAACAACGGGGCAGTGGCAATGGCAATATGACGTCTGCGAATTTCTGCATAGCAGTGGTAAAATCAGATTATGATTTACCTTATTCTATCACCCACTTTTCAATATTACGGGTTTTGGCGGAGAAGTTCACACCAATCTTGAACAGTTGCCGGGAGTCGTGTTCAAACAGCCGGGCGTACTGCTTTTCATTGATTTGTTGCAGGGCTTCTTCGGCTGTGCCGTTCAGTTTGAACTCCATGACATAGATGAACTTGTCTGTTTGGAGAACCAAATCAATACGTCCGGCACTTGTGTGGTATTCGGCTTTCACATAGAAACCTACCAGCTTGAAGACAATGAACAGGACGTTCTGATAGTGCAACTCCAGGTCACGAACCAGTTCGTAAGGGGTGTCAGAGAAGAAACCTTGCAGGCGGTGGAAGAAGGCGTCACAGTCGCCGGCACGTACCTCCTGGACAAACTTCTTGATTCCGAAAGAAGAATCCCCCGCATTGGTATTGGCATAGAAAGGAAGCAAGAATTTGGTGAACCCTTCTTCCACTTCACGGTTGGGGAAGCCCAGACGGTAGGAATCAAACTCTTTGTCATATTTCTTAATGGTGAGATAACCGCTCTGATAAATCACAGGGATGGGGTCGGTGTCCGCAGTGTCCACTCCTTCCAGTACAGTGGTGGGCGTGTCGTCGAGAGTGATATCCGACAGGTTGTAGTTATGCCTTTTCAGCAATTCCACCAGATAAGTGGGTGTGCCTGTGGCAAACCAGTAACTGCCGAATTCATTGTTATCAAATGTATTAAGCAGGCTGAACGGATTATACATCCCGATGGAATTGTTTACGAAATGGTAGCCGTCGTAACATGCTTTCAGCTCGGAGCAGACTTGCTCGTAGGTCATATCCTGACTGTCTGCCAGCGTATGCAGCTCTTCTTCCAGGTTATCATGAATCTCCTGCTCCGTGATGCCGCAGATTTCGACATAGTGTCTGTTCATTGAAATATCCTTCAGGTTGTTCAGGTCGCTGAACACGCTTACCTTACCGAACTTCGTAACTCCTGTCAGCATGGCGAATCTGATGTATCCGTCCATTGACTTCATTACGCCATAAAATGCTTTCAACGTATTGCGGTATGCATCTTGCAAGGCTTTGTTGCCGATAGCCTGCAACATGGGTTTGTCATATTCATCCACCAGGATTACTACCCGTTGCCCTGTTTGCTCAAACGCTTTTAGAATCACCCAGTAAAAGCGTTCTTCCGGCGCACGGTCTGAATAGGGAGAATTGTATTCCCGTTCCCACTTTTCCAAATGTTTATTCAGTTCCTGCAACAACGCCTCTTCGCTGTCATACTTACGGGCGTTGAGGTCCAGGTGCAGAATCGGATATTTCGTCCAATCCTTCTCCAGTTGCTCCATTGCCAGTCCCTCGAAGAGTTCTTTCTTTCCCTGAAAGTAAGCCTCGATTGTAGAGAGTAACAAGCTCTTGCCAAAGCGGCGGGGACGGCTGAGGAAGTAATAATTGCCAGTCTTCACTAATTTATGAACCAAGGCGGTTTTATCAATATAAAAATAGCCCTCTCTGCGGAGTTTCTCAAAACTTTGGATACCGATGGGATAAATTTTACTCATGATTGCGGCATTTATAATTAAGTACAGGGACAAAGATATGAAATATTAATGAAGAATAAGGAGTGGGAATAGAAATTCATGAATCCTGTCCCCCGGTATAATACATTAAGGAGAAAGGGTTCAGCAAATACCTGTCTACTCTACGTGAACACCAATGCAGGGGGTACTTATGATTAGCGCTGCCAATTAAAATCGGCAGCGCTATATGCAAATATCAGAACTTACGAGAAGTCTATATTGTATATTCTTAGAAGATATAAGCGGCGGAAACTTGCCAGGTCTTGGTTTTGCCTTTACCTATGATTTCGTTGCCGGCAGTTTCTAACGCATCGTCAAAAGTGAAGCTATCTCCCATCGGAATCTGATAATTGATGCCGACCTGCAGATGTTTCAACAGTTTTACACCGGCTCCCAGGTTCAAAGCGACCTGTGTCTTTTTCTTGCTCCAGTCACCTAATGTTTCCTTATTGTCTTTAAAGTCAAAGAAGAAATCAGGGCCGGCTGCAAAATAAATACCCAACACACTACCCAAGCCTATCGTATATTTCAGATTTACAGGCACTTCGATACCTTGCTGCTTAAAAGCATCCTTGCCTCTCTGAGAATAAAGCAAAGCGCCATCTACTCCCAAACCTACAATCGGAATGGTAATTTCAGCCATCGGGCCGATGAAGAAACCGGTAGTATTGTCACTCTTCAAATTATCTATCGCCTCACCTGAGAGGCTGATCTTTGACAAGTTCACACCACCTTTTACACCCCACTTAATGAGCTGCGCCTGTACAGGCATAGCCATAAACATACAGCATATAGCTATAATGAAAACACCTAAAATCTTTTTCATATTTCTTTTCTGTTTAAATTACAGGGACAAATATATAAATTTATTCTTAAAAAGAACAAAAAAGTTTCAATATTAAGTACTTAGGGGCGATTATTTTATGATAGAAAGCGGAGATTTAGCGGTGATTTGAACACAGAGACACAGAGATACAGAGTTTTTCTTTTAAGAAGAGAAACTGCGCAATTTTGAATTATGAATAGTGGGCTGCGCGGTGCATACAGTTTTTAAACACAGGGGTACAGAGATACAGAGTTCTTTCTCTCTGCGACGTAGTCGCCCTCTCNNCTCTTATTCAGGTTCTTTTCTTATAAGAAAAATAGAACTCTGTGACTCTGTGGCTCTGTGTTCAAACAAAAATTCTCAATTCCCGGTTCTTGAAGCACTTCATCCTGCCTCTTGTACGGACAGAACATGGATGAGTATAAACCTTAAGATACAATCATACCCAATGATTGTAGGAATCATACACACTGATTGTACCAATCATACCCACTGATTCCTCACTCACTATAGGAGTGTTCTATGATGAGATGTATTATCAGATATAAAAACTATCTATGACGAGCCACTAACTATCTATGTCGAGCCACTTAACGTCAGCGGCGTTGCCGGCGCACCGACGCTTTAGGAGCGGCAGCCTCCCGTTTAGACACCGTTTGCGAGCTGCCCGAAGAAGACTTTGCCCGCGCAGAGGAAGAAGATGAAGACCTGCTTTTCGCCGTAACAGCATTGTCACGCCCCCGCTTCTTGGAATTAGTCCTTGTAGCTTTCCCTCCGGAAGTTGCAGAAAGCGAGTCAGTCTCTTCAATAATATCCCTGCCATACAATGTCTTCTCGAAGTCCGCCAATTCTTTCTCTATCCGCCTTTGCTCTCTTACCATAGCGCTATCCGTGGGGCAGTATTGAGCCAGCGCAAGGTTTTGCAGGTTGGTAACCTTATAGATATCCCCTTGATACAAACGTGCTGCAAAGAAATCATCCCACGTACTGTTGGCAGCATTATTATAATTGCTGATTGATACTTTAGACTGTATCAGATGAGGCGCCAAGTCCTGATAGTTAATCCAGAACATGGGCAACTTCACCTTCTCCGAGCTGAACTCCTCCGAGCGGTGCAGCACCGGACAAATAGCCGTCACCACCGAACCGTAAGCAGACGTGCGCTGGTCGAAGTACCATACTTCCTTAATAAAATAACTCAGGACATCAGCCGATGGTATATCACTGTTGTTCAGCGACAAAACACTGTCACGGCGATTGGCTACTTTCTTCAGTTCATAGTAAATCTGAAAGCGGTCCAACACATCACGGAAGGTTACTTCACTCTCTTTCCGGAAACGTTCCGTGCCGTCCAGCCCGTACTCATAAGCCGGTATCTTCTTCTGTGCCAGCAGGCGGAACATCGTTGTGAAAAGATTCATCTTATCTCCCTGTGGCTCTACCGGATAGTACAGCGCCCCGTTGGTATCCTTCGTCAAATCCAGCGTGCGGTAAATCTCGCGCATCCATACCACGTCCTCAGGCAATCCGCCCGAACGCGGATATTGTCTCTGCGCCCACACGGAAGAGAGGCTCAGGACGGACAGGAACACTACTATTATAAGTTTCAAGGAACATTTCATAAGCATATACCTTATTATATTTATACCTTATATATATTATAATCACTCCTAATTCACAATCACCTCCAGCGTAGTGGGCAACAAGCGCTCCACCCCATCCGGACCAATAGCCCGCACCCTGGATATATAAAAACGCTTCCCACGGGACAATTGGCGGAACATATCTTTCTGCCGGGTAGAGAAAGAAGCTCCGGAGGACACTTCCGGCACGGCATTCCCCATATTATCGAAGAAAACGGTTTCAAAGCCCAGTACCCGGAAGTTGATATTCAGCAGACCGTCGTCGATGGCAGCCACAATGCCGGGAGCATTCATCAAGATGGCCTTGGGCAATCCGCGCCCGCCACGATAACGCTTCGGCGTTCCATTCTCCGTATATTCGATGAACGGTGACGGGTCGGGCAACTGGCGTACTCGATAGGTATAGTCGCCCATGGATTGCGTACGTCCTCCCACGGATGCCGTCACGCGGATAACCGCATCTTTTCCAATCGTAGTGGGATGTGCTATATAGCCATTTCCTGAACGGGTCAGCGTACCGTTGCCATTAACAATGCTTGCCTGTACCTGTCCGGCGGGAACGCCCGGCACGGAAACACTGACCGGATTATCATAACCGGCATAAAGTACGTTCATCATCGTGGCAGAGACGGTTGCCGTAGGCTCTACCACCGTGTATTTCTGCGAGAAGTCGCGGCGGAGGACTTCACCGTCTTTCTGAGTCAACTCCAAGTAACCATCCAAAGAGAACTCTCCCGTGCGGTTACAGACTGTCTCGAACCAGCCCTCTGCATTGTCCGGTTGCTTTTCGCCGGCTATGTAGATGGAGGGGCGTTGCGTGGAATCTACGGCTGCCAGAATAACCCGCCCGCTGTAAGTACCGCCACGCACTACGTTCTGCGCAGTGGGAATTACGTAAGCCTGAAGCTGATTGACGCGTACATCCTGCACGTCGGTGTTCTGTGTCAGCAGATGGAGTACTTCACCTTCGGCATAGCGCACGTCGCTTTGCAGCTTAGTCAGCAGGGTGATTGCGGCGGCTACCGGGGTGTTCTCGAAGATATATTCCTGCCAGTTTTTGCCGGTTGTCAATATCTTGCGCGGCACTTCGGTGGTGAGGTTATCGCGGATGATTTGCTGTTGCACCGGGTCGGTGACGAGGGCGAGTATCTCTTCGCGGTATCGGTTGATGCGGTTGTAGAGTTCCTTGCCTTGTCCGCTTCCGGGGGCAAGCATCACGTAGGAGGCGGCTTCGAGGTCTTCTCTGTTGGAGATATCGGCAATGTCGCCATCTTCTCCATCGGCTTCTTTCACGATGCGTTGTTTCAGTTGGTTGACGTAGGCGTACAGGGAGTCGGAGATGTTCTTCACATGTACCGCTTTCTCAAACCACGGCCCTACTTTCTCCGGATTGTGGGTGTTTGCCTCGGCCAATCCTTCGTACAACGACTGGTTTTGCACGGTGGAGTTTGCCGTTGTGCGCGAAAGGCTTTCGTCTACCAATGAGAAACCGTTCAGCACGTCCGACGAGACATTGAGTGCCAGCAATGCCATCAGGACGATATACATGAGGTTTATCATCTTTTGGCGGGGGGAGTTCGGATTGGTGTTTAGGGACATGCGAAAGTTGAATTTTAAATTATGGCTTCATCACTTTACTTGTATCGCTTGTATCATGCGGGCATAGACGGCGTTCAGTTCCTCTATCTGGCGTACCATCTTACGGGTTTGCTCGTGCACCTGGTCTATGGTACCTATCTGGGTACTGGCGCTACGAAGCTGCATTTCGTAAATGGCATTGATACCTGCAAGGTTACGATTCAGTGTACTCATTTGCTCGGCATCGTGCGAAAGGGACTCTGCCTGGGCGGTGAAGCCGGAAAGCATTTTCGTCATTTCTTTCAGTTGGGTGATGTAGGCTTGAGTGGTTTCTTCCATCTCAGGGGTAAAGGCGGGAGATGGCGTACCGGGGAATACTGTGCCTGTGGTGATGATACCTGCAGGAGGATAATTACCGGTTCCGGCAACAGGTGATTGTGCGGACGGTGAAGGTTGTACGGGAGGATAATTACCGGCTCCGGTAACTGCCGGTTGCAAAGGTTGTGTCAGTTGCGCAGACTGCGAAGGCCGTGCAGATTGCGGAGATTGCAAAGAAGGATTATTATTTTCCAACCCGCCGGTAGTCGCGCCAATTACTCCGTTTCCTACAACGATGACTCCGCCAACAGCGTTTGCTCCGCCAACAGCACCTGTTCCGCCGCCAACAACGCCGCCAACAACACCAGCAGCCCCCACCTGCTTATCCGGCAAATCGAAAGCCGAGATAAAGAACACCAGTACCTCTGTTCCCATACCGAGCCAAAGCATCAGATTGGCGCCGGGCAAATGCGTCAGCTTGCACAGCGTACCCGCAATAACAATAGCAGCACCCCAGCTATAAGCGTAATTCATAATCACCTTGCCGCGATAGCTTGCCATAAAGTCCTGCAACTTCTGCCCTAAGCCCCTCTTTCCGTTATCAGTATCTCTTTCCATCACCTTATCGTTTTAGCATTTTTCATCTTCCTTTCTTATTATATCCCACCTGCGTACGCACACAACGGAAACCGATATAAGAACGCTGTTCGTTCTGATACTCCGATGTACGGACATCCGAACGGATAAACGCATTCACATCCTTCCACGAACCGCCGCGCACCACCTTCTTCTTCATCGCATAAGGGTCTTCCGGCGAAGCATTGTACCGGATATCCGGATTTATATCACTTGCCTGAAGAACGCCCGACTCCGTGTATGCTGTCGAAGTCCACTCCGCCACATTGCCCGCCATGTCAAACAGTCCGTTGGAATTGGCAGGATACGCCGACACACGGGTTGAAATCAAGTTACCGTCTTTGGTATAATTCCCCTTGCCGGGCTTATAGTTTGCATTGTAGCATCCCTCTTCGTCCTTCGTTTCTTCACTGTCGCGCCAGGGATATTTGTTATCCTCGCGCCCGCGGGCGGCAAACTCCCATTCGGCCTCGGTAGGCAGGCGGTAACGCTGGATGTACCGTGCCTGTCCGCGCAGGCCGGCAAGCAGGTAATTGGTGCGCCAGGCGCAAAAAGCATTCGCCTGCTCCCAACTGACACCCACCACAGGATGCTCATTATAACCGGGATGATTGAAATACAGGCGCATGTACTGCTCATTATCCGCATTGGGGAAATCGTTCACCCAACAAGTCGTGTCGGGGTAGATGTTCACGATATAACTGTTCAGGAAATCCCATTCGCCGGATAGCGCACGGGTAATGGTGCGGTTCACAATCCGCCCTTCATCGTCAATGTAGGCAGTATCTTTGGTTATCATTATTTCTTCTTCGGGATTCACCTTGATGTCCGTGTTCCTGGTGCGCTGGGCAGGGTTCAGGCGGTTACGACGCTTGGCAGCTTCGGTATAATCGTAGATTTCATAATAGTAATTCAGTTGCCCGGCGTCCAGCATCAACGTGCCGTCCACGGGATGACGCTTATACAGGCTTTCGATAGCCATCTGTTCATCCTCCGTTGCCCGCTTCCAGGGAATGGGCTTCGTCCAGTTAAGGTAGGGCTTGATGGGATTTCCCTCGCGGTCTTCTTCTATTTTATACAGTTCGTTGCCGCCGTAGGCAGGGTCTGCCAGGCGTTCGCGGATGATGGAATCGCGCACCCAGTTGACGAACTGTTTATATTCGGCAACGGTCACCTCCGTGTCGTCCATCCAGAAAGACTCTACTGAAATCTCGCGCGAAGGAACGATTGTTCCCCACAAGCTGTCCTGTTCGTCGGGTCCCATCTTTACCGAACCGCGTTTCACCAGCACCATACCATAAGGAGCAGGTTCATTCCACGCCACGGCGCCGGCGCCTACCAATTCGCCGCCCTGCATGGAACTGCTGCCCACCGTCCCCATACACGAAACCAACGAACCGAACAGCAACAGGGCTGCCCCATACCACGCATGAATCGTTTTCATTCCTTTATTCTTTTTCATCGTTCGCATATCTCTTATTCATCGTTCTTTGCATATTGCTTACAAAATCCGTACGCTCTTGTGCAGGTTGCGGCTTCTCTTAAACAGATTCAAGTCCAACGCATACCTCAATACCAGGTCGTGGCTGCCGCTTGCAATGCCTATCTTGGAGGTAAAGTACTCGTAGGCATATCCTAAGGTTATGCCTTGTATCGTGAGTCCCAGGTTAATGGTCAGCGACGTGTTCGGCGAATACGTCAATCCGCCCCTGAATACTCTGGAACGATAGGTGTAAAGCAACTGCCCCGTTACATCCAGTCGTGTGGAGATAAAATCACTTTGCAACTGCATGGAGGGTTGTATGGAGATTAACGGGTTACGTGTCTGAATATTGTATCCGCCTGATAAATAAAGGATAGGATGTACTTTGATATGGCTTTTTTCTCCCAGAGAGATGCGGGGGGCGGTGAGGTGGTGTGCCGAAAAGGCGGCATAGAACTTGGGGTGTGAGTAGTATGCACTGAGTCCGACATCGAGGGATGTACCGCTCTCGGCTGTAGTGGGGAAGGCTTCGTCGTCGGTTTCATCGCCCAGGTCAATGTCGGTAGGGTCGAACGCGATGTTCAACATGCCTACTTGCAGGCCGATGCTTAGTTTGCTTTTCCGTATTTTCGTCTGCCAGGCATACTGTGCCCAGTAGCGCTGGTTGCGGAAGAGGCCGATGCCTTCGTTGAAAAGTCCCACGCCTGCGCCATGTTGCTTATTAAATAAGGTGAAAGGCATGTCGGCGCCAAAGTACATTACGCGGGGGGCACGAGTGAAGCCCATCAACTGCATTCCGTAGGCGGCGTAGGCGTTCAGCTTATTGTCGGTTTGTCCTGCCGAGGCGGGATGGTAATAGCCCGGCACCGCCCAGTATTGGCTAAGGCGTGCGTCGAACTGTGCTTTTCCTTCGGTGAGGCAAAAGAAAAGGGAGAGTAGAAGGGTGTATTTCAGGATAGGGCGATGTTTCATTGGGATTTTATGGCTGTTTCAGTAATATAAGAACTGATGAACTTAGAAAAAATTGTGTGGGACGAGGGTTTTACGCTGTTAATAAACGTTGGGCATATTCTTTAAAAACAGGTTATTAAATCTCTGCACTCCTTCTCTTGCCAATCAATTACCCGCTACAGTTTTGCTGTATTGCCTCAATACCAGTTGATTGTCCGGACATCAGGTGCAATATATTGCACATATACTTGGTTCTCTCTGGTTTTTGTATTAACTTTGTGCGGAAAGTGCAATATATTGCCTATGGGATACGAGAAAATCATAAAAGAACGCAGGATGCTGCTTGGATTGACCCAACAGGATTTGGCTGACTATGCGGGGTTAAGCCTGCGACTTATTAAAAGCGTAGAGGCAGGATGTGGCAATCCGTCCCTTGCCACTTTGGGTAAAATAGCCGACGTACTGGGGCTTGAGATAATTATGAAAGTAAAGGAGGTTAGTGTATGAGGCAGGCTGAGGTATATCTGAATGGTGTGCTTGCCGGTATGCTGGCGGAGACGGACAACAGCAAATATGTTTTCCGGTATGCTGACACATATCTTATGAACGAAAGTTCAAAGGCCATATCCTTGTCCCTGCCTAAACGGCGGGAAGAGTACGTGTCCGACGAACTGTTTCCCTTCTTCTACAACATGCTTTCTGAGGGAACAAACAAGGCGATACAATGTCAAACGCTCAGGATTGATGAAGATGATGCATTCGGGCTGTTGCTGGCAACGGCCGGCAACGATACGATAGGAGCTGTAACAGTGAAAAAACTATGATGAAAATAAACGTTTGCCCCGGCACGCTGGCTCCGGGCTATGACAAATACTCTCCGGCTTGTCTCCGCCATGTATTCGACGGTGAAAAAGTCAATCATATATTGGATTTCGATTACGACATGAATCAATCCGACCTTATTGCCTCTATCAACCGGATTTCAGTGTCCGGAGTGCAGGAGAAGCTATCGGCAATCGTATCCGACGGGAAAATCCGGATTACACCGCAAGAAGAACAAGGGCGGTATATCATAAAACCGGCACCGGCATACAAACACCTGCGGTTCAGGAATCAGATTCCGGCCAACGAACATGTGACCATGCAAATAGCCCGTCAGGTGTATGGGATAAAGACTGCGGAAAACGCTCTCGTATTCTTTGCCGATGCGGATTACAGGGCATGAAACAACGAAGCAATGGAGAGCAATAAATAGTTTACAAATTCTCTTCTTTTTGCAGTCTCCCGGGATGGGGTTCAAGAGGGTGGCAATTCAGTCGTATAATGAATAGGGTTCAGTCGTATAATGAATGGCATTCAGTCGTATAGTGAACCCTATTCAGTCGTATAGTGATTCCACCCCCTCCCAGAAGGTATTCTAAGAGGGGTATTTTTCATTTTCGACAGGTGAAAGGCGGGAAATCCTATGTGTGAGAGATATTGTTGTACTTCGGCAGAATTCAAGACAAGAGCGTTATTACCTTGTTTCCCACCTCTTCTTCAAAAAGTATTTTATGGCACTTATACTTTGGAATGTATTAGTGATAGGTTTTAAAACCTCTTTTTACGCTGTTAATAAACGTGGGCCACGTTTATTAAAAACGTTGGGCATATTCTTTAAAAACGCTACAATGATTTATTAAAAACGCTATTGATGGTTATTAGTCGCCGGTATTACTCACATAGCTGCAACGATTTTGCGCACTCGCGACAACCGCTCCGCAAAACTAACATCCTTTCTGGCAGTCTGCATGTTGTACTTCACCTGAAGGCGCATCAGAGGATCGGCGTCAATACCCAGAGCCGCCTCAAACAACAGAGCAGTCTTCTCCGTCAATGGACGGTGAGCGTTCAATATCTCGTTCAGCACCGAATATGTAATCCCCATTTCGGTGGCCAACTGTCGTTGCGAAATTCCTCTCGCTTCGATCTCGTCTTTCAGGATTTCGCCCGGATGCGTGGGGTAAAATCCATATCCCAGATTTCCCATAATGAGCTTATTTATAATGGTTTGACAACTCTAAAATATTACAGATGGTTACAATCGCTTCTGCCTCTACTGTTGTAACGGTAAACTCGATCCGATACTGGTCATTTACTCTGACCGACGAAATACCTTTTTTGTCCCCTTCAAGCACTTTGTATCGGAGTGAATTGTACTGATACAGACTCTCAAGGGTTGGAACGCTCTCCATCAAGTCAATACATCGCTGGTAACGCCTTGCGATGTCAGGCTGATAGCGATGCTTCTTGTCCGAACATTTCCCTTTGTAGTAGAGTTCAGAAAGGTATTCCTTATCGAATTTTATTTCCATCGTTTACTTTTCGCCACAAATATAGTACTATTTCTATGCGTTCGCAAAATTTGCGAACTTTTATTTCTGCTTGCACTATCAGATTTTATTGCTACTTTTGTTCCCTTCCGAGCGATACCCGGACTTACAACCGGATATTAAACAGGCTCTTAAGGCAATAATAACAAACCAATTACATTTATCAATAATCAAACCTATGCGTATACTCCTCTGCCTGACCTTGCTATTGGGACTAATCTCCTGCTCGTCCCCCGCCGACCAGAACATGCTGGATTATGAACAATTCCTCGTCCGTGCCGACTCGTTGGCACAAACCGATACCACGGACAATGCCCTTGCCGGACGCCTGCTGTCGGACGTGCGCCATGAATATACCCGCATCAAAGAACTTACCGATGGGAAGCGCGTCCGCCTCATGCCGTCGCCCGGATGGAGGTGGATTTACGTCGCCCTGATAGTGATTGCCCAGGCAGGCATTACAATCTGGTTGATATTTCTAAAGATAGACGTGGTGAAAGACAAGAGGCTTCGCCGCTACATCGTGGATTTGAGCGAAAACGAACAACGCCTGCGCAACAACGAACAGGAAATGGCCGAACTTGAAGCCTGTCTGAGAGACCTGGCGCTGGAAGACGAAATACGGGAAGAAGTAAAGCTCTCTCTGGTAGCCCTCATGGACAGCAACGACTTGTTGCACAAGGAAATAGACTCCCTCCGCACCCAACTCAAGGGATATGAAAAACGCCCCATACCACGAGACCTGGAACTACTGAAAACGCAAGACGAACGCGTCAACCAACTGGACGGCCAAGTGCGTGCGCTCGCCTCAGTGCTGATAGACCATGACGAAGTGGTGGAACGCCTGCGCCGCACTCCCAAATTCCTTTCCGATGCCGACTGGGACTACCTGTGGCAACTTGCCGACCGTATGTACGATGGTTTCTCCCGTCGTCTCAACGAACGTTTCCCCTCGCTCACCCCTGCCGACCTGCAACTTTGCCTGCTGATGCGTCTGCGCTTTACGAATACACAGGTGGCTACGCTGATTGCGGTGTCTTCCGCTTCAGTCTCGCAACAGAAGTTCCGGTTGAAGAAGCGGTTGATGCAGTGGGATGAACAGCTGTTTAAGGACGGGGAGACGGTGGACGGATTTATCTGGGGGTGCTGATTATTTGGAAGTGCTGATTTATTTCCCGAATCTATCCGCCAATATTCCCGGTATCTCAGGCGCGTTCCTTTCTAAATGCTGACTGAATTTTCTCTTTATAACTATTCCTGGTTATCATAACAGTGTCTTTTCCTGCAAAAACAATGTTTTTTGGAGGATAAGCAGAAAATTCCCCTTATGACTCTAATTGTAGAGACGGCAAAAACATCATCTCTCATTATCAACCACTTACATACCCTACCTGTAGAGACTCTACCATATTTCCCGGCTTTTTACCCTCTTTTCCCTTTCCTCCTTGTAGAGATTGGCATTTACTAATTAGCTGTTTATTAGTGATTTACAGAAACCGGTTGTAGATGCCGTTTTCTTGCCTCGCCTTGCATTTCGCCCTACCTTTGCAACATCAAATTTGAGAAAAGCGAAAGGCTTAATCGTTGAGGCCTCACGATGAAAACTCCCGCCTCTTGAATGAGATAAGAGAAATCAGATATTATATTATTAAATTAATCATTTAAAACATTACGATTATGGCATTTTTTAAAAGAATTCAAAAGAAAGTAAACAATTTGTGGTATCCTCAATCTGTAACAGTAGGCAAGCCGGTAACTACCCGCGAAGTAGCCGAACAGTTGTCCATTATCTCCACGGTAACCCGGGGTGATACGTATGCAGTAATGCAGAATCTTGGTATAGTTCTGAGCAACTATATGGGAAACGGGCGTACAGTGAAGATTGACGGAGTAGGTACGTTCTATTACACAGCTTCTTCTACCAAGCAAGGTGTACAGACAGCCGAAGAGGTAAGCGCTTCGCAGATTAACGGAGTACGTGTCCGATTCATTCCTGAAGTGGGGCGCAATAGTGGTCGCCAGGTGACTACCCGTTCCATGGTTAACCCCAACATCTTCTGGGAGGAGTATGGCAAAAAGCTCTCTGACGGTGATAGTCAAGGTAATTCCGGTAGCCAAGGCGGTTCCGGTGGCGGCGGTCTGGACGACAATCCATTGGGTTGATATTACCCGCTTCGGTAAGCCTACGTCTTTCGACGTATATCCGTGATAATCAGTTCCCGTGCACCTTTACCGGTGACACGGGAATTTTTGTTTTTAGATACAGGTAGTATTTCATGTACTCCTACTTGCAGAATTCATTTTGACAACAAAGAAATAACCGCCACTTATCCATTACGCTTAGTATATCAATGGACAGCCGTATTTTCGAACAGTGCGCACAAATTGGCAAGAAAAAGGCGATAATTACAAGAGCCTGTTTAAATTTTCCTCAAAAAGTTTTTTATTC
>NZ_DBDF01000182.1:0-528 GCF_002293435.1 Bacteroides sp. UBA939 | reverse complement strand
AAAATTTAAACAGGCTCTAAATATCCTCAAAATCATGAAACAATGAACAATATCTTCGAGCACTTCACTTAATTATCATATTAAAAAAAGAGCCGCCGGAGAACAACGAACCATAAAATCCACTACATTTGCACTGTTGAAAAACAAACTCTTGTTATTTGTATGAGACCAGGAAGCTATTTTGAGTTCGCCCTGCATTCGTTAAAGGACAATCAAACCAGTTTCTAAACACCAGGAAGAATGCCGGAGTGGTCGANNTGCGGTGAACGGGCAACTGTTCCCAGGGTTCGAATCCCTGTTCTTCCGCTAAGAAGCCGCCGGAAGCCTAAGACAAGAGGTGACAAGAATTGAGGAGGAGGAAAACGCAGTAGTTTTCTTCCTACTTTTGTTTTTATTACTTGAGTGGAAGGTGTATAGAGGGGCAGATAGCTACAAAAATGAACTTACCATTACAAGCTATCGAAAAAGACATGTGAATTGTATCATCTATAATCATAATATCATGAACAATACTTCGGTAAATAATTA
>NZ_DBDF01000209.1:31593-42504 GCF_002293435.1 Bacteroides sp. UBA939 | reverse complement strand
ATTATTACGAAGTACTTACACTATGAATAATGTAGGTTAGAAGCTGTTCTGAATTTATTCCTGATTCGCATTAGGAATAAATTCAATACAGCTTCTAAGCAATACACTAATAAATTTGCTTCTATCTTTGATTTACATTATCTTTGCCGCAAAAAGGTTAAATGAATTACACAACTTTTCTTTTCGACTTCGATTATACGTTAGCAGATTCTTCACTTGGTATCATCACTTGTTTTCAAAATGTACTCACCCGACACGGTTATACGAACGTAACCGACGAAGCTATCAAGCATACCATCGGCAAAACACTGGAAGAATCCTTTTCCATACTGACAGGAGTAACGGATGCGGAACAATTGGCATCCTTCAAAAGAGAATACGGCAAAGAGGCGGATACGCACATGACAGTCAACACCATACTCTTTCTGGAAACAAAGTCTGTACTACTGGCTCTGAAAGATGCGGGTGCACTTATCGGAATCATCTCTACCAAATACCGCTTCCGGATTAAGGAATTGCTTGACCTGCATTTCCCCGCTAACTTTTTCAATATCATCATTGGAGGAGAAGATGTAAAAACGCCAAAGCCATCACCCGAAGGTCTGCTGCTTGCCATCAAGAAATTAAAAGTCGCCAAAGCAGAAACACTTTATGTGGGCGACAGTACCGTAGACGCCGCCACCGCCAAAGCCGCCGGCTTAGATTTTGCAGGTATAACCCACGGAGTTACTACAGCCGAAGAACTAAGTAAATATCCACACCGGAAAATAATGAGTTCGCTGGAAGAATTACTGGAAAACGAACAGCAACCGGCCGTTGTTGATACACCACCCGCACTTCCGGAAGCAGAACCGGAACCGGAAGCAAAACCAAGAGCAGAAGCGGAACCGAGAGCAGAAGCGGAACCGAGAGCAGAAGCGGAAGCTGAGCCTGCCCCACTAACCGTTCAATCACCTCCCGATCCGGTCTCCTCTGCTCCGTCCGGAAGAAAGATGATAAATATCTGGCAAATTCTCCTTCTGGTACCATTCCTATACCTGTCTTTGGGGGAAAATGGAAATACCAGAGTTTTTCTGATTACTTTTATATTGATTCTTTGGTATGTTCTGACCAAACGACGAATTATTCCCAAACGAATATCCAACTATATCGCTCCTTGGTGGAATCCCTGGAAAGCACGTCTCCGCATGATTCATATTAAAATAATACGTGGCAAAGTAACACCACCCGCCTGCAAAGAAAGTAATACCTGCCTGAATTGCGGAACCAACTATACGGGCGATTATTGTTACCGTTGCGGACAAAGCCGTAAAACTTCCCGTTACCGTTTCAGCAATGCTCTCAAAAATATATTGGGGGGATTTACCAATATTGATAATGGTTTCGGCCGTACGCTCCTGGATTTGCTTTACCGTCCGGGATATATGATCAGAGATTTTATTGCCGGCAAACGGATACTCTATTTCCGCCCTTTTCAAACTCTGTTCATACTGGCGGCTATCTACATCATGGTTGTACAATTGGTAGACCCTGATGCCCTGCGTAAAGCAGAAAAAGACTCTTCGAAGGTTTGGAAGCAAGAAATCATTGCGGCGCGCGAACAGTTGCAAGAGCAATTGAAAGAAACCAAAGACTCGGAAAAGAAAGAAACGCTGAATCAGACTATCGAAATCCTGAATCAGAAATTGGAAGATAAAGAAGAGTCAGAAGCGCGTAGCTATTCGATTAACAGCGATGACGATGATGATATTGTAACCGAAATCCTCGAAGGTGATATATCGGAAGGTTCAAAGTTCGACAAATCCTTTCAAAACTTCCTTCAAAGCAATCCTTTCCTACAGAAAGTATGGAATTTGCTGAAAAGTTGGGGACATGGAAACAAGGCTTTCCGCATCATAGCTACACTGCCTCTCTTTGCTCTGGCTACATTTATGGCTTTCCACCGTCGTCGTAAAAAGAACAAAGTGCGCTACAATCTCACGGAACATGTATTCGTACAGGCATACATTGCCTGCCAGATACTCTTTATCAGTATCATCGCATTACCTTTCAATGGAACAGCAACAGTGGACGATTTATATGAAGTGCCCGAAATGGCTATATTCGCCCTTTTCTGGTTGGATTACAAGCAATTGTATGGTTATACCTGGTGGAAAATCTTCTGGAGGACAATACTTATGTTCTTCTATAGTTTCTTACTGATTATACTGTTTGCCCTCCTCTTTGCAGGGTTGCTGATTGCAGTAATCTATATGATGAAGGTTGTTCACTGACCGGTAATTGCAGGTTGTAGAGTTCTCCCGAAGAATATTGTTAACGTCCGCGAACCACATATATGTGGTTCACGGACGATATATGCGATGTTATCCCCTCACTACATCTTCAAAATCTACCTCTAACTCACTATTCCGCTCAAAATCCCAAAGTGTCAGGCTACGGATTTGATAAAAGTAGTACCAATAATAATAAAGTTCAGAGATATGTTTCTGTCGCGCTTCATCTTTCGAGTTCTGCGCATCATTCAAATCCAATGTACTGATTTGCCCAATCATAAATGTTTCCACACTGGTCTTATAGCGCTTTTCGGCAATACCGTCCGCTTCCTGGGCAATGCCCAACTGCTGTGACTGATTATTGAAATTAGCCACCAACAGGTAAATGTTCTGGTTAAAATCCATTTGTTCCTGGCGGATTCTGGAGAGTATCACTTCACGGTTGCTCTCCGCTACACGTACCTTTCCACGACGTTTTCCCCAATCCAGAATAGGTATCTTTACCCCCACTTGCACAATCTGGTTATCAAGTAATTCTTGATAGACCGAGGAAAGACTACGATTCTGCCCCGTATAACCCACACTTGCGAAGAGGTCGATGCTACGCAAGTTTCCACGCGCTATAGCCACATCATAATCCGCTTGCAACTGGCGGCGACGAACATTCTGAGCAAACGAGTTGCGTTCCAATGCCTTGTTCAACACGAGGTTATATTCCATCTTCATGTCCGGAGCCGATTCCGGCAACACAGGCGTCAGATTCTCATCTTCCGACAAGCCAAGAAACGAACGCAACCGGAACATATTCGCATTCAGATTGCTCTCGGCTTCCGTCACATCCGCCTTACCCTGCAAAGCGTTCAGATTCAACTGTAGCAAATCATTTTCCGAAATCTGCCCCATCTTACGTTTGGCTATCGCCACTTCATAAAGACGGTCGGAGTTCATTTTATTCTGGCGGGCTGTATTCAGAGCCTCCTTCGCCAACAGTAAGTTGAAAAAGTAAGTAATTGTCTTCATCGTTACTTCTTCCGTAGCCGTAATGAAACGGGCTTTTGCTTCGGCATACTTCACAGGTTCTATACGACGGTTCCACTTCAGGTTATTCACTCCGAAAATGGGCTGTGTCAATTCCAGGCTGACAGGAACGGACATGAACCGCTTCTCACCACCCGAGCCTAACTGCTGGATATATTCAAGCGAAGATGCCAACGACAGCTTGCCTCCCGTGAACCACAAGTTCTGGTCAACGGACAGTGTACCGGCAAGTCCCAGCGTATTATTACGCACAAACGAGTATGAACCGTCCGAGTTCTGATATCTGCTATAAGACTTATTGTAATTGGGCAATGTACCGGCCAGGTTTATTTCCGGCAGGAGATCCGCACGGAAAGTACGGTATTCCCAATATGCGGTTTTCAATTCATTCAACGCTACGGCAGCGTCTACCGACTGAATACGTGCCAAGGCAATTGCTTCAGGCAAAGTTATAACACGCTCATGTTCTTCCGTCAATGTATCGTTCTGCGCAAAAGTTGCAAACGAAAACAGCATGCAAGCTGCAAGTAGAATATTTCCTTTCATGTTTATCCGAATTATCTTATAAATAGTTGTAAACAGAAAAGCAAAGAACATGCCAAAGCCTTAGAATGATTCCGGAGAGGGGTAAGTGTTCATTATCGGACAGTAGGCATGTTCAGAAACGGACGATAAATTACAAAAGTTCAAGTTTACTATCCTTCATCCGCAGATGACACAGATTACGCAGCTTCTTACTACAGCACCCCCTTAGAACTGGGCAATTCAAAATGATATATATCTCTTTTCACCGCCATTCTTATGGCGCGGGCCAGCGCTTTAAATATACCTTCTATTTTATGGTGTTCATTCTGTCCTTCTGCTTTCACATTCAGGTTCATCCTGGCGGCATCACTCAGTGATTTAAAGAAATGAAGGAACATTTCCGTAGGCATCTCTCCTATCTTCTCACGTTTGAAGTCCGCTTCCCAAACCAACCAGGGGCGTCCGCCAAAGTCCAGGCACACCTGGCACAAACAATCATCCATAGTCAAAGCATATCCATAACGTTCTATGCCCCGCTTGCTGCCCAATGCCCGGTATATACAATCGCCCAATGCAATGGCAGTATCTTCTATCGTGTGATGTTCGTCTACTTCCAAATCTCCCTTTACACGGACAGTTAAGTCCAACCCGCCATGTTTGCCTATTTGCTCCAGCATGTGGTCGAAGAAGCCCAGCCCCGTATGGATGTCACACTCTCCATTACCATCCAGATTCAAAGCAACAAAAATATCCGTTTCCTTTGTAGTACGCCGTACTTCGGCTTTCCGCTCTCCGGCAAAGAGAAACTCAGCCACTTTATCCCAATCCTTCGTGACAAGAGCGCACACGGCTTCCAATCCCTCACAGGCTGCAACGCCTCCTTCGGCTTGCGGTTTCAGCAACGTAGTATCATCTTGCAGAAAGATGGCTCGACACCCCAGATTGCGGGCTAACTCCACATCCGTAGCACGGTCGCCGATAACGAAACTACCGGCAAGGTCATATTCGGGATTATCCAGGTATTTGGCCAGCATTCCGGTACGTGGCTTCCGGGTAGGCGCATTATCTTCGGGCATACTACGGTCAATGAATATCTCGTCGAAAGTAATCCCCTCGCCTTCCAGGGTTTTCATCATCAGATTGTGTGCAGGCCAAAAGGTGTCTTCCGGAAAGGAAACCGTACCTAACCCATCCTGATTGGTTACCATCGCAAACTCAAAATCGAGCTTACTGCGGATAAAACCGAGATTGCGCATCACTTTAGGATAAAACTCCAGTTTCTCCAACGAGTCCAACTGATAGTCTACGGGCGGCTCCATCACCAATGTCCCGTCACGGTCTATAAACAATACTTTCTTCATAATCATTTATACTGCTCTAATGCTTCTATCAACTTGTCATTCTCCATCCTTGTTCCCACCGTCACACGCAGACAGTTGCCACAAAGCGAAACGGAGTTACGGTTACGGACAATAATCCCCGCTTGCACCAGGTAATTATAGATTCTTACCGCATCCGTTACCCGCGCCAGAAAGAAGTTGGCATCCGACGGAAAGACTTCCACCGTACAAGGTAACTTCTCGAAACGCTGCGCCAATTCTTCACGTTCTTCCTTCAAACATTTCACCCAACGTTTTATTTCATAATACTTATGCAATATCTCTATCGCCTGTTTCTGAGTGAGTTGATTCACATTATAGGGATACTTTATCTTATTCATGATACCGATTATCTCTTTAGAGGCAAACGCCATGCCTAAACGGATAGCCGCACATCCCCATGCTTTGGAGAATGTTTGCAACACAATGAGATTCGGGTATTTATCAAGGTCTTTCAAGAATGAGGGAGCATCGGAGAAATCAATGTACGCCTCATCCAGCACCACCAACCCGTCAAACTCGCGCAGTACCTTTGCTATCTCATTCCGGTCTAAATCATTCCCGGTAGGGTTATTGGGAGAGCACAGAAAAATGACCTTAGTATTGGTATTTGCATGAAGCAGCAATTGTTCTGCCGAGAACCCAAACTTATCATCCAGTAATACTTTCACATACTCCACATTGTTCACATCGGCACACACCTGATACATGCCGTAAGTAGGGTCAATAGCCACCACATTGTCAACTCCCGGTTCACAGAAAGCACGAAACACCAGGTCGATAGCTTCATCACTCCCGTTCCCCAGGAATATTTGGTCGGAAGTAACTTCTTTTATCCTCGAAAGCTCTGTTTTCAACTCCCACTGCATAGGGTCAGGGTAACGGTTATGCGGTAGATTATACGGATTCTCGTTTGCATCGAGAAATACCGATGCTGTTACACCTTTATATTCATCACGTGCCGAAGAATAAGGTTTTAACCTCCAGATATTCGGACGGGTCAGTTCTTGTAATGTTTTCATATATTCAACTTATTAAGTCTCACGGTTACTGCATTCTTATGCGCATCCAAATGTTCATTTGCCGCCATCTCTTCAATGGCGAACCCTATATTCTTTATCCCCTCCGGATGTATTTCCTGAAAGGTGATTTTACGGATAAAACTATCAAGGCTCACCCCGCTATAGGCTTTCGCATATCCGTTCGTAGGCAATGTATGGTTGGTTCCCGAAGCATAATCGCCGGCGCTTTCCGGCGAAAAAGAGCCTAAGAAAACAGATCCCGCGTTTACTACACGTTCGGCTATCCGTTCATAATCCGCAGTTTCCACAATCAAATGCTCGGGTGCATACTCATTTGTCAACTCTATAGCCTCTTCCATGTTCCTTACCACAATCAACTTACTGTTTTCCAGAGATTTCGCGGCAATCTCCTTGCGAGGCAATAGCGCCAATTGACGTTCCACCTCTTGTTTCACAGCTTGCTGCAAAGTTTCCGAAGTCGTAATCAGCATTGCCTGACTATCCGCTCCATGTTCGGCCTGGCTCAACAGGTCGGCAGCCACAAACGCCGGATCCGCCGTTTCATCAGCTAGCACTTCTACTTCCGAAGGACCCGCAGGCATATCTATCGCCACATCACGCAGGCTGACCAACTGTTTGGCAGCCGTCACATACTGGTTTCCCGGACCAAATATCTTATAGACTTTCGGCACACTCTCCGTGCCATACGCCATAGCGGCAATAGCCTGCACACCACCTGCTTTGAAAATCTTACTCACTCCTGCCGCTTTTGCTGCAAAAAGAATGGCCGGATGCACCTGTCCTTCCTTGTCGGGCGGGGTGCAAAGCACTATTTCCCTGCAACCGGCTATTCTTGCAGGTACAGCCAACATCAACACAGTGGAGAACAACGGCGCTGTTCCGCCGGGAATGTACAAACCTACTTTCTCAATCGCCACCGCCTTTTGCCAACACATTACTCCGGGCATCGTTTCCACTTTTTTACCCTCGAAGCGTTGTGCCGTATGGAACGTTTCTATATTCCGTTTCGCCAGAAGAATCGCAGCTTTCAGTCTTTCATCTACCTTCGCTTCCGCTTCCTCTATCTCAGCATCCGTAACCGCCAGCGACGCCAATTCCACTTTATCGAACTTCGCTTCCATTTCAAGCACGGCGCTATCTCCCTCCGACTTCACCCGGTCTATAATTCCCTGCACTGTATCAAACAGATTCTCGGTATTCATTACAGGGCGTTTCAGTAGTTCTGCCCATTCCGACCTATCCGGATTATTAATTAGTCTCATAATATTTGGTATATTATTATACACGCAAAGCGAGTAAAAAATAATTTTTATCGTATAGAGTACACTATATTATCATCTTCTCAATCGGTAACACCAAAATACCTTCCGCTCCCAGCGACTTCAGTTTCCCGATAATTTCCCAGAAGCACTTCTCATCCAGCACCGTATGTACCGAGCACCAACCTTCTTGTGCCAGCGGCATCACCGTCGGACTCTTCATACCCGGCAAAACCCGGATAATCTCTTCCAAATGATCCTTCGGCGCATTCATCAGAACATATTTCTTATCTTCCGCCGTCTTCACAGCATCCATGCGGAAAAGCAACTCTTTCAAAATCTCTTTCTTCTCCTCACACAGATGTTTATTACCAATCAGCAATGCTTCCGATTTCATCACCACTTCCACTTCCTTCAGCCTGTTGCTTACCAATGTGGAACCGGAACTTACAATATCAAAAATTGCATCTGCCAACCCGATACCCGGCGCCACTTCCACCGAACCTGTAATTACATGTATTTCCGCATTTACATTCTGCGCTTTCAGGAAATTGGAGAGGATTCCGGGATATGATGTGGCTATTTTCCGTCCCTCAAACCACTGCACGCCCGGATACTCAATATCCTTCGGCATTGCCAACGACAAACGGCATTTGCTAAACCCGAGTCGCTTTACGATTTCAGCATCTTCATTCTTCTCCACGAATTCATTTTCACCTACGATACCGATATCCGCTACGCCCGTCGCTACCGACTGGGGAATATCATCGTCGCGCAAAAACAGCACTTCGACTGGGAAATTAGACGACTGTACCAGCAACGAACGTTTCATTGCACTCAGTTTAATATCCGATTCTTCAAGAAATGACATCGTCTCATCATAAAGACGACCTTTAGCTTGTACTGCAATTCTTAACAACATAACTTTATTTACGATTTGATTATTTACGATTCCTTATTTGCGATTTGTTATTTGCGATTTGTTATTTGCGATTAAACTATTTGCGGCTAAACTATTTGCGGCTAAAAACAAACGAGGCTTACCATTATCCGGCAAGCCTCGTTATTTATATGTATCATCTTATGCACAACAACCATACGCCTACCGATTACTCGCCAGAATAATGATGATGGTGATGATGTGCAACTACAGTTTTCATACAATTCTTTGTTTTAGTGCGACAAAAGTAAACTTTCTGTTTTAAACTGCCAAAGAGTTATCACAAAAAGTTTTGTTTTCCTTTCATTTTCTTAGTTTTCGCCAGTTTTATCTTCTACAAATTCATATTTTATTTATGTCTTCCATGTGATAATTACCGTTCGCATCATATTCTATGATGATGACTTGATTGCTTTGTGCATAACTTAGGATATTAGAACATTATAACGATTTCATTTTATAATCCATCTCAAGAACAAGGTCATATTCATCTTTATCAAGGAATAAAGAATCTGTAATTCGGACAAGGCACTTCTTCTTAATATACTTTTCTAAATTATTAGCAAGAACACAGGTTATAGTTAGCGGAATTGTTTTATCCTTTATATAGATTTGATAAAAGAACTCTTGTAACCTTCTTGAATTTTCGTATCGTACTCTATAGAAGTTGGTAATATCATTTATATGAAATTCCACAAAGTGGTTATTTCTTATGTATTTAATATTTCCAGAATCACACTCAATAATTACTCTCGTTTGTTTGTCAAATTGATTATATTGATATTGGATTATACAAGATTGGATAAAAGTAAATGATACTACAATAATCATCATAATAATTGAAATTATAAAAAAAGATGCTCCCATAAAATCTTTCATGACAAAAGGAATTCCCAGCAGCAACAACGACAGTAATCCTAAAATGACTGTTTTAAATCTTATTTTAAAATTATTTATAGTAAATATTTTATTCTTCATATTGATTATTTTACCAATGATAACTTCCCCAATTTTGTGAGTTGAATGAATTTAGTAAACGCTAAAAAACAACTTGTGACAGTTTTCGAAGAAAGGCTGAATCTTTGTACCATCTACGGCAAAATCACTTGTCGCAAAAACGTTATTCAGCTATCGTCACCTTCTTCCCTTTAAGAATACTAACCGTATAAAACACCAGTCCCGCCCATACAAAAGCGAAACAGACAAGATATTCCATGCCGAAAGTTTCATGATACACAAATATCCCAAGGAGCAGTTGCAGTGTCGGGCATAAATACTGGATAAAGCCCAGCGTTGATAAAGGAATGACCTGTGCCGACTTTCCGAACCAGAAAAGCGGAATGGCTGTAATTAGACCGCTTAGAATCAGTAACAAAGTAGTTGTTGCGGATGAGGGGAAAAAGGGTGTTGTCACATCACTCCCCGCAGCAGTATAAAACAGAAACGCCAAAGCAAACGGAAAAACCATCATCGTTTCGACCGTAAGCGCAGGCATGGATTCAAGGTTTGCTTTCTTCTTTAACAGTCCATACAGCCCAAAAGTGGTAGCAAGAAGTAAAGATATCCAAGGAAACTTACCGTAACTAACAGTAAAATAAACAACACCAATCAGAGCCAGTACGACAGCTATTTTTTGCATGGAGGCCAAACGTTCTTTCAAAAACACATAGCCCAGAAATACGTTTATCAACGGATTGATATAGTAACCCAAGCCTGCCTCAACAATATGATTGCTTGCTACGGCATAGATGTATATACCCCAGTTGGCGCTAACAACAATCCCAGCCAGACCTAATCTGAACAACAGTTTAGGTTGCTTTACATAGCCGATAAATGTTTGCCGGTTCATGAAAAGCACCCAGATAGAGAGAAATGCAAACGCCCATACGATACGATGAGCCAACACATTTACAGCAGGTATTCCCGTAATCGCTTTCCAGAAAATAGGGAAAAGTCCCCAAGCGATATAGCATAGCAAGGCGTAAACAATGCCTTGACTATAACTTAACTTTTTATGATTGAATGACATAGCTTACTCACAATTAATATTTATCGTTTTATTCCCGCAAAGGTATATCATTGTTTTCCGGGATGCAAGCATTTTTCCCAATAAATACCAGTAGGCGGTGAACACGGGATAAGTATCCTGTCAGAATTCCATAGGGGGAGTGTCAGAATTCCATAGGGAGAGATATTTTGTTCCACCAAGTGAAACACTTTGTTCCACCAAGTGATACACTTTGTTCCGACGTGCAATACTTTTTGTTTCAATACGACGAAACTCTTTGTTTCAATACGATGGAACATTTAGTTTCAATGCGATGAAACTCTTTGTTTCCGAGCGTAGAAACAAAAAGTTTCTCACTGTGAAACTAACAACGGTAACCTATCCGGTACAGACAATATTACGATACAAATGTGGATGATACACAGAGTGAGGGTAGAAGTTACCCT
>NZ_DBDF01000209.1:16868-31582 GCF_002293435.1 Bacteroides sp. UBA939 | reverse complement strand
GATACAGGGAAAAAAGTGAGGGGTGAGAGTAGAATACGCGAAAACCCTGGGAGGGAGTTTTATGGATAAGTCCGTTTCAAACGTACGAATCAGAACTCGCTCGTGAAGTGGAACTTGATATGTTTAAAATCCGTTTGAGCCATCTGCAATACATAGCCGCTATCCGCCAGGAATACATCCCTGCCTTCACGGTCTTTCGCCATGTACTGATACTTGCGTTTCTTGAAAGCATCCAGTTCGGCAAGATTATCACTTTCAATCCAGCAAGCTTTGTAAAGGCTCAACGGTTCCCAACGGCACTTGGCGCTATATTCATTCTCCAACCGGTATTGTATAACCTCGAACTGCAACTGCCCGACCGTACCGATAATCTTCCGCCCGTTGAACTGGTTGACGAATAGCTGCGCCACACCTTCGTCCATCAACTGGTCGATACCTTTGGCGAGTTGTTTCTGCTTCATAGGGTCGGCATTCTCTATATACTTGAACATCTCCGGTGAGAAGCTGGGCAAACCGCGGAAATGAAGCATCTCTCCTTCCGTCAGCGTATCGCCTATTTTAAAAGTTCCGTTATCAGGCAAACCAATGATATCGCCTGCCCAGGCTTCATCAACGGTCGTCTTGCGCTGCGCCATAAACTGAGTAGGCGACGAGAACCGCATTGTTTTTCCATGACGCACATGCAGATACGGGGCATTGCGCGTGAACTTACCGGAACAGATCTTGCAGAACGCAATACAGGAACGGTGGTTCGGGTCGATATTCGCCGTTATCTTAAAGACAAATCCGGTGAATTTAGGTTCTTCCGGTTCTACTTCACGTTCTTCCGCCCTGACAGGACGGGGGCTTGGGGCTATTTCAACAAAGCAGTCCAGCAATTCCTGTACACCAAAGTTGTTCAAAGCCGAACCGAAGAATACGGGAGCCAGTTCTCCTTTCAGATAATCCACCTTTTCAAATTCAGGATAAACTCCGTCTATCAATTCCAACTCGCCACGCAGTTTATCTGCCAGTTGGGAACCGATCTGGTTATCCAGTTCTTTGGTATGGATGTCCACTTCTACCTTCTCCGTCACTATTTGCTTGGAAGGTTGGAAGAGGTTCAGATTCTGTTCGTAGATATTATAAACTCCTTTGAAGCGGATACCGCTTTCGATAGGCCAAGTCAACGGACGCACATGAATGGAAAGTTCTTCCTCCAATTCGTCCAGCAGGTCAAACGGGTCTTTGGCTTCGCGGTCCATCTTGTTGACGAAGATTATCACCGGAGTATTACGCATACGGCATACTTCCATCAACTTGCGCGTTTGTGTTTCCACACCTTTCGCACCGTCCACCACGATAATAACGCTATCTACAGCCGTCAGCGTACGGTACGTATCTTCGGCAAAATCCTGGTGACCGGGCGTATCGAGGATATTGATCTTGTAGTCTCTGTAATCAAATTCCATCACGGAAGTGGTTACGGAAATACCACGCTGCTTCTCTATATCCATCCAGTCGGACGTTGCCGTCTTCTTTATCTTATTGCTTTTTACGGCGCCTGCCACTTGTATCTGTCCGCCAAAAAGCAACAACTTCTCGGTCAATGAAGTCTTACCGGCATCCGGATGCGCGATAATCGCAAAAGTTCTTCTCCTCTCAATTTCGTTATTATTCGCCATATATATTAATAGGTGTAATATTATTGTTGGGTATTCAGTTTTTCAATACATACTTTCAAACTTTCTTCCCAATGGGGGATTTCAATGTTGAATGTCTTCTTTATCTTTGTCTTGTCCAACACGGAATAGTGCGGACGCGGCGCTTTTGCCGGATATTCGTCCGTATGCAGCGGACTTACCTTACACGTTGTAATACCGGCAAGGCGATGAATGGCAATTGCGAAATCATACCACGAACACACGCCTTCGTTGCTGAAATGATAAACACCGGGAACGATGCCGTTATTGATGGCTACATAAATGGCTCGTGCCAAATCATTGGCATAAGTCGGCGTACCAATCTGGTCGAAAACAACTCCTAACGAATCACGCTCATGCCCTAAACGAATCATTGTTTTCACAAAATTATTTCCGTAGGCAGAATACAACCACGCCGTACGGATTACCATCGCTTTCTCACAAAGCCGCAACACTTTTGTTTCCCCGCCCAGCTTTGTAAGACCATAAATCGAATTAGGACACGGCGTGCAATCTTCCGTGTAAGGGACATGCGCCGTTCCGTCGAAAACATAATCCGTGGAGACTTGTATCATGGCGGCGCCATTGATTTGCGCAGCGTTTGCCAGAATTCCCGGACCTTCCTGATTCAGTTCATAACTCAATTCACCGTTGTCTTCCGCCTTATCAACTGCGGTATAGGCGGCACAGTTCACTACCACCTCAATCTGATTCTCTGTAATGTACCTCCATACGGCCAGTTCGTCACAGATGTTCAATTCCTGTACGTCGGTAAAAAAATACGTATGTTGCGGATTCTCTTTAGCAAGAACTTGCATCTCGTTGCCAAGTTGCCCGTTTGCCCCGGTGATTAATACTCTCATCTTATATATAGAATTTGTTACGTACAATTAAACTTGCCCTATCATCTGCCCGCCTGTTGTCTGTCATTCATCAACCGCCACTTCTCCCCTCTTATCCTTCTCGTAATAATTGGCAAGCAAGGAAATAAAACTGCTGATGGTTTCCATCGCTTTCGCAGTCCCCGGAGTAATTTCTTTCTTCTGCAAACGCAGCAACAAAATCCCGTATAAGGCTTCGAAGCATGTTTCCAATTCGGGTTCATCCGTTTTTCCGTTCTTCCGGCGAAGTTCTACAATGAAAGGCAATGCCTTAAAATAAGCGGCGCTATAGTAAGGATACTTAGGCGATGCCAGCAATTCGACATGCAATCCGGTCAGGTCTATTATCACATTACGATTGATTTGCAAATGTCCTTTCTCCTTCACACCTTCTATACGCATCATGTCGACAAGATTGCCATACCATTCATCCAGAGCCGGACGTTCTTCTTCCGGATAGCGTGAAATGATATTCAAACGTATCTTATCCATATCGCACCCGTTGGCGCGAATCAGATCTTCTACTTGCCACATATATATAAGGTATTCCGCGATATTCCGCGCTTTTAATTGTTGGGCTGTCTTCATAACGATGTTTTTCCTCAGTACAGTGACGCACCCATCAATGTAAATATCAGCCCGAACACAGATACAATGATGACAATACTGCCGATAATACGGTTTAATATCCAAATACCGCGCAGGTTGAATTGCGTGCGGACTTTATTCACGAAAAAGGTAATACCAAACCACCATACCAACGCTCCCAACGCAATGGCAATGTATCCGGTCACCGCTTCGAAGATCAGCACCCCTTCACTGACAAACGCGAAACGGGCAAACAGACCGATAAAAAGGAAGATAATAAGCGGATTGGATAGTGTAACGGCAAATGCGGTAATGAAATTATGGAAGTAGGAACCTTTATTGGCACAAACAGGACGAATGGAATGAACAGGATTACTACGAAACGTATAAATACCAAAAGCCAATAGCATAATACTTCCGAGTAACTGCAAATAAAAAATATTTTTATTGACGTAGTCGAACACAAAACTCATTCCGTAGCCCGTCAACAATGCATAAGCTATATCACTCAACGAGGCTCCCAGCCCCGTTATAAAACCGTACCAACGTCCTTTATTCAATGTACGCTGAATACACAATACGCCTACAGGTCCCAGTGGTGCCGATACAACTACCCCAATAATGAACCCTTTCCATAATATATCAAATATGGTCTTCAATTCAATCATGGCTGCAAATATCGTACTTTTTTATGAGACAAGCCAATAGTGTTAACGTTTTTTCAACAGAGAAGCATCAGGAAGGGTAAGAATGGCTATTATTGCGGATAAGGATTTATTGCATGAAGGATTTTTGTTTCCTTTTACTTCTCTCCCCCAACGATTTTATGTATCTTTGCGCCACGAAGAAAATATTGGCATTTCCCGTAAATACGCTCCTGCTTTTTCAGAAGTGCCCCAAAATATAAATCACAAATCATAAATAGTAAGTATGATTCTCTTTTTCAGAACCTTATCCAAAAGCGTGATAGCCGTAGAATGCGACCACGCACTCCCCTTGGCAGACATTGATAAACTCTGCTGGCTTTTCGAAGAAGCCAACCCCGAAAGTGAAGACAAACTGAAAGGACATTTCGTCGGTCCGCGTCGCGAAATGATTACTCCCTGGAGTACAAATGCCGTAGAAATCACCCAGAATATGGGATTAAACGGAATCGTCCGTATCGAGGAATATCTTCCCGTAAAAGATGAAAACGCCGACTACGACCCCATGCTGCAACGCATGTACAAAGGTTTGAACCAGGAAATCTTCACTATCAACCGTAAGCCGGAACCGATTGTACACATCGAAGATTTAGAGGCTTACAACGAAAAAGAAGGCTTGGCGCTCTCCAAAGAGGAAATGGACTATCTTAAAGAAGTAGAGAAAGACCTCGGACGTAAGTTGACCGACTCCGAAGTATTCGGTTTCGCCCAGATTAACTCCGAACATTGCCGCCACAAAATCTTCGGCGGAACATTCGTCATCGACGGTGTAGAGCAGGAATCTTCCCTCTTCCAGATGATTAAGAAGACCACACAGGAAAACCCCAACAAGATTATTTCAGCTTATAAAGATAATGTAGCCTTTGCCGAAGGTCCGGTTGTTGAGCAATTCGCTCCCGCCGACCATTCTACATCCGACTATTTCCAGGTGAAAGACATCAAGAGCGTTATCTCCCTGAAAGCTGAAACTCACAATTTTCCAACAACCGTAGAACCCTTCAACGGCGCATCCACCGGTACAGGCGGTGAAATCCGCGACCGTATGGGTGGCGGCAAAGGTTCATGGCCCATTGCCGGAACTGCCGTTTACATGACTTCGTATCCTCGCACGGACGAAGGACGTCCCTGGGAAGAAATACTGCCTGTACGCAAATGGCTGTACCAGACTCCGGAACAAATATTAATCAAGGCATCCAACGGCGCCAGCGATTTCGGCAATAAGTTCGGCCAACCGCTGATTTGCGGTTCCGTGCTGACCTTTGAACATAAAGAAAACGACGAAGTTTATGGTTACGACAAAGTAATCATGCTTGCCGGCGGTGTAGGTTACGGTACGAAACGCGATTGCCTGAAAGGTACGCCCGAAGCCGGAAACAAGGTAGTTGTTATCGGTGGTGATAACTATCGCATCGGTTTGGGCGGCGGCTCGGTATCTTCCGTAGATACCGGACGTTACAGTAGCGGTATTGAGTTGAATGCCGTGCAACGCGCCAATGCAGAAATGCAGAAGCGCGCCTACAATGTGGTACGCGCCCTTTGCGAAGAAGAAACCAATCCGGTGGTTTCTATCCACGACCACGGTTCGGCAGGACACGTAAACTGCTTGTCGGAACTGGTGGAAGAGTGTGGCGGCCTGATTGATATGAGCAAGTTGCCTATTGGCGACAAAACTTTGTCCGCCAAAGAAATCATCGCCAACGAAAGTCAGGAACGCATGGGCTTGCTGATTCAGGAAGAAGCCATTGAATATGTACGCAAAGTAGCCGAGCGCGAACGCGCCCCAATGTATGTAGTAGGTGAAACTACCGGCGACCACCGCTTCGTCTTCCAACAAGCCGACGGCGTACGCCCGTTCGATCTTGCCGTAGAACAAATGTTCGGTTCGTCTCCCAAAACATATATGGTGGATAAAACCGTAGAACGTCATTACGAAATGCCGGAATATGAACAGTCCAAGCTACATGAATACCTGACAAACGTATTACAACTGGAAGCCGTAGCCTGCAAGGATTGGTTAACGAACAAGGTAGACCGTTCGGTAACAGGTAAAATAGCCCGGCAGCAATGTCAGGGTGAACTGCAATTACCGCTGAGCGACTGCGGCGTGGTAGCCCTTGACTATCGTGGCGAAAAAGGTATCGCTACTTCACTGGGGCATGCTCCGCAAGCTGCACTTGCTGATCCGGCCGCCGGTTCGGTACTTTCCGTAAGTGAAGCATTGACTAACCTGGTTTGGGCTCCGCTTGCCGAAGGTCTTGACAGTGTATCCCTCTCTGCCAACTGGATGTGGCCTTGTCGCTCACAGGAAGGTGAAGATGCGCGTCTCTATACTGCCGTAAAAGCATTAAGTGACTTCTGCTGCTCCCTGCAAATCAATGTGCCGACCGGAAAAGACTCTCTGTCCATGACACAGAAATACCCCGATGGTAGCAAGGTAATTGCTCCGGGAACCGTTATTGTTTCAGCAGGCGGCGAAGTTTCCGACGTGAAGAAAGTAGTTTCTCCGGTACTCGTAAATAATGAGAAAACAACTTTATATCATATTGATTTCAGCTTCGACACGTTGAAATTAGGTGGTTCCGCCTTCGCACAGTCATTGGGCAAGGTAGGCGACGAAGTACCCAGCGTACAGAATGCCGAATATTTCCGCGATGCTTTCCTTGCCGTACAGGAATTGGTAAACAAAGAACTAATCCTTGCAGGTCACGACATTTCCGCCGGTGGTCTTATCACGACTTTACTGGAGATGTGTTTCTCTAACGTAGAAGGCGGTATGGAAATCAGCCTCGACAAAATGAAGGAGAATGACCTCGTCAAGATACTGTTTGCCGAAAATCCGGGTATCGTTATCCAAGTGAGCGACAAGCATAAAAATGAAGTAAAAGGAATACTCGAAGAAGCCGGCGTAGGTTACATAAAGATTGGCAAGCCGACCGATGAACGCCATATCCTGGTATCAAAAGACGATGCCACTTATCAATTCGGTATCGACTATATGCGGGACGTATGGTATTCCACTTCTTACTTGCTCGACCGCAAGCAATCTATGAACGGTTGCGCCAAGAAGCGCTTCGAGAATTACAAGATGCAGCCGTTGGAATTTGCTTTCGTACCGGGCTTCAAAGGCAAATATTCACAATACGATATCAATCCGGACCGCCGCACATCAACAGGTATCCGTGCAGCTATCATCCGCGAAAAAGGTACAAATGGCGACCGGGAAATGGCCTACGCTCTCTATCTGGCAGGTTTCGACGTGAAAGATGTAACCATGACCGACCTTATCAGCGGACGCGAGACACTGGAAGACGTAAATATGATTGTTTACTGCGGTGGTTTCTCTAACTCCGACGTACTGGGGTCTGCCAAAGGATGGGCGGGAGCTTTCCTCTTCAACCCCAAAGCGAAAGAAGCGCTCGATAAATATTACGCCCGTAAAGACACGCTTTCACTTGGCGTCTGCAATGGTTGCCAGTTAATGATGGAACTGAACCTTATATCCCCTGAGCATAAGAAAAAAGGCAAGATGTTGCACAACGAATCCCATAAATTTGAATCCAGATACCTGGGGCTTACCATTCCGACCAATCGCAGTGTCATGTTCGGATCTCTGAGCGGAAGCAAACTCGGTATTTGGATGGCTCATGGCGAAGGAAAGTTCTCTTTGCCTTACGACGAAAACAAATATAATGTGGTTGCTAAATATAGCTACGATGAGTACCCCGCCAACCCGAACGGTTCGGATTATTCCATTGCCGGACTGGTAAATGCCGACGGACGCCATCTGGCAATAATGCCTCACTTGGAACGCTCTATCTTCCCTTGGCAAAATGGTTATTATCCTGCTGACCGTCAGCATAATGACCAGATCACTCCGTGGATAGAAGCCTTTGTCAATGCCCGAAAATGGGTGGAAGAAAAAACAAAGTGATTTTAGCCATATCATTTAAATGAAATAGAGAGGTGCAGTTGATAATATACTGCACCTTTTTTATATAAAATCCTTAAAAAATATAACATTATTCTGCCATTAAGCTTGCATTTATCAAAAGAAATACATATTTTTGCAACAATATCACAATAGCCCCTATAACAAACAGTGATAATTATCATGAGAAAAAGTGCCCTAACCTTTTTGTTCTTATATGTTTCTTCTTTCTGCATTGCCCAAACATACAAATACATTGGCGTGGAAGATGGTTTGAGCAGTCGGCGAGTGTATGCCATTCAAAAGGGACCCAAAGGTTACATGTGGTTTCTTACTCATAACGGCATTGACCGATATGACGGAAAAGAGTTCCGGCAATATCAACTCATTGACGAAGAAATGATTAATCCGATGCAAAATTTGAATTGGCTTTGTGTCGGTAAGGATAACACTCTTTGGCAAATGGATTGGAGAGGAAAGATATTTCGTTATGACGTCAAGCACGACCAATTCAAAGTAGTATATAGAATTCCGGATGAGGTGGCAAAAGAAAGCCTGTCTCCGGTGAGTTATGGTTTTATCGACAGTAACAACGTAGCGTGGTTATGCAATAACAAAGTAATATACCTTTATAATGTTGATACTGAAAAAGTAACTGTTATCAAAAATAAACTCGGTGAAAATATCACCGACATCGAACAGATTGACTCTCAACGCTATTTTATTGCAACGGATGCCGGTACACACCATGCCGAATTAAAAGATACCATCCTCAATATCCTGCCTTGTAAGCAACTTGATTTATTAAAAATGCAAGTAAGCGAGTTGTTTCTTCATAAAGCATCACACAAGCTCTTCATAGGTACATTTCAGCGAGGGGTATTTCTCCATGATTTAAGCAATCACCAAACCATCAAACTTGATACTACTTTGGTAGACGTCAGCATCAACCGCATCCAAGCTTTCAATGACAAAGAAATATTGATTGCTACGGACGGTGCCGGTGTGTACAAAATGAACGTGGAATCTTACGAATGCCAACCGTATATTGTTGCCGATCATAATAAGAATAACGCAATGAACGGTAACAGTGTCAATGATATATATGTGGATGGCGAACGTATCTGGCTGGCTAATAATCCACTCGGCATTACTGTCCGCAACAACCGATATACCAATTACAAATGGATCAAGCATTCCATCGGTCATAAACAATCACTTATTAATGATCAGGTAAACGCTATTATTGAAGATAATGAAGGTGATTTATGGTTTGCCACCAATAATGGCATCAGTCTTTATCTTTCAAAAACAGACCGATGGCACTCATTCCTCAGCGAAGACGATCTTACAAATAAAATAAGAAATCAGATTTTTGTTTCTTTGTGTGAAGTTGCACCAGGCATAATATGGTCAGGTGGATACAGTTCCGGAATTTACCAGATTGACAAGAAGACCCTCACAGCAAGTTTCCTTTCTCCTTCTTTGTTTGTCGGTTCGGCTTTCCGGCCTGACAAATATATACGCTCCATTGTGAAAGACTCCGACGGCACAATATGGTCAGGCGGTTATTATAACTTAAAGCAAATAGACTACCACCGCAGAATAATACGTGTGGAACATGGTTTGCGCGGTATCACAAATATCATTGAGAAAGATAAAAAGTACATGTGGATAGGTACCGCCACCGGTCTGTATTTATTGGAAAAGAAGACCGGAAAATCTCAATATATTCCATTACCTACTTATTCTTTCTATATAAATTCACTCTATCAGAATAAAAACGGTTTGTTATATATAGGAACCAGCAATTCCGGATTGCTCATTTATGATCATGAAAAGAAAACATTCGAACATTATCATAAGGACAACAGTTCTCTCATTTCGAATAACATATATGCTATTCTTTCCGACAGGGATGAAAAAATGGTATTTGGCACGGAAAACGGTATGAGTTACTTTTACACAGATGAAAAGGAATTCCATAACTGGACGAAAGATCAAGGATTAATGACCGAACACTTTAACTCCGAATCGGGTACACTTCGTAAAAACGGGAATTTCATCCTTGGCAGCGCTAACGGAGCCGTAGAGTTTGATAAGAACCTGGAAATTCCCCATGACTATGATTTCAGAATGGTATTCCGTGATTTACGGGTATCCTACCAAACTGTTTATCCGGGAGACCAAGGTTCCCCATTAGAGGTGGATCTTGACGATACTAAAACCCTCAAATTAGAGTACAATCAAAATACATTCTCTTTACGGGTAGCCTCTATCAACTATGATTATCCCTCTTTGTTTCTGTATTCATGGAAGTTGGACGGATTCTATGAAGCATGGAGCCAGCCTGAAGAAAATTGCCAGATCCGTCTTTCTCATCTGAATTCCGGAAAATACACCTTACGCGTACGTGCAATTTCCAGTGAAGACAATCATGTTGTCCTTGAAGAGCGCAGCATGGACATTATAATAGACCGGCCTTTTTGGCTCAGTATATGGGCAATGTTGTTATATGCAGCCATTGTTGTTGCCATCGCCATTATATTTTTACGCTTCATTATCCTGCGTAAGCAGCGTAAGATTTCAAACGAGAAGATACGTTTCTTTATCAATACGGCACATGATATCCGTACTCCGCTGACACTGATAAAAGCTCCTTTGGAAGAGCTTAGCGAGAAAGAGTCCTTAAGTCCAAACGGACACGCCAATATGAAAACTGCCATACGAAACGTGAATGCGTTATTGCGTCTGACTACCAACCTCATTAACTTTGAGCGTGCAGACACATACTCCAGCGCCTTGTATGTATCCGAATATGAATTAAGTACTTACATGGAGGAGATGGTAAATACTTTCCGGTCTTATGCCGAGGTGAAACATGTCAGTTTGACTTACGAAAGTAATTTCCGTTACATGAATGTCTGGCTCGACAAAGAAAAGATGGATTCTATTTTGAAGAATCTGATTTCGAACGCCTTGAAATATACTCCTGAAGGAGGTAACGTATATATCTATGCCTGTGTAAGTGAAAATACATGGAGCGTGGAAATAAAGGATACGGGTATAGGAATTCCGGCTTCCGAACAAAAGAAACTATTCAAAATTCATTTCCGGGGCAGCAATGCCATCAATTCCAAAGTTACAGGTAGCGGAATCGGTTTGTTGCTTGTAGGAAAACTCATTCGTTTGCACAAAGGGAAAATCAACTTCAGCAGTATTGAGGGTAAGGGTTCCTGCGCCAAGATTACATTCCCAAAAGAGAAAAGATATTATCACAAAGCTATTCATAGCCCGAAATTGGGACTCGAAAAGATTATCTATAAGGAATCAGGAGTACCGCAAACTATATCCTCAACATCTGTTTATGATGCAACCAAGCAAAATCTTTCGGATAATAACCGGCCCAGACTTATGATTGTGGAAGATAATGACGAATTGAGAGAATACTTGCGCAATACACTGTCCGACAGTTATACTGTACAAGTTTGCAATGACGGTAAGCAAGCGCTCGAAATAGTTAAGGAGTACATGCCAAATATGATTATTTCAGACATTATGATGCCCGAAATGCAAGGTGATGAACTATGCCATATTCTGAAAAACGACATCGACACGTCGCACATCCCTATCATACTGCTTACTGCGCTGAATAATGACCGGAATATTATCGAAGGACTGAGAACAGGGGCAGATGAATATATTGTAAAACCGTTCAACATTGGTATCTTGCGCGCAACAATTGCTAACATCCTTACCAACCGTACTATACTGCGCCGTAAATATGCCAATCTGGAGTTGAATGAGAATGAAGACGACAGTAGTACTACAAGCTGCGTCAATTGTTCGACAGACATTGACTGGAAGTTTATCTCTAACATCAAGAAGAATGTGGAAGATAATATAGATAATCCGGCTTTCAATGTCGACCAGCTTTGTGCAATAATGAACATGAGCCGTACCAGCTTCTATAATAAAATCAAAGCGCTGACCGACCAGGCTCCGGCAGACTATATCCGCCTCATCCGTTTGAAACGTGCCGCACAATTATTGAAAGAACAACAACACAGCGTTACGGAAATTGCAGATATGACCGGATTCAGTGATGCGAAATACTTCCGTGAGGTATTCAAAAAACATTTTAATGTAAGCCCCAGTCAATATGCGAAACAAAAGAATGAAGATGATAAAGTAGAAGGACAGTAGAGTAAGCGATTATATAATTAAGGTGATAATATGAATATTTACTATGAATTTTTACTTGGAAGCATTTTCACTATTTTGTAAAATAGGAGTTTTCACTATTGGAGGTGGCTATGCTATGGTACCTCTGATAGAACAGGAAGTAGTAGATAAACGAAAATGGATAGCGAAAGATGATTTTATCGACCTGCTTGCCATATCACAATCAACTCCAGGTGTTTTAGCCGTCAATATATCCATTTTCATCGGATATAAGTTAAGAGGACTTCGTGGAAGTATTATTACCACTTCAGGTACCGTACTGCCTTCATTCATTATCATCCTTGCTATCGCATTGTTCTTTCATAACTTCAAAGATAACGCCATAGTAGAACGTATATTCAAGGGGATTCGCCCGGCAGTGGTTGCCTTGATTGCTGTCCCCACATTCAATATGGCGAAATCAGCCAAGATAAACCGCTACAATATATGGATACCCGTAGTCTCAGCTTTGCTTATCTGGTTATTGGATTTCTCACCTGTCTGGGTAATTATTATTGCCGGAGTGGGAGGATGGTTGTACGGACGGCTATGCCGTCCGAAAGTTGAGAGTTGAAAGTTAAGTTTGCTCATAATTTAAAATTCATAATTCATAATTCATGCCCTCCCTCATGCTTTATCTTCAGTTGTTCTATACATTCTTCAAGATCGGTCTTTTTGGATTTGGTGGCGGATACGCCATGCTTTCTATGATACAAGGTGAAGTAGTTACCCGCTACGGATGGCTCACGCCGAAAGAGTTTACGGATATTGTGGCTATCAGCCAGATGACGCCCGGACCTATTGGAATCAATTCGGCAACTTATGTTGGTTTCACAAGTACGGGAAGTGTGTGGGGATCGGTAATCGCAACTTTTGCAGTAATGCTTCCTTCTTTTATATTAATGCTGGCTATCAGTAAGTTCTTCCTGAAATATCAAAAACATCCTGTAGTAGAAGCTGTATTCAGTGGGCTTCGCCCGGCGGTAGTCGGCTTGCTTGCCTCGGCGGCGTTGACATTGATGAATACGGAAAACTTCAGTTCACCCAACGAAGACATGTACTCGTTCATTATCAGTTGCAGTATTTTTCTGATAGCTTTCATCGGGACAAGGAAATATAAAATCAATCCGATTGCGATGATTGTGGCGTGCGGAATAGCAGGATTAATACTGTACTAAGTCTTCAGCTAAAATTATATATGTACAAAGAATACTCGCCCTGCAACCTGCTCTCCCCCTATATCGACAAGTATTGGGAGTTCAAAGGCAATCCCGAATACGGAATGCGCATCAACATACTGCCCGACGGCTGCACAGACTTCATCTTCACCCTTGGAGAAGCAACCCAGGCAGTGGACAGCACCTTAAGACTGCAACCTTACCGTGCCTATTTCATCGGTCCGATGCATACCTATTCGGAACTGGTGGCATATACGGAAACGGTTCACATGCTGGGCGTACGCTTCCTGCCTTGCGGATTATCCCGTTTCATCCGGCTTCCTCTGCACGAGCTTACCAACCTGAGAATCGGCGCCGACGAAGTTACAGGCTTTTTCGATGCTTCATTTGCAGAAAGATTGTGCGAAGAAAGTTGTTTCAGAGACAGAATCAAGATTATAGAGGAACTCTTCATCAAGTCCTTATACAAGCAAGACATGTCCGCAGATCCGCAGATTGCATTTGCCGTAGAACAGATTAACCGCCATCAAGGCAAATTGTCCGTACAGTCGCTGATGAATGATATCTGTTTGTGCCAGCGGCAATTCGAACGCAGATTCAAAATGGATACCGGATATACTCCCAAGATATACAGTAGAATTATGAAGTTCAAGAATGCCGTCGACTTGCTGAGAAACAATGCTTGCGACAATTTGCTGTCGACCGCCATCCACGCAGGATATTATGATGTGCCTCATCTTTCAAGGGAGATAAAAAGCTTGTCAGGAAGTACTCCCTACTCCTTCATCAGTCGTCCCACATCAGCAGAAGAAGCTACACTGACCTATGTAGAAGCATAAATGTCGTTTTTGTACAATGGAATAATCCCTTCGGTGGCTTATATTTGTAGCATTCAATCACAGAAAATATAATGAAAAGGAAGATGATATACATCATTATTGCAGCAATAATAGTTATTGCTATTTTGGGTATTTATGCCTATTCCGGTGGTTTCAGCACCATCAAAGTGAGAACCGAAGTTGCAGGCGGAGAGGTCATTGTGTACAAAGAGGTAAAGGGAAGCTATAAGCAAACACCCGATATTACGAACGAAGTATATTACTATTTGCTCAATGAACTTGAAATTGAAACTTATAAAGGGATTGGCATCTTCTATGATAATCCCAAAGAAGTGGAAGAAACTCAGCTCAGGTCAGAATCCGGCTGTATCATTGAAGCCGGGGACGTTGAACGGTTGAATCCCGATAAGTGCAAATATAGGATACAAACGCTCCCTACGGATACTGTCGTCACCGCGGAACTTCCGTTTAAAGGAAAATTCTCCATCATTGTGGGGTTTATGAAGGTGTATCCGGCAATCGAGAAGTATGCACGGGCACACAATATGGGCGATGGACCTATTGTAGAGATATACGACGTAGCTAATAAGAAGATAATCTACCGGAAATTGGTGAAACTAAAAGAGTAGATTCTTTGTTGCAGTGTAGAAGTTAAGGGGATTATCACTTTGTCACTTTGTATTTTAAGTT
>NZ_DBDF01000209.1:0-16777 GCF_002293435.1 Bacteroides sp. UBA939 | reverse complement strand
AAAATGGGTTGATAAGGGGAAAACAGGACGGTACAAGCCAACTACTTACAGGTAACAAGTTAACTACTTATAGATAATTAGTGATCTACTTATAGATAGTTAGTGTTCTACTTATAGATAGTTAGTGTTTTATCCCTAAGCAACAGGCTCTTTTNNATAGCTTGTAAATATACAATAATGCGCATGAATAATGCATCATTATTCTTTATTTATTCATCACGTACACTAAAAGATGAATTTACAAATCAAGGCATGTTATAAAAAGCGGGATAATGCTATCATAATGAATACAAATAACAACCATCCACTGTCATTTAGATATTTCCGCAAATTCTTATTCTGCATTATTCATACTGCAAGCTAAACCCCTTTAACTACTACAGTATGAATAATTCAGGCTAATGAACCTTATAACTTCACTTTCTTCGATACGGCTTTTGATTCATTATGCAGACGGTCGAGCGCTGTCACGACATAGCGGTATTTAGTTTTCCCATTCTCATACGGCAACTTACAGAAAACATCACGCGTGATAGCCACGATATGTGACGGGTCACCGATATTGACCTCTTCATCAGCCCCGAAACGGTAGACCACATATTGCACCGCACGATTCATTTCATTCTTATACTTTGGAGCGGTCCAAAACAGGAAATAACCATCAGCATTCCACATAGGTTTCACTTTGCGCACCTTATCCGGCGCTTCATTATCCATAAAGTCGAATACAGGAGGCAAGGCAGGATATTTGTGATATTCCGCAATCAGTGCATCACGATAATTCCCGGCATTCTCTATCACGGCGCTGGCAGGCCATTGGCAACTTCCTCCGATTGTCTGGTATGAACGTTGCAACTCCATCTTACGGGGTAACTGGTTTATGGAAGGATTTTGCGGATCAACATTCCGCACTGTATTCATCACAGAATGCCCGATGAATAGAGGACGGTTTTCTGTATTCTTCGCCCACCAATTCACCAAAGTCTCATAATCAGCCACCGGATGCCCGATTTGCCAGTATAACTGAGGAATATTATAATCTATCCAACCCTCACGAGCCCATAAAAGAACGTCGGCATAAAGGTCGTCATAGTTTTGCAAGCCATTAGTTTTACTGCCCAAGGGGTCATTCTTCTCATTACGATAGATACCGAACGGAGAAACACCGAATTTAACCCAGGGCTTCAACTTACGTACCGTTTCATGTATCTGTTTAATCAGTACATTGACATTGTTACGCCGCCAATCTCCCTTATTTAAAAATCCGCTGCCGTAACGGGCAAAATTGGCATCATCAGGAAAATCCGTTCCCTTAACAGGATAGGGATAGAAATAATCGTCCATGTGAATGGCATCCACATCATAACGGGAAAGGATGTCGGTTATCACCATGCAAATGTGACGGCGGCTCTCCGGTAAGGCAGGGTTGAAATACATCTGGTCGCCATAAGTCACAAACCATTCGGGATGGATATTATACACATGATTCGGGTCCAACTCATTCTTTAGTGAGGTCTTTACGCGATACGGATTAATCCAGGCATGGAATTCCATTGCACGCTTGTGACATTCTTCAATCATAAACAGCATAGGATCCCAGTAAGGCTCAGGAACTTGCCCTTGCACACCGGTAAGAAATCGGCTCCAAGGTTCCAGTTGGGAAGCATACAAGGCATCAGCTTCGGGACGTACCTGGAAAATGATGGCATTAATACCTGCCGCCTGCAAAGAATTTAACTGCTCAATCAGAGTTTGTTTCAACTTCTCCGTAGGAATTCCGCTGAATTGCCCATTGACAGACTGTATCCACGCCGCACGAAATTCACGTTTAGGATACCTATCCGGCTGGAATTGCGCAGCTACACTTAACGAAAAGAGTAGAGCACATACGCATAAAAGGGTTTTTACTTTCATAACTAAATCCTATTAATCTTAAAAAGATGATGATTACTATATATTACTAACGACTGATTATCATAAAAGCATTTTTCGTCTGAGATATAGCACAGAGCCGTTCTGTTAAAAATGCCCACAAAAATACTACTTTTCTACCTCGTACACAGGCTTCTATTTAAAAGTATAACAAATCTTAACCTGCCAATCATTATACATATTTGAACTGTAGTGACTATCTTTGCAGTTCAAAAAATATCTTGAACTCTGATTATGACCCAGAACAATTCTATACTCATCAAAGGCGCACGCGTCAACAACCTGAAAAATATAGATGTAGAAATTCCCCGGAACAAACTTGTCGTTATCACCGGACTGTCCGGTTCAGGTAAATCATCTCTGGCATTCGACACGCTGTATGCGGAAGGACAACGCCGTTATGTGGAAAGCCTGAGCAGTTATGCCCGCCAGTTTCTGGGACGTATGAGTAAGCCTGAATGTGACTTTATCAAAGGGATTCCGCCTGCAATTGCCATTGAACAGAAAGTGAACAGCCGCAATCCACGCTCCACCGTCGGCACCTCTACCGAGATTTACGAATATCTGCGCCTACTCTATGCCCGCATCGGGCGAACGTTCAGCCCCGTCAGCGGAGTAGAAGTAAAGAAACACTCTACGGATGATATGGTAAACTGTATGCTGGATTATCCCGAAGGAACCAGATATACCGTACTGGCTCCGATACTCTTACGCGAAAACCGCACGTTGCAACAACAACTGGACATTGACATGAAGCAGGGTTTCAACCGCCTGGAAGTGAACGGAGAGATGGTGCGCATAGATGATTACCAACCCAAAAAGGAAGACACGGTTTTCCTGTTGGTAGACCGCATGGTGGCATCAAAAGAGAAAGATGCAATCAGCCGGCTGACCGACTCCGCAGAAACTGCCATGTATGAAGGAGACGGCGCTTGCCTGTTGCGCTTCTACCAACCCGACGGAAGTAGCAGCCTGTACCGTTTCAGTACCAAATTTGAAGCTGACGGTATCACATTCGAGGAACCGAACGACCTGATGTTTTCATTCAACTCCCCTATCGGCGCCTGCCCCCAATGCGAAGGTTTCGGCAAAGTAATCGGTATTGACGAACATTTAGTAATACCCAACCGTTCGCTGTCCATTTACGACGGTGCAGTGATGTGTTGGCGCGGCGAAGTGATGAGCGAATGGAAAGACATGCTGATACGTGGCGCAGAAAAGGCAGGCTTTCCTATCTTTACGCCCTACTATGAGTTGACAAATGAACAACGCCGGATGCTATGGGAAGGTACACGTTACTTTAAAGGCATCAACGCCTTCTTCAGCATGGTGCAGGAAAACCAGCACAAGATACAATACCGCGTGATGCTGGCCCGTTATCGCGGCAAGACGCTTTGTCCCAAATGTCACGGCACGCGCCTGAAGCCCGAAGCCGGTTACGTACGGGTAGGCGGACGCAATATTTCAGAGCTTGTAGATTTGCCTGTTATAGAACTGCAAATATTCTTCGACCAACTGAAATTAGACAAGCATGACGCCGACATTGCCCGGCGCATTCTTACGGAAATCAACAACCGCACCCGGTTCCTCATTGACGTGGGATTGGGATATCTCACTCTGAACCGCACCAGCAACTCACTCTCCGGCGGTGAAAGCCAACGTATTAACTTGGCAACATCGTTGGGCAGCAGTCTTGTCGGCTCACTATATATTCTCGACGAACCAAGTATCGGACTACACAGCCGCGATACGGACAAGCTGATACACGTATTGCGACAGTTGCAGCAATTAGGAAATACAGTTGTCGTTGTAGAACATGATGAAGAAATAATCCGGGCGGCAGATTACATCATTGATATTGGCCCGAAAGCCGGACGCTTGGGGGGACAAGTGGTGTACGAAGGAGACATGAAAGATCTACGACCGGGCAGTGATAGCTACACCGTACGCTATCTGCTGGGTGAAGAAGAAATCCCTGTTCCGGAACACCGCCGCCCGTGGAATAACTACATAGAACTGACCGGCGCCCGCGAGAATAACCTGAAAGGAATAAATGTACGGTTTCCGCTCAACGTAATGACAGTGGTAACCGGCGTCAGCGGTTCGGGAAAAAGTACGTTGGTGCGCGATATCTTCTTCCGTGCCCTGAAACGTGAAGTGGATGAATGCAGCGATCGCCCGGGCGAATTTCTTTCCATCGGCGGCGACTTGCGCAATTTGCGTAATGTAGAGTTCGTAGATCAGAACCCTATCGGTAAATCATCCCGCTCCAATCCGGTTACATACCTCAAGGCTTATGACGAAATCCGTAAATTGTGGGCAGAGCAACCGCTTGCCCGACAAATGGGATACACCGCAGGCCACTTTTCGTTTAACAGCGAAGGCGGACGTTGCGAAGAATGTAAAGGTGAAGGTACTATCACTGTCGAAATGCAATTCATGGCCGACCTTGTACTGGAATGTGAATCATGCCACGGTAAACGTTTTAAAGCGGATACGCTGGAAGTGAAGTTCCACGAAGCCAACATCTATGATGTGCTGGAAATGACCGTAAACCAAGCCATTGAATTTTTCACCAAGTACGGACAGAAGAGAATTGTAAAGAAACTCACCCCATTACAAGAAGTAGGATTAGGGTATATTAAGTTGGGACAATCCTCGTCTACGCTATCCGGTGGTGAAAACCAACGTGTGAAGCTGGCTTACTACCTCAGTCAAGAGAAGGCCGACCCTACCCTGTTCATCTTCGACGAACCTACTACAGGACTACACTTTCACGATATCCGCAAACTACTGGAAGCATTCGACGCCTTGATACTTCGAGGACATTCCATCGTTATCATTGAGCATAACCTGGATATTATCAAATGCGCCGATTATGTGATAGACCTTGGGCCGGAAGGAGGCGATAAAGGTGGAAATATCGTAGCGACAGGTACTCCGGAGGAAGTGGCAAAGTGTGAGGCAAGTTATACAGGGCAGTTCCTGCGGGAGAAGCTGCGATGATGATTGCGAAACTACTTAATAGTAGCCAGCAAATTACTATGTAGTAGTTGGTGAAATCACTTAGTAATAGTTGGTCAACTATTACTAAGTGATTTCTAACAGCAACTAAATCGGCTTTTTTACTTAGAAGTAGAGACCGAAACCTACCTTAAAACCAAACTCCGAATAGTCCTTGTTTACGTCCCAGTAAACAGCCGGTTCAAGTGTAACTGTCTTCGACAGGAAGAAAGCATAGCCTGCTTCCGATCCAAATGAAACTCTGGTTTTATTGCCTTCTGTCTCTTCCCAACGGTTCACTTTAACATCAGCGCCCAGATATATACCAACTTTACTGAAATAGTAACGACCACCTAAGCCAAGAGTATAAAGATCCGTATCCGAACCGTTATCATTCCAGGAAGCGCCCGCATGTAGCAGCAATGCCACATTATTCAACAAGAATGCTCCTCCTTTGGCTTCAACGCCGAAAGAAGTTTTATCCGTTTCCGTACTGTGCGACAAACCTAAACCTGAGATAGAAGGATTCAAAATCCATTTTCCTTTTTCAAACTGTGCTTGTGCAGCTACTGTAGCCACAAGCAAACAAACAAGTAATACTAACTTTTTCATTAGGATCAATATAAGATTAATTTTTGTACTACAACATACGTACACACACGTGCGTATGCAAAATCTATTGTTAATAAAATCTATTGTTACTTATGCGAATCAGGGGTTAAAGAGTTATTAGTTCTTGGAATTATTATACTTCCCTTCCTCTTCACGGCGACGACGTTGCAATTCCTCCTTTTTACGCAACACCAGCCAAAGGACGAACACTATAACATACGCCGCCGCAACCGTGATGTACTTTTCAGTATCGCTGATAACCGTATTACGCGGCAGGAAGTAGGCAGCCGTGGCACTCACATAAATGAGCAGGGCAAGCGTGATGCTTGTAGATTTCTTGATTTTCTTCATTACCTAAGTTTTTTAATTGTCTTGAAATACCAAATATTGAACCAGATCACAGCCATCGAAGCAGAGAGAACAGCAACTGTGGAAGCCAACCCTGCCTCCACCCCAAAACCTTCGGGAGCTATACAGATGTATGTTGTACAAACAGCCGTCATGAATATAGCCGGGAGATAAGTCACATAGAAATAATGTCCTTTTTTCTCACGCACCAGATAAACGGTTATTGCCCAGAGCGTAAAGACGGATAATGTCTGATTAGTCCATGCAAAGTAACGCCAAATCATGTCGAAGCCTTCTTTGTCGCGCAGGCTGTAAAGCAACAGGCCGATGGCGGCGAGAAACATCGGAATACATATATATAAGCGACGGCGCATCGTTTTTTGTTCCATACCCAGAAAGTCGGCTACAATAAGGCGGGCGGAACGGAAAGCTGTGTCGCCACTGGTGATGGGCGCAGCAATCACCCCCAGTATGGCAAGCACACCGCCTACGGTACCGAGCCAGTTCTTCGTAATCGCATCTACCACTACGGCGGCGTTATTTTCACCCATTCCGTTTTCATGAAAGAAATAAGTAGCGGCGGCAGCCCATATCAGGGCAACGATACCTTCGATAATCATAGCGCCATAAAATACAGGACGACCATGACGTTCACTCGTCATACAACGTGCCATCAGCGGACTTTGCGTGGCATGAAAACCACTGATAGCCCCACAGGCAATGCTGACGAACATGATAGGAAAGATAGGAAGAGCAACAGCATTGGGGTGCGTGTTCTGTAATCCGTCCCAGAATTCGGGCAGAGCCGGGTGTTTCACATAGAGCATCACCAATATGCCCACAGCCATAAACAGCAGCGCAATGGCAAACAGCGGATATACCTTGCCGATAATCTTATCGACAGGCAACAAGGTGGCAAGAATATAATAGATAAACACTACGACAATCCAGAAAGTAACGTCCATATAGGCAGGCGTCAGCTTTGCCAGCAGGCCGGCAGGGCCGGCAACGAAAACGGCTCCCACCAGTATCATCAGCAACACGGTAAAGCCACGCATCACTTGCTTCGTAGTCAAGCCCAAGTAGCGGCCGATAATCTCCGGCAGACTTTCACCTCCATTGCGAAGGGAGAGCATTCCCGCCAGATAATCGTGCACGGCGCCGGCAAAGATACTGCCGAGCACAATCCACAGGTAGGACGCAGCTCCGAATTTGGCTCCCATGATAGCGCCGAAGATAGGTCCCAGTCCGGCAATATTCAAAAACTGTATCATGAAAATCTTCCAAGTAGGCAAAGGAATATAGTCTACTCCATCGGGCTTGATAAGAGCAGGTGTCTTGCGGTTGTCCGGACTGAAAATCCGTTCAATAAAACGTCCGTAAACAAAATAACCCGTTATCAATGCCAACAAGCAAAGTGTAAATGTTATCATGAGGCGTTAATTTGTGCGTTTTAATCGACACAAATGTAATAGTTTCTATGGAAACTACACAACTTTCTCAAGTGTTTTACTTATCTTCGCCACAAAATAACAGAAAAAGAAGCGGAAGATAAAGTCATCATAACATGAAACAGTTATTTCTTATCCTACTATTTACAACTTTCCTCTTGCCGCTTGCCGCGCAGTCTGCCGGTGAACCAACCGCTCATTTGCCTAAGCATGAAGTACGTGCAGCCTGGCTTACTACCCTTTACGGTCTGGACTGGCCCCGTTCACAAGCCACCACTCGCGAAGGCGTCAGAAAGCAAAAAGCAGAACTTATTGAAATATTAGACCGCCTGAAAGCCGCCAACTTCAATACCGTATTATTTCAGGCGCGTACACGCGGTGATGTGTTCTACCGCTCAAAGATAGAACCGTTCAACTCCATCCTCACGGGAAAGACTGGCGGCGACCCGGGGTACGACCCGTTGGCTTTCGCCATAGAAGAATGCCATAAACGAGGTATGGAATGTCATGCATGGATGGTATCCATCCCATTGGGCAACCGGAAGCATGTGGCTTCCCTGGGTAAGACCTCCGTTACCAAACGTAAATCCGCCATCTGCGTGCCTTACAAGCAGGAGTACTTCCTCAATCCCGGGCATCCGCAAACAAAGGAGTATCTGATGAGTCTCGTTCGCGAAATTATAGAGAACTATGATGTGGACGGTGTTCACTTCGACTACCTGCGCTATCCCGAAAACGCTCTCCGCTTCCCCGATACTTATGATTTCCGTAAATATGCCAACGGGCGCAACCTTGCCCAATGGCGGAGAGATAACATCACGGAAATCATCCGTTATATATATAATAAGGTGAAGCTTCTGAAGCCTTGGGTAAAAGTCAGTACTTCCCCCATAGGCAAGTACCGTGACACTTCCCGATACTCTTCGCGCGGCTGGAACGCTTTCCATACGGTATATCAAGATGTGCAGGGCTGGCTGGGCGAAGGCATACAAGACCAGATATATCCTATGGTTTATTTCCGCGGCAATCATTTCTATCCTTTCGTGCTCGACTGGCAGGAACAAAGCAACGGACGGCAGGTGGTTCCGGGGCTGGGCATCTATTTCCTCGACCCCAGTGAAGGGGACTGGACGCTGGATGAAATAGAACGCCAAATGTACTTTATCCGTGCTCACCGGCTGGCAGGTGAGGCCCACTTTCGTACAAAGTACCTGATGGATAATACGCAAGGTGTTTACGATGTCCTGGAAGGGAGGTTCTATATCGCTCCCGCCCTGCAACCCGCCATGCCGTGGATAGATAACCTACCGCCGGCAGCGCCCGGGCGGCTAACCGTTGCTCCGCAAACCGGAGGGTATATACATCTAAGTTGGACGCCGGCTACGGATAATGATACGCGCAATGCGCCGACTTATGTTGTTTATGGCTCGAACGCTTATCCGGTAGATACCTCCAATCCGGAGAACATCATTGCTCAGCGGGTACAGGGAACTGAGCATATCTACGCTCCTATTCTCCCCTGGAACACAAAGAAATACTTCGCCGTCACAGCCGTAGACCGTTGCGGGAATGAAAGCGAAGCGTGCAGCGAAGCGGAGCTTCGCAATTTTGAATTATAATGCACGAGAACAACAACGAATAATTGATTGCTAAGTAAATGATTATAATTAGTTTATACTATAAGCGCACATAAACCCTGTAACAGCTCTTCGGAGTAACAGGCGTCAACGGTAAATAGCCGGAAACAATTCTGCCCTTTTCCACTACCAAAGGATAATCATGTTCATCCCTCTCGTGTTGCAACCGCAGGATATCATTGGAAGGATAGTAGTCGACAGAGAAAACTCCCTCACTGCCGGGAGCGGCGAAGTTCTTATAAAACTGATGTGCAACAATCCCCATCGTCATGCGTACGTTGATTTCTACATGCGGATGAATGGCGTAAGATGCTCCGTCCTCTTGCAGGCAGACCATCATATCTATGCCTAAAGTACCTGTATAGCACTTACCGTATATCCCTTCAAGCCCCGTCAGCAGGCGCTCGCGTATACACACAATTGCTTCCCGGGGAACATACTGCCCAAGCCACCGCTCCACTTCCGTATCCGAAACCATAAGATTGCCCCGATAAGCGCCGTTCTCATCGGTAGTGAACCGCGAGTAGCCGATAAAGAGTACTTTACCCTGACCGTCGGAATAAAACTCCATCGCAAAATCTCCCACCTTATTATATATAGGTTCCACAATAACCGCCCCATACTCACTCAACTGGCGGTTACACCAATCGGCAGCCGGCTTTGTCAGCCCTTGACGGCACCAACGCAATCCCTTGCCGCTGCCCGACCACACAGACTTGAACACGTAACCGTTCGTTAAGCCTCCGGCCAGAGCGTCTTTTAAGTTCCTTGCCGGAGCGTTCTCTCTATTTCCTACCGCAATGTGGGTTAAATCTCCGGTCAGAGCGTCAGCAAACTCTCCTTTCCCGTCTCCTTCTATCACACGATGTTCTCCACAGGTATAGCGCGAAGCTTCACCAAAGTCAAGAATACGGCAAAGAGATATCGTATGAATGCGCGAAGCCATCATGCGGTATCCGGCAAGTTCGTCCAACGCAGGAAGCCTGTGCTCGGCAATTCCTCCTTTCAGCATACGCTTGCGGAAAGCCGGGTTCCATCCCCACGGCATCACCTGGCATTCGGCATAATCGGGCAGCTCCGGTTCGGTTACCAGTTGCGCGGAGATAGGAAACATACGCTTCATCTCCTGCAAATAGGCGGCATTATAAGCCGACGGGGCAAGTACAGCACTGCCGGGAGGAGCATACCATATAGGTAACAAAGCAATATCCTGAGACATTTGACGGGCGGAGGCGGGAGGCATATAATTCTCTTTATTGTTGCCAAGCGCCATGTCCGTATCAGGATTGAACACGTAGAGTTTCATACATTATCTTTAATACTGTTCTTTATCTTTGAATAAGGACACAAACTTACAGAGAAAAACAAGACGAAACAAATATTGAACAAGTAGTTGAATGAGAATTGGTTTGTTGTATAAATGATAAGTAGCTGTTCATAATTAGTTTATACTATGAAGATAATATAGCGAAACGGAATCTNNTTAGACGCGGATAACGCGGATGACGCGGATTTTTCTATTCTTAGTGATGAGCGATTAGCAGTAGTATCTCTATTAATCGTTTTGTCATAGTGACACTTTGTATTTTCTGTATGCCTCAGAATGCGATATTTCCGCCCGAAGACCGGAACAGTTGGAAATATCGAAGTAAAAATCCGTATCTGACTGGCGCATAGCGGAATATCGAAATACGTACATCTCTAAAAAATGCGGAAGCCTCTTTCCGAAGGAGTTTTTAATGGCTTATTCGTGCCGGATATGCGTGGCTTTTGTACGGGATATACATCGTTCGCGTACGAGATATATGCCGTTCCTGAACGGGATATATGTGGTTCGCGTACCACATATAGGCGGTTCGGACACGGGATATAGGCGGTTCGGGCACAAGATATATCCCGTACACGCTCCGCAATACATGCTGACTACAGGAAGCAAACGACTATTGCATAAATTCCGTATATCACCACGATTTATACGTAATATCTGTATATATATTCAAAATCTCGTACCTGTAGTTTCTATTTCTTCTCCTGCCAACAGAAATGTGTGTCAACGAAACAGCCCTTTCACTGTCTTTTTGCATAAACATATCGCCTTTAGTCTTACACATTGAAAATTCAATGGTTTTTCTGTCATATACTCAAAAACAAACATATAAACTTGACTAAATGGAAAGATATTCTGCTATCTCCACTTTGCAAATCCACAAAAAAGAAGTATCTTTGCGGCTCGATAAATCGGAATTAACAGCATGGAAGCATTCTACCGCACACACGCCTATCTTGTTGAGCATACCAATGCCCCCGTTCGTCGTGACCTCATGGATGAGATTAACTGGAACGACCGCCTTATCGGTATCAAAGGAACCCGTGGAGTAGGCAAAACTACGTTCCTGCTGCAATATGCCAAAGAGAAGTTCGGCACCGACCGCTCCTGCCTCTTTATCAACATGAACAACTTTTACTTTTCCAACTTCAGCCTCGTTGACTTTGCCTACGAATTCCAGCGCCGCGGCGGAAAAGTACTGTTGATAGACCAAGTGTTCAAGCACCCTGACTGGAGCCGCGAGCTGCGCACGTGCTACGACCGCTACCCCAATCTGAAAATCGTATTTACCGGTTCGTCCGTAATGCGACTGAAAGAAGAAAACCTCGAACTGCGCGACATCGTGAAGAGCTACAACCTGCGCGGCTTCTCCTTCCGCGAATACCTGAATCTGCAAACCGGAATGAAGTTCCGCGCCTATACGCTGGAAGAAATCCTCAACAACCACGAGCAGATAGCCAAAGGCATCCTCTCCAAAGTGCGCCCGCTGGACCACTTGCAGGATTATCTCCATCACGGTTTCTACCCCTTCTTCCTTGAAAAGCGCAACTTCTCGGAGAATCTGCTGAAGACCATGAACATGATGATAGAAGTAGACATCCTGCTCATTAAGCAAATCGAACTGAAATATCTCTCAAAGATTAAAAAGCTGCTCTATATGCTGGCGGTAGACGGATCGAAAGCCCCGAACGTAAGCCAGTTGGCAAACGACATACAGACATCCCGCGCCACGGTGATGAACTACATCAAATACCTGGCAGATGCACGCCTTATCAACATGGTATATCCCAAGGGAGAAGAATTCCCCAAGAAACCATCGAAGATTATGATGCACAACTCCAACCTGATGTACTCCATCTATCCCGTGATAGCGGAAGAACAGGATGTGCTGGATACCTTCTTCGCAAACGCCTTGTGGAAAGACCACAAAGTGAACAAAGGCGACAAAAACATGTCGTTCCTGGTAGACGACGCAATGCCTTTCAAGATTTGTGCGGAAGGTATGAAGATTAAGAACAACCCCGGAGTAACCTACGCCCTGCACAAGGCGGAGATAGGGAGGAATAATCAGATACCACTCTGGATGTTCGGCTTTTTATATTGAAATTTTATTCACTTAATAATAATTCAATTTAGTTATGACTAAACAGAAGAAATTCATTACTTGTGATGGTAACCAGGCAGCTGCGCATATCTCGTATATGTTCTCGGAAGTAGCTGCCATCTATCCTATCACACCCTCTTCTACGATGGCTGAGTACGTAGACGAATGGGCTGCCGCAGGACGCAAAAACATCTTCGGCGAGACAGTATTGGTGCAGGAAATGCAATCAGAAGCCGGAGCTGCCGGAGCCGTTCACGGTTCGTTGCAGGCCGGTGCGCTGACTACTACGTACACTGCATCACAGGGTCTGTTGCTGATGATTCCGAATATGTACAAGATTGCCGGTGAGTTCCTGCCTTGCGTATTCCATGTATCGGCGCGTACGCTGGCTTCGCACGCTTTGTGTATCTTCGGCGACCACCAGGACGTGATGGCTACCCGTCAGACTGGTTTCGCCATGCTGGCAGAAGGCTCCGTACAGGAAGTTATGGACTTGGCGGGTGTAGCTCATTTGGCTACTATTAAGAGCCGCGTACCGTTCGTTAACTTCTTCGACGGTTTCCGTACTTCCCACGAAGTCCAGAAGATTGAAATGCTGCAAAACGAAGACCTCGCTCCGCTGGTTGACCAGAAAGCGCTGGCTGAATTCCGTGCCCGTGCGCTGAATCCGATGAATCCGGTTGCCCGTGGTATGGCTGAAAACCCCGACCACTTCTTCCAACATCGTGAGTCGTGCAACAACTACTACGAAGCAGTTCCTGCTATTGTAGAAGAATATATGAATGAACTGTCCAAGGTTACAGGCCGCAAATACGGCTTGTTCGACTACTACGGCGCCGAAGATGCGGAACGCGTGATTATCGCTATGGGTTCTGTAACAGAAGCAGCTCGCGAAGCTATCGACTACCTCGTAGCCAACGGCGAAAAAGTAGGTATGGTTGCCGTACACCTGTACCGTCCGTTCTCTGCCAAGCATTTCCTTGCAGCAGTGCCCAAGACTGCCAAGACTATCGCAGTGCTTGACCGTACCAAAGAACCGGGTGCCAATGGCGAACCTCTGTACCTCGACGTAAAAGATTGCTTCTACGGTGCGGCCGATGCTCCGGTAATCGTAGGCGGCCGTTACGGTTTGGGTTCCAAGGATACCACTCCTGCTCAAATCATTGCCGTATTCAAGAATCTCGCCATGCCGATGCCGAAGAACCACTTCACAATCGGTATCGTAGACGACGTAACCTTCACTTCACTTCCTCAGGAAGAAGAAATCGCATTGGGCGGCGAAGGCATGTACGAAGCTAAGTTCTACGGTCTGGGTGCCGACGGTACGGTAGGTGCCAACAAGAACTCTGTAAAAATCATCGGTGACAATACCGACAAACACTGCCAGGCTTACTTCTCTTACGACTCCAAGAAGTCAGGCGGTTTCACTTGTTCTCACTTGCGTTTCGGCGACTCTCCGATTCGTTCTACCTATTTAGTGAACACTCCGAACTTTGTAGCTTGTCACGTTCAGGCTTACCTGAACATGTACGACGTAACCCGCGGTCTGCGTAAGAATGGTACATTCCTGCTGAACACCATCTGGGAAGGCGAGGAACTGGCAAAGAACCTGCCTACCCGCGTGAAGAAGTACTTCGCAAAGAACAACATCTCCGTATATTATATCAACGCAACCCAGATTGCACAGGAAATCGGTTTGGGCAACCGCACCAATACAATCCTGCAATCGGCATTCTTCCGTATCACAGGCGTAATCCCTGTAGAGTTGGCGGTGGAACAAATGAAGAAATTCATCCTGAAGTCTTACGGCAATAAGGGCGAAGATATTGTAAACAAGAACTATGCAGCCGTTGACCGTGGCGGTGAATACAAACAACTCACCATTGACCCGGCTTGGGCTAACCTGACCGATGATGCCAAGGTTGAAAACAGCGACCCTGCATTCATCAACGAAGTAGTTCGTCCTATCAATGCACAGGATGGCGACTTGTTGCCGGTATCTGCATTCAAGGGCATCGAAGACGGTACCTGGTATCAGGGAACTGCGAAATACGAAAAACGTGGTGTGGCTGCTTTCGTTCCCGAATGGAGCGCCGAAAACTGTATCCAGTGTAACAAGTGTGCATACGTTTGTCCTCACGCTGCTATCCGTCCGTTTGTTCTGGATGCCGAAGAGCAGAAGGGTGCAAGCTTCGAAATGCTGAAAGCCGTAGGTAAGGTATTCGACGGTATGACGTTCCGTATCCAGGTTGACGTTCTCGACTGTCTGGGTTGCGGTAACTGTGCCGACATCTGTCCGGGCAACCCGAAGAAGGGTGGCAAGGCTTTGACCATGAAGCATCTGGAAGGCCAGTTGAACCAAGTTCCCAACTGGGATTATTGTGCTGATAAAGTAACAAGCAAACAGCACCTGGTTGATACCAAGGCTAATGTGAAGAACTCTCAGTTCGCTACTCCGCTGTTTGAGTTCTCGGGCGCTTGCTCCGGTTGTGGTGAAACTCCGTATGTGAAGTTAATCACTCAGTTGTTCGGCGACCGCGAAATGGTGGCTAATGCTACGGGATGTTCTTCTATCTATTCCGGTTCGGTACCTTCTACTCCTTATACAAAGAACGAAAAGGGTCAAGGTCCTGCTTGGGCTAACTCATTGTTCGAGGACTTCTGCGAATTCGGTTTAGGTATGGAACTCGCTAACGAAAAGATGCGCGAGCGTATCGTAGAGAAGACCAAGGCGCTGATGGCTATCGAATGGACACACCAGGATGTGAAGGCCGCTGCACAGGCATGGCTCGACAATATGTACGACGGTGGTGAAGCAGGCAAGAAAGCCGCAGCCGATTATGCCGCAACGCTGGAATGGGGAATCATGTCGATAGACGAAGTAATCAATCACTTTGAAAGCGCAGGTGCTGAATTTGCCAACATGCTGGCTGAAGTAAAAGCTCAGAAAGCTGCCGGTGAAACGACTTGTAACTGTCCGGCTTGTACGCTGTGCAAGGAACTGCTGGCATTGAAACAGTACTTCGTTAAGCGTTCACAGTGGATTATCGGTGGTGACGGCGCTTCTTACGACATCGGTTACGGTGGTCTCGATCATGTAATCGCCAGCGGTAAGGATGTTAACATTCTGGTTCTTGATACGGAGGTTTACTCTAACACGGGCGGTCAGTCTTCCAAGGCTACTCCGGTTGGTGCAATCGCTAAGTTTGCCGCTGCCGGCAAGCGTATCCGCAAGAAAGACCTCGGATTGATGGCTACTACTTACGGTTATGTTTATGTAGCTCAGATTGCTATGGGTGCCGACCAGGCTCAGACTCTGAAAGCTATCCGCGAAGCTGAGGCTTATCCCGGACCGTCACTCATCATTGCTTATGCTCCGTGTATCAACCACGGTCTGAAGCTGGGTATGGGTAAGAGCCAGGCTGAGGAAGAAAAGGCTGTTCAGTGTGGTTACTGGCACTTGTGGCGTTACAACCCGGCGTTGGAAGCCGAAGGCAAGAATCCGTTCCAGCTTGACAGCAAGGAACCTGAATGGAGTGGCTTCCAGGACTTCTTGAAAGGCGAAGTACGTTACTCTTCTATGTTGAAGCAGTATCCCGCTCAGGCAGGCGAACTGTTCCAGGCAGCCGAAGAGAACGCGAAGTGGCGTTACAATAGTTACAAGCGTTTGGCTCGTGAGAATTGGGGTGCTGATGCTGAGTAAATTCGATTATTGAAATAAATAATAATTAACTTGAAAATAAAGGCTGTACCGCGAACCGGATGCAGCCTTTATTTGTTTTCAAACAAAAACAACGAATATTATGATTGGACTTATTATTTGGATTATAGGTGTGGTACTTGCAATTAAGGCCGTACTGGAGATTATGAAATGGAATATAGACGAAGTGAAGAAACTGTTTCTTGCTGCTGTTATCTTGCTCACAAGCTGGGTAGGTTTGGCTGTCTATTATTTTTGGGGAAGAGAGAACTTGCCTCGAATATTGAAGTAAGGGTATCTGTATTTATATTGAAGAGAAATGCCGTTCTAAAGACGGCATTTCTCTTTTTAAGGCTAAATACGCACCTTTATTCAACTGCTTCAGGTGGCAGTTGAAATTACTTAGTAGTAGTTTGCACACTACTACGTAGTAATTTGAATAAGGATTAATTACTGTTTACTTGGTGGTATGAGGGGAAGAGATTAGTGATTAGTGATTAATGTTTAGTGATTAGCGATTAGTAAGTGATGTTTAGTGGTATGTTGTTAGTGATTAGGGGTTAGTGATTAGTGATTAATAGTAAGTGGTAAGTGATTAGGGGTTAATAGTAAGTAGTAAGTGGTAAGTGATTAACAAGACTATCTCTATTCTCCTCCTCCTGG
>NZ_DBDF01000223.1 GCF_002293435.1 Bacteroides sp. UBA939 | reverse complement strand
CTGTCAGCGAAGCTAATAGAGATACTTCTGCTAATCATTTACCAGATCCTAATTACCTTTTAAAAAGAAGAATCCGTGCTCGTCCGCGTTATCCGCGTTCATCCGCTTAATCCGTGCCATCCGCGTACCCATTCTCATCACTAAATTCTCATTTATGACAAGGCACTTATGAATAATGCAGGTTAAGTTGTTGTTTCCAATTTTAAGTTATTGCTCTCATTTTTAAGCTTTTGTTCTCAAATTGAGCTATTATTCTTAGCTTATATAAACCTTGTTTTGCACATATTTTAGGCTGCAAAAATAATAAAACCTGTTACTTGCTCATATACAGGTAGTTACGAACTTTTTTCGAATTAACTCCTGAAACAATTTGTTTTATATGCAAAACATCACTTATATTTGCGGAGACAAAAATAAGCAGAATGTTTTTATGATACAAATAAATTATATTATTTTTTATGGAATACGTACACTTTATATCAACCATCCAATCTTACCCCGGCAAAAACCGCCGTTGGATAAGGGTTTGGAGGCCTTTTTGTTTTATCAGCAACCTGTTTTCCTGTTCACGGCATATATATGGTGCACACACGGGATATATGCGGTTCATGGACGGGATATATATGGTTCACGCACGGCATATATGCGGTTCAAGGACGGGATATATGCGGTTCATGGACGGGATATATGCGGTTCACGCTGGATATATATGTGGTTCGCACATGGCGTATACATAATGGTAAATCGCTGTATAGCAAGCAGTTAATAATATGCTTATCTCTGATACAATACAATTATCTCTAATATAATACAAACTTTTATACCCAACAATTATGGAACAGAATCCTATAAAAACCACCCACATTTGCAGTTACTGCAAACAGGAACTCCCGCTGGAGAATTTCTACATTCGAAAAGGGAAACAGCAACCGGACAACTATTGCAAGGAATGCCGGAGAATAAAAACCCTGGTACACAAGAAAAGCAAATCGACTTCACGCCCCAAAAACAATGCGCCGCAACGCGTCGTAATAACCTCTGTGTTAGACCGCGAAGAAAGAATGCGGCTCATACTCCAAGCCCGCCAAAAGGTGAACGAAAGCATCGCACGGAAAAAGAGAATGGTTGCAGAAGCCGAAATGAAAGCAATGGATGCAATAGATGCAAGAGATGGATAGATGAATAGATGAATAGACGAATAGATGGATAGATGGATAGATGGATAGATGAATAGATGGAATGGAGCAATAGATGATTCCGGCTACTAACCGCCAATCCCCATCATCCCCACCACCTACTTTCTACCACCTACTTTCTACCACCTACTTTCTACCACCTACTTTCTACTATCTACTTTCTACTAACTACTTTCTACTAACTCCTATCTACTAACTCCTAACTACTTTTAAAAATTATGGCTCGAATAAAGAAACGGGGCTTAGACTATTTCCCCGTAAACACCGATTTTATACACAACCGCCTGGTGCGCCGCCTGATGAAGCGCGAGGGCGATGCCGCTTTCACCGTGCTGGTACAGACACTTTCGTACATCTACGCAGGTGAGGGCTACTATGTAACCGCCGACGAGTCTTTCTACGAAGACCTCGCCGACAACCTTTATGAAACGGAAACCGCCGACGTGAAACGCATCGTGGCGCTTGCCGTGGAGTTCAACATCTTCGACGGCAGACTTTTCCGGGATTACGGTATCTTGACCGATGGCGACATCCAGCGTCAGTTCCTTTTCAGTACTAAACGCAGAAGCACGTGTTTGATAGACGAACGCTATTGTCTGCTTGCGCCCGAAGAACTTGCCGGTCAGCAAGCAAGTAGTGGACAGGGAAATGAAGAGCAAACAAGGAAAAGCGGGAAAAGAGGAAAGGCTGCGAAGCTCGAAGATACCGAAAGAGTGGGAGAATCGTCAAAAGTAGGAGAATCCTCAGAAGCAGGAAACTTTTCAAAAGTAGGAGAATCCTCAAAAGCAGGAGATTTCTTAGAAGTACGAGATTCTTCAAAAGCACGAGAATCGGGAAAATGGAATGAACTGTTTGAAAAGGAAGATGCATCATTTAAAGAAGAAAAAGGGGGTACTTCGCCCGGAGAAGAATACAGAACATCTGACGAAAACCCCGGAAATGCAGCGTACGGGAACGATGTAATAATACCCGAAAATGATGCAATAATACCCGAAGATGTAACATTTAAGACCGAAAATGCACGTTTTGTGTACTTTGGTACACATAGCATAGCACAGAATAGCATAGCACAGCATAGCATAAAAAACCCCCTCCTCAATAGTTCCCCCGGAGAGGGAACTGCCGGAGAAGCGAACCGGAAGTTCGCTGAAGAGGAAAGAGAGGAAAACAGGGAGGATGATTTTCTGAAAAACAGAGTTGCGGAAAGAAATGCTGCCGGCGGTGCGGTGAGGTCGGCGGAGGACAGTGCGGTGGCGCCGGCGAGCAGTGCAGTGACTCCGGCGGGTAATGCGGTGATTCCGGCAGATAACGTGAAGATTCCTGCAGATAACGTGGGGATTCCGGTGAGTGCGATGATTCCGGCTGATAACATGAAGGTTCCGGCAGGCAACGTGGGGATTCCGGCAGGTAATGTGATGATTCCGGTGAGTACAGTGATTCCGGCAGGCAACGCAGGGGGATCTGTGAATAGCGCAGTGAAATCTCCAGGAAACGGTAGTTCCCGCAAAGAATGGACTCACGACGATATTGCCCGTCTGCAACCGCCTGCCGACGGTCTGCCGCGCAACCTGGACGGACTGATATACAACCTCCGGGCGTACCACGTGCCTCCCCCGGAGCAGTACGCCATCATCTGTAAGAGCAACTTCGGCGTCATCGGCCATCCCATGTGGAGAGGTTTCGAGGAGATACGCAGAAGCCACGGGAAAATACGCCAACCTGGACGGTACCTGCTCAGCTTGTGCCGGTCGTAGTTCAAGGAGCGTTGAGGCCGTGTCAGGAGTGAAGTGATTATCTAACCTACAGCATGAATAATGCAGGATAAAAGATAACAGACTTAAACTTTTGCCGCAACATCCGTTTGAAAGGCAAGGTTGTGGGTGGAAAAATGATTCCTTAGGTTTTGCTTGATAGACATTGTGGCTTCTATGTGTGAATAATGTGTCCCACAATGTGTTCTGAAGATGGTTATTCCAAAACGATATTTTTATTATGTGTATTCAAAAAGAACCTTTACCTTTGCAGTGTACTTAAGCTTAAGACAAAAACAGAGATTATTTACTTAATTTAAAAACAAACTTATTTATTTAAAAACAAATTTATTATGGCAATAATGTATTATCCATTCCAGTCAATACTGGAGAAAGACGGCAAGAGACTTTTTTATCCGCGTGCGAAAGTAATAGCCAATGTCGGTACCGATCAAATCGCCCGCGAAGTCGCAGCCTATTCTTCCCTTACCACAGGTGACGTGAAGAACACCATCGACAACCTGGTTACCGTAATCGGTCAACACCTGCGCTCTTCGGAGAGCGTAACCCTGGACGGCCTCGGCTCGTTCCGCATGGTAATGAAATCTACCGGCAAGGGCGTAGAAACAGCGAAAGAAGTATCGGCAGCACAGTGTACCCTGTATGTTCGCTTCATGCCCTCCTATACCCGCAACCCGGATGGCAGTGTGTCCACTCGTTCAATGGTGACCGGCGTGAAGTGCGTACCCTACAAACCAAAAGCTACCGAAGACGACGGCAGTGGCGGTAACGGTGACGGTGGTGGCAGTAACGGCGATAACAATGGCAACAATCCAGGCGGTGGCCAAGGCGAAATAGACGACAATCCGCTGGGCTAAGCAGTACCGAACCTGACTGAAACATACCGAGCCGGAATGAATAGAAGTATTCCGGACTGAACCGGACTGAACAGAACCGGACTGAACCGGAACGAACAGAACTGTTCCGGACTGAATCGAACCGAACCTGACACCAACTACGGGAAGACACAACGGCTTCCCCGGGCAACAGAGCAAAAAGCCGCTGTGTCCTCCCGTAGCGTCACGGTTCATCAATTAAGCCAATCATTCAACATACGAGAAGTATCCCCCACCCGTGATGCCTTGCAGCGCCACCCAGGCTAACCATGCCCCTACTTCTCAGTGTAGAAGGAACTCTAATTTCCAATTAATTGAATCACTGCTTATAATTAACAACCATTGCTTTCAATTACCGGAACCCTAATTTTCAACTTTCAACTCTCAATTTTCAACTTTAAAAATTCCGAAGGGAGGTGTAAACCATGTCAACCAAGCAATCCGTATGGAGAGTAATCCTCAAGGTAGCTATCGCAGTAGTCACAACTGTGGTAAGAGTTATCAGGAATAACAAGAAGCAGAAGGAAGAATAAAGTATTCCCTCTTCACCCGCCAACCCGTCCTGTGGGCGCCTAACTAATCCCTTTCTTTTCATCACGGCAGGTGCACATGTCTGTGGTGAAAAGCTGGGGAACCAGGAAACTTGCAATTTTAATCAAATAATTAAATCATCAAATAACAAACAATAAAGCAATTATGAAAAAAAGTATAATATGGATTCTCGTACTGCTCTGTTCTCTGAATGCCTATTCGCAATCGGAGTCCACTTTGCAGCGTGTCAAGATCAAAACGCCCGAAGTGGCGGCATTTATGAAAGTAGGTGATATTCCGGTAAGCCTTTATACAGGCGTTCCCCAGATATCTATTCCTATTTATATGGTGAAATGTGGAGAACTGAGTTTGCCAATAACCCTGGATTATCAGGCTACGGCTATCCCGGTGAACCAGGAAGCTACCTGGGTAGGTCTGAACTGGCTTCTGAATGCGGGTGGAATGGTTACCACGCGCACTACGCTGGCCAGAACCGGCGCTACGACATCGGATTGGGATTTTCTCTACAACAGACTGAACTTGCGCCAAGTGTACAGCGATGATTTTGGGCGTTATTATAAGATGGACGGAAACCATGAGGCTGGCTGGAGAGGGACTCACGGGTATAATGCTTTTTTGCCGTGTAACGGCCCTCTTAAGACGACGGATCTCTCCCATGTGATGTACGGTCACCTCCTGAGAAACCGTGAAGGCGAGGCGCAATCTTATTCCGCTAACTTTATGGGACATAGTTTTGACTTCATCTATCATCCCTTGCAAGGGAAGTTCATTGTAACCGGCAAGGAGCAGAAATTCAAGATTGAAGGGGGAGCTACCGGTATTACACGGATTACCGATGCCAATGGTATCCAGTACACATTTGGCGTAATAGAGGATAATAATCCCAATGCGTTCAATAGCGCGCTGACTAATTCCCCGATTAATCAGTCTTATTACTTGACTCAAATCAAACATCCTAACGGCAGAACCATTACTCTGAATTACAAGAAGTATGACTGGATAACCTTGTTACCCGAGCTTCATGAAACATGGTTTCAGGGACTGACAAACAAGCCTGACTATTATGTAGAGAAAGAACTCTCTCCTGTAATAAAGATCAATAATTTCTATTTGCATGAGATTGTAACGGATGAGGAAATTGTCCGCTTCAACGTGGGCACCCGGACTGATTTGAAAGGGGGCAGAAAATTGGAGAATATAGAAGTAAGGGATAAGAAAAGCAATCTCGTAAAACGCTTCAACTTTGCGTATAGCTATGCGACCGCGAACACCGTCGGAGGAAACCGGCTTTATGAATATTATGAAAGCCGCAACTTGTTATCGGGCTATAATTCATTGTACAACAGCAATCAAATCAACCAGCGTTTATTCCTGAACTCTTTACAGGAAGAAGTGCCGGATGCTGCGGGTGTATTGAAGAAGCAGGCTCCTTACAGATTCAGTTATCTGGGTTCTTTGCCTGCGAAGACTTCGTCTGCGCGTGATTACTGGGGGTATTATAATGGACAGAACAACAGGACATTGTTGGTGGGTGTTCCAAGGTCTGGTGAAAGCGGGTATAATGATTTTCCATACAGCGCTTCCGTACCTTTCGCCAACCGGAAATGTAATTGGAGTACGGTCGGCTCCGGGATGCTTAACAAAATTGTTTATCCCACAGGCGGTGAAAGCCAGTTTAATTATGAGCCTCATTCTTTTACCAACTATACTTACCTTGATGCACACCAGACTACAGTACCGGCATCATTTTCACTTACAGCCGTAACAACCGACACCAACGCTGCCATGCCGGAAGATGTTTCGAAACCAAAGGATTTCACAGTAAGCCAGGATATGGAGGTGGAAGTTTCCGTATCGCACTACTGTCCTTCGGGATTATGGTGGAGAAACATGTTGGGAAGTCCGGCAATGCTCTTTATTTATGAACCTGTCCCCGGTAGTCCGGCAGTAAACTATCATCCATATAGAATCTGGCCCTTAACCCCGGCAGATACTGTTAATGCTGAAAACGGATGGGTAAAGCGTTCGGAAAGATTCTTTCTTCCGGCAGGTAAATATCAATTGGCCCCTTCGATGAGCGCTCCGCAAACTATGCCGTACCCCGGTTATCCCGGTAGCAGAAGAATAGAGATGAAAATAGCAAGTACCGGTACTATAATATCATACGGAGGTGGAGTCCGGATCAGGGAGATTCGCCGGATTGATAATCTCGGGAATGATATTATTACGAAATATGACTATTCCAAGGAAACAGGCGCATCTTCGGGATTGCTGATGACCCCTTTGCGCTTTGCACGCAGGAAAATACAGCTTTTCCAGCAAGAACGTGCTGCGGGTGGTACTACTCCGACCGGTCCAATGTATCCTCCTCCCCCTGCTCCCATATTAAAGGAGTATTGGCAGGTTTCTTCCGAGAACCAGGCGTTGTCCAAAGGCGTAGCATTGGCTTACGGACGGGTATCAGTCATTCGTGATAACGGGAAAAAGGTATATGAGTACTGGAACAAGAAGAATATGGGAGCTTCCATGTTTGACTTTACTCCGCAATTGCCCGATCCGCGCAATGGAGATCTAATAAAAGAATCGGACTATTCATCTACCGGTAAACTGGTGCGTGAATCAACCAACACCTATACGGTCTTGAAGAAAGAGCACTATTACGTCAATGCCGTAGTGGAGGATATTTATTCCGGTCCCGACGCATGCTCACCCGTAGTATGGGGAAATGACTATGCGATGTCCACCAATGGCGGGCGTATGCTCTTCTGTATCTATCCTTCCTCCGCATTCCGGATAGAACGGACAAAGCAGGTGGTGAAAGAATATACGGACAACAATGGCATGCTGACTACCACGTTCGACTATACCTATAATCCTTGGAATTTGCAGTTGTCTACAGCCAAGACTACCTATAATTCCGGCCTGAGCGAAACGGTACACATGCTTTATCCGCAGAATTATGCCGCGACCGGTACTTATCCCGGCACCTTGACGGACAAGCATATACTGAATGTGCCTACCGAAGTGGTAAAGATAGTGAATCGTGCCGGAGTCTCATCCGTTGTGTCAGGCGATTTGAACAGATACAATGACAATGGGCAATTGACATCCCACTCCCGGCTGAGATTGGCAAAACCTCTGGCAATCGGAAGTTTTAAATTCTCCAATAAAGCCTTGGGGCAGATTGGGACGGACACGCTAAACCGTACCGGTTACTCCACGTCATCCTATTACCTGATAGATGCCGTTTGCGATTATACCGCCGGCGGGAACCTTTCTTATGTGACGGAGAAACGGAACCTGACTACCGTCTACTTATGGAGTTACAATAAGCGGTACATTATCGCCGAAATATCGAATGCCACAGTAGCCCAGGTGAAGGCGGCTTTGGGGTATGCTTTCGACGCCCAGCTCGCTTCGCTGGAAAATGAAGAGACTCCCGATGTCGGCCTGATCAGGACAAAACTGGATAACTATTTCAAGGGTTCCCAGACGTTGGTTACGACGTATACTTACAAGCCGTTTGCCGGTATTACTTCGAGAACAGATCCGAATGGAAACGTCACTCATTATAATTATGATGAAGCTTGGCGGCTAAAGAGTGTTACCGACCATTTGGGAAAGACAATTCAAAGTTTTGAATACCATTATAAAAATCAATAAAATCAGATAGAAATGAAACGAATATATACTTTAATCGTAATATTGGGACTTTATGCCACGGTTTGTGCGCAAGTCTCTACGCAGAATTACGTTCAGACACGTACGATGCTGAACGAAACCGGTTCATCCTATATGGATAATGTGGTTTATTTCGATGGCTTGGGACGTTCTTTCCAGACTGTGCAGAAAGGAATTACACCCACCGATAAACAGAACCTGGTAACCTTGCAGGAGTATGACGCCCTCGGCAGGGAAACCAGCACCTGGCTTCCGATAAAATCGACTTCTACTTTTCTGGCTCCGGCGACATTTAAGAGTAACGCCCCCGGCAATTACTCCGATGCCCGCCCTTACAGCGAGCCTGTTTATGAGTCCTCTCCCTTGAACCGTGTTATCAAGCAACACGGTCCGGGGAAAGCATGGGAGACACATCCTGTGGTCACAAGCTACATGACCAATACGCTTGACGCTTCGATGCGTTGCATACATTACCTGGTAGATGCCAACGGCGGGCTTGTCCGGGATGCGGCGACTTATTATCCTGCCGGAGAACTTTATGTAACTAAAACTACGGATGAGGATAACAATGTCAGTTATACCTTTACCGACAAGGATGGATGTGTTCTGTTAAGCCGTAAGGTGGCTACCAATGTGGCGCACGACACTTATTATGTGTATGATGATTTGGGTAACCTGCGTTATGTTCTCCAACCTATGTATCAGGATAATAATAACCTGGCGCTTTATGCCTTCCAGTATAAATATGATGACCGCAGTCGTTGCGTTTGGAAGAAACTTCCCGGTATTGAGCCGGTAGAATACTGGTATGATGATGCGGACAGGTTGACTTACTCCCAGGATGGGAACCAGCGTGTATCTGACAGCTCGTTACGAACGTATTACCTGTATGATAAATTCAACCGTCTGACAGAACAGGGGGAGACTAGGATCTTGAACAATCGTCCAGTCTTCGAACTTCATTTTTCTAACTATTATGACGGGTATGAGTTTTTGAGTAGTTATGGATTTACCGATGCTGCTTATAGTATAAATGCAGATGACAAGAAATACGGCAAAGGTATGCTGACGGGAAGTGCTATTGCGATTGGCAATAGTCACTCCATGATCTACACGGCGTATCATTATGATATCAAAGGACGTGTGGTGAAGAGTATATCAAGCAACCTGCTGGGCGGTTATGAAACCACCACTACCACTTATACCTTTACCGGACAGCCCGCTACTGTGACGCACACGCATACGGCAACGGGCAAGGCTACCCAGACGGAGGTGTATACCTATACGTACGACCATGCGGACAGGGTAAGCAAGGTAGAGCACAAACTGAACGGAACGACTGTTACACTGGTTGACAATACGTATGATGCCTTCGGGCGCCTGAGTACCAAGTCCCTG
>NZ_DBDF01000106.1:12761-22067 GCF_002293435.1 Bacteroides sp. UBA939 | reverse complement strand
AAATATCGCATTCTCAGCCAACTAAAAATACAAATAGTCAATCTGACACTTGCAGATTTTCAAAAACTCGCATTTTTCATTATCTTTGCGCCCACGAAAGGAGATTACTGCATTTAGTCTGTTTAAATTATCCTTCTTAAAACAGGCTCTAAAAAGTATTGTATTGTTATACAAAGTGTGTTTAACTCCCTTTTGTAGCATGTTTTATTCCTATATTGATAACTTGATAAAATGAAGAATATACGTAACTTTTGTATTATCGCTCACATTGATCATGGTAAATCTACTTTAGCAGACCGCCTGCTCGAATTTACCAATACCATACAAGTAACCGGCGGACAGATGCTTGATGACATGGACTTGGAGCGCGAACGAGGTATAACCATTAAGAGCCATGCTATCCAGATGGAGTACACGTATAAAGGTGAAAAGTATATCCTGAATTTGATAGATACTCCGGGACACGTGGACTTCTCATACGAAGTGTCCCGCTCTATCGCCGCCTGCGAAGGCGCTCTGCTGATTGTTGACGCTTCACAAGGCGTACAGGCGCAGACTATCTCCAACCTGTATATGGCGATTGAACACGATTTGGAGATTATTCCAATCGTCAACAAGTGTGACATGGCGAGCGCTATGCCCGAAGAAGTGGAAGACGAAATAGTTGAGCTGTTAGGCTGTAAACGCGATGAGATAATCCGTGCATCCGGTAAGACCGGTATGGGAGTGGAAGAAATTCTGGCGGCTGTCATTGAACGTATCCCTAACCCCAAAGGCGATGAAGAAGCGCCGTTGCAGGCTTTGATTTTCGATTCCGTATTTAATTCATTCCGTGGTATCATAGCTTACTTCAAGATAGTGAACGGCGTAATCCGCAAGGGAGACAAGGTGAAATTCTTCAATACGGGTAAGGAATACGATGCCGACGAAATCGGAGTTTTAAAGATGGATATGCTACCGCGCCAGGAGTTGCGTACCGGCGATGTGGGATACATCATTTCCGGTATCAAAACCTCCAAGGAAGTTAAAGTGGGAGACACCATTACCCACATTGCCCGTCCATGCAAGGAAGCCATTGCCGGCTTTGAAGAAGTAAAGCCAATGGTATTTGCCGGCGTGTATCCCATTGAGGCGGAAGAATTTGAAGACTTGCGTTCATCTTTGGAAAAACTGCAATTGAATGATGCCTCACTGACTTTCCAGCCCGAATCTTCGCTGGCTTTAGGTTTTGGCTTCCGTTGCGGCTTCCTGGGATTGCTGCACATGGAGATTGTACAGGAACGGCTCGACCGGGAGTTCGATATGAACGTGATAACCACCGTGCCCAACGTATCCTATAATATATACGACAAGCAGGGCAACATGACCGAAGTGCATAACCCCGGCGGTATGCCCGACGTTACGTTGATAGACCACATCGAGGAGCCTTACATCCGCGCTTCCGTTATTACCACCACCGATTATATCGGCCCCATCATGACATTGTGCCTGGGTAAACGCGGCGAACTGGTGAAGCAGGAGTATATTTCCGGTAAACGCGTGGAGATATACTATAACATACCTTTAGGTGAGATAGTTATCGACTTTTATGATAAGCTGAAGAGTATCTCCAAGGGATACGCTTCCTTTGACTACCATCCCAGCGGTTTCCGTCCTTCAAAGTTGATAAAACTGGATATTCTGCTGAACGGTGAACCGGTAGACGCCCTTTCCACCTTGACCCACGTAGACAACGCTTACGATTTGGGACGCCGGATGTGCGAGAAGCTGAAAGAACTGATACCGCGGCAACAGTTTGAAATCGCTATCCAGGCAGCTATCGGCGCCAAGATTATTGCCCGTGAAACGATTAAGGCCGTACGTAAAGACGTGACGGCAAAGTGTTACGGTGGTGATGTGAGCCGTAAGCGCAAACTGCTGGAGAAACAGAAAAAAGGAAAGAAGCGTATGAAACAAATCGGTAATGTGGAAGTGCCGCAAAAGGCGTTCCTCGCAGTCTTGAAACTGGATTAAGAATAAAACAATACATATAATATTATGCTACGTGCAGCGAAAAGCATCTCATCACTGAACGTGATGGCAAGTATTCTGTTATTTCTGACGGCTATTGTAGCGGCTGTTATTGCAAACTCTCCGCTGGCTTCCGTTTACCAGGATTTCCTGTCGCAGGAACTTCATCTACGTATCGGAGATTTCAATTTGCTTTCTCATGGAGGACATAATCTGTCCATGCTTGAGTTCATCAACGACTGCCTGATGACGATTTTCTTCCTGTCTGTCGGACTGGAAATAAAGCGTGAGTTACTGGTTGGTGAGCTATCCTCTTTCCGGAAAGCCATCCTGCCTTTTATTGCCGCTTGTGGTGGTATGCTTTTCCCTGTTATCATTTATTCAATGTTGGCAACTTCGGGCACTCCCGAAATGCGGGGTACAGCTATCCCGATGGCTACCGATATTGCTTTCTCCCTCGGGGTGCTGTGTCTGTTGGGTAAACGGGTTCCGCTTAGTCTGAAGATATTCTTAACGGCTTTTGCAGTAGTAGATGATATCGGCGGTATTCTGGTCATAGCTATTTTTTATAGTTCCGAAGTTGCTTACGGCTATCTGATTGTAGTCGCCATACTTTATGCATGCCTGTATTATATGGGGAAGTTCGGCGTGACGCAGAAAATCGTCTACCTCTTCTTCGGGGTTATTATTTGGTATTTGTTTCTGCAGTCCGGCATTCATAGTACGGTATCGGGCGTGATACTTGCGTTTGTAATACCTGCCCGCCCGAGGCTGGATGCGGGGAAATACATCAAGCGTATCCGTGCCATAGTCAACTCTTTCCCGGTTTTGCAGTCTGACAATATCGTATTGACGAATAAGCAGATAGCTACACTGAAACGGGTGGAGCGGGCTTCAGACCGGGTAATTAGTCCTTTGCAGTCGTTGGAGGATAATTTGCACGGAGCAGTGAATTTTGTTATCCTGCCTCTGTTTGCTTTTGCCAATGCGGGAGTGGTACTCAGTGGGAGTGGAGATATTATGGGAAATGTGGGGCTGGCTGTCGGATTGGGTCTTCTGGTTGGTAAGTTCCTGGGTATCTACCTGTTTACGTGGTTGACTATTAAGTGCGGGCTTGCCCGTATGCCCGAAGGCATGAACTGGAGGAATATTGCCGGTGTATCCCTGTTGGGAGGAATAGGCTTTACCGTATCCCTGTTTATAGCGAACCTCTCTTTCTCCAACATTTATCCGGAATTGTTGAATCAAGCGAAGTTCGGTATATTGTGCGGTACGATTGTAGCGGGAATACTGGGTTATGCAGTATTGAAATGGGCATTGTCGAAAGGTTCTAAAATATAGATGCTTATCCGCATAATACCCCTAATGCGGACAAGCCTATTATCTATTAAATACTCCCCAACTCTCTATACAATTTATATCTTCCAGGAATTCCTTGTCATGCGATACGGCAATTACTGTCCCCATGTAATCCCGTATAGTCGCCGTAATGATTTCGATGCTTTCAATATCCAGGTTATTGGTCGGTTCATCGAGTATGAAGACATCCGGAGTATTGTCCGCTATCATCAGGCAACAGAAGGCGAGGCGCATTTTCTCTCCACCGCTTAGTAACAGGCAAGGTTTGTTCCAGGTAGCTGCCGGAAAAAGATAACGGTTCAGTATCGTTTTCAATTCATGCTCCGGCAACCGGCGGTGATTGAAATGCTCCGCCTGCCCCAGGATAGTCCGGTCATTACGGATAAGCGAATACTCCTGATCCAGATATACAAAACTGAAATCAACACGGATCAGTGTACCGCTGCTTGCCGGGAGTTCTCCGCTAATCAGCTTCAGCAGAGTAGTTTTTCCGCTTCCGTTGTTACCTTCAATATGGAGACGGTCGCCGCTTCGTAGCCGGAAGTGAAGCGGGGATTTCCACAACGGACGGTCGGCGCCTGGATATTGAAAGTTCATTTCTTCTGCCGTAACCAGTATCTTTCCTTCGTGCAGGGCAGAGGCATTGAAGTTTGTTTTCAGCCTTTCGGAAAGAGGAATGGAACTTTTAATCTTTTGCATCTCCTGTTGCAGTTTCTCTGATTTCTCGGCATGTACATCTTTCAGCTTGCTGGAACTTGCTTCCGCTCTGTTCTTTATGGTTCTCATCATAATGCGCGGAGTACCTTTCTTGATGGCGGCTTTCTCTCCCCGTGAGTTCTGTTTTGCTTTCTGCTCCGCTACTTCACGGGCTATCTTGCGGGCGAGGCGCAACGCTTTTTGTTTTTCTTCCAGTTGCTCCTGTAAAGCATTGAGCCGTATGTCCTTCTGTTCTTTGAAGAAGTCGTAATTGCCGCCGTAATAAGCCAGTCCTGTAGGGGATAACTCACAAATGGCGGGCAGCAGGTTCAGTAAAGTGCGGTCGTGGCTGATGAGCAATACGGTTGCCGGAGTACGCTTTACGAAATCATACAGACGTTGGCGTCCCGCACTGTCCAGATGGTTGGTAGGTTCATCCAGTAAGACAACAGCTGGCGCGTGCAATTCCATGCCTGCAAGGAATATGCGTGTCTTCTCCCCGCCACTTAGCCCATGCATCAGGCGGGTGAGGGGAGTGCCGTCCATTCCCCAGGCGGACAGGAAGGCTTGGGCGCGTTCTTCAATGTTCCAGTCGTCGTTCAGAATAACAAAGTGTTTTTCAGAGGCATCTCCATTGAGGATGGCGTACAAGGCTTCCAACTTGTTGTCTATCCGTAGCGTCTGTGCGATGGTTCGGTTATCGTATTGTCCGAAGTGTTGGGGAACGTAATAAAGGGGTTCCTGATGAATGGCTGTTCCGCCGGTAGGAGATAATTCACCTGCGATAATCTGCATGAAAGTAGATTTACCGCAACCATTATTTCCGGTCAGTGCTATTTTCTCTCCCGGATTAACGGATAAGTTTAGGTTTTGGAACAGGGTCTCCTTGTCTGAATGTACATAGCTGAGGTTTCTGATGATAATACTCATAACAAATACTGTGTTTAATGAATAGTGAAAAACAAGATAACATCTCGGGGAAACTTCCGCAGAGGAAGTAAAAGGAGGGAATAGACAAACACAGTATGGGCTAAACATACACGTTTGTGATGCTCAGCGTTCTGAATAATGAAGCATATAAAAGGTGATGTTTACCGAAAGGCTTGTCTTTACTTGGAAATTCTCATTGCAGTATTTGTTAGTTAGCGGTTGCAAAGCTACATAAAATCTTTCGTAGTTTATGCAGGTTGAATGAAAAAACATAGAAAGTTATTTCATCGAATCAGCATCAAATGATAAAGGCAACAAAGCTCCTACACCTTTCACCTCATAAATACCTTTCTCACCATAAAGAAGAATACGCATAGGATGCTTAAAGCGTTTTTCCGTTTCGAGCATCACCTGGCGGCAGGCGCCACAGGGTGGAATAGGATCGTCGAGGAAACCTCGTTCATTGCGTGCAGCTATGGCGAGAGTTTCTACTGCCTGATTGGGATATTGTGAATTGGCATAAAACAGAGTAGTACGTTCCGCGCAAAGCCCCGAGGGATAAGCAGCATTTTCCTGATTGGTACCCGTTACGATTGTACCGTCTGCCAAACGCGCCGCGGCGCCTACGGAGAAGTGTGAGTAAGGCGCATAACTGCGATTGGTTGCTTCACGGGCGGCATCCATCAATTTGCGGTCGGCATCACTTAACTCGCTGTATTCGTATATTTTAAGGTCAATTCGCAAGGTCAAATCTTTCATAAGACGATAAAGTTTTTTGTAATTAATGTTACAAAGTTAGGAAAGAGATTGGTAATTCCAATTCTTTTTATGACTTTTGTACCTCAAAAGTCTACTGTTAGGAAGGGAATTAATGTAATCAAATACCGTTATGAAGAAAATTAATGTGATCAAACTTGCCGTAATCCTGGTATTTCTCACTTGTGCCGTTACCATTCAGGCACAGCGCAAGAATACCCGTTATTCGGAATACATAGAGAAATATGCTCCTCTTGCCGTGCAGCAAATGCAGGAACACAAGATACCTGCCAGTATCACCCTGGCACAAGGTCTACTCGAAAGTGGCGCCGGACAAAGTGAACTGGCTCTTAAGAGTAATAATCATTTCGGCATTAAGTGCGGAAGCAGTTGGCGCGGACGTACGGTGCGGCATGATGATGATGCGCCTAAAGAATGCTTTCGCGCTTACAGCAAACCCAAGGATTCTTATGAAGACCATTCCGCTTTTCTGAAACAGGGTGCGCGTTATGCTTTCCTGTTCGAACTGAAGATTACGGATTATAAAGGTTGGGCGCGCGGGCTGAAGAAAGCCGGATATGCGACAGACCCTTCTTATGCCAACCGTTTGATTACAATAATCGAAGATTACGAGCTTTATAAGTATGACAGTCGCGGCATGAGCAAGAGCGAAGCCCGCAAGTGGGCTAAGGAATTGAAGAAGAAGCCATGGCTTGCCAATCCGCATGATGTGTATATAGCTAACGATATTGCATGTGTAGTGGCACGTGATGGCGATACGTTCCGCTTACTGGGTGGGGAGTTCGATATCAGTTGGAAGAAGTTAGTGAAATACAACGACTTGCATAAGGATTATACGCTGGAAGCCGGTGATATAATCTATCTGAAAGAGAAGAATAAGAAAGCGCCCGAACCACATACCGTTTATATTGTGAAAGACGGCGACTCCATGCACTCCATTTCTCAGAAGTGCGGTATACGGTTGAAGAACTTGTATAAGATGAACCGGAAGGATGATGACTACGTTCCGGAAGTAGGGGACAGGTTGAGGCTGAGATAGTACATGTAATTCTAAATATAAACATTACACCCATGAAAACACCCTATCTATTCCTATCGTTGTTGGCAGCGTCAACTCCTGCTTTTGTATCCGGACAAGTGAATAAGACTGTATCGGTATTAGAGATTTATGACACTGAGACGGGTAAGCGCACCGTACTTAAAGAGTATCCCTATCTTATCGAAGCGCCCAACTGGACAGTAGACGGGCAATACCTTATATATAATAGTAAAGGTAAACTGTATAAGGTGGCGATAGACGACGCTGCATCGGATGTGGAAATTCCCACCGGCTTTGCCAATCGTTGTAACAACGACCATGTGCTGTCGGTTGACGGTAAAGAGATTGCCATCAGTCACGGTACTAAGGAAGACGGTCAGTCGCGCATCTACACTCTGCCTATTACGGGTGGCGCTCCTACGCTGGTTACGCCGATGGGGCCAAGTTATTTGCACGGATGGTCGCCCGATGGGAAGACGTTGGCGTACTGTGCCGACCGGAAAGGTAATTACGACGTGTACATTATTCCTGCCCGTGGTGGCGAAGAAGTCCGCCTGACGGATGCACCCGGTCTGGACGATGGACCTGAATACTCGCCTTGTGGTAACTACATCTGGTTCAATTCCGTTCGTACGGGGTTGATGCAAGTGTGGCGCATGCGGGCGGATGGAGCGGAACAGACACAAATGACGTTCGACAAAGACCGCAACTCCTGGTTTCCGCACATATCTCCGGATGGGGAACAGGTTGTGTTTATCTGTTATAAGAAGGGGGATGTAGCGCCGGGCGATCACCCGTTTGGTAAAGACGTGGAGCTTCGCGTGATGCCGGCAAAAGGTGGAAAGCCGCAGACGGTGGTCAGTTTGTTTGGCGGACAGGGTACTATCAATGTAAACTCCTGGTCGCCGGATAGTAAGCGGTTTGCATTTGTTTCTTATATTAGGGCTAAGGCTGAATAAAGATAGAACTCTGTACCTCTATATCTTCGTCTTCAATCATATCCGAAAATGTACAGGGTGTCCGATATCGGACACCCTCCTTTTTTCTCTATCACCTCGTTTTCAGGCATTTACGTTTTTGGCACGCATTTAGCATATATATAAATGTGAGTAACATGTCTGTTCGTTTTCGACGATGGACAAGCACCGGAAACCGGAAGTAATAAACAACTCAATACCAGGAAATAATAAATAACTCAATATTCACTATGGACAGAGAAATACCAAAAGAAGTGCGTAATAAAGAACGCAACAAGAAGATTATCCGCTACGGAGGCATAGGCGTGGCAGTTATAGTAGTTATCAGCGTACTTATCTCGTTGATGCGTACAGGAGTCAAGACGAAGGACCTGGTACTCTCTACGGTAGATAAAGGTACGATTGAAGTCAGTGTCAGCGCGTCGGGAAAAGTGGTGCCGGCATTCGAGGAGATTATCAACTCACCCATCAATACCCGCATCATGGAGGTGTATAAGAAAGGTGGAGACAGCGTGGACGTAGGTACGCCGATTCTGAAACTCGACCTGCAAAGCGTAGAGACGGACTACAAGAAACTGTTGGACGAAGAGCAGATGCGCAGTTACAAACTCGACCAGCTACGGGTGAACAACCAGACTAAACTGAACGACCTGTCGATGAAGATTAAAGTCTCTGCCATGCAACTGAACCGTAAGAAGGTGGAACTGCGCAATGAGCAGTATCTCGACAGTCTGGGTTCGGGGACTACCGACAAGGTGCGTCAGGCGGAACTTAGCTACAACGTGGCAGAGTTGGAATATGAGCAACTGAAACAGCAGTACGACAATGAGAAGGAAGTGCTTGCCGCCGAGTATAAGGTTCAGGAACTGGATTTCAGCATCTTCCGCAAGGGGCTTGCCGAGATGAAGCGTACGCTGGACGATGCGCAGGTTCGTTCTCCGCGGAAGGCTATTCTTACTTACATTAATAACCAGATTGGTGCGCAGGTTTCGCAAGGCAGTCAGCTTGCTGTAATCTCCGACCTTAGCCACTTCAAGGTGGAGGGCGAGATTGCCGATACGTATGGCGACCGTGTGGCTGCCGGAGGTAAGTCGGTGGTGAAGATTGGGAATGAGAAGCTGGAAGGTACGGTGAGCAGTGTGACGCCGTTGTCGAAGAATGGGGTGATTTCGTTTACTGTGCAGTTGAGTGAGGATAACCACCGTCGTTTGCGTTCGGGGTTGAAAACGGATGTGTATGTGATGAATGCGGTGAAGGAGGATGTGATGCGGATTGCGAATGCTTCTTATTATGTGGGGCGCGGCGAGTACGAACTCTTTGTACGCGACTCGGACGAGGAAATCGTGAAGCGTAAAGTGCAACTGGGTGACAGTAACTTTGAGTATGTGGAGGTTATCAGTGGTTTGCAGGCGGGCGACCAGGTGGTGGTGAGCGATATGAGTCAGTATAAGAATAAGAATAAGTTGAAGCTGAAATAGTGTGCGGGAGAGTATCCCAATTCTCCTCCTCCTGGGAGGA
>NZ_DBDF01000106.1:0-12725 GCF_002293435.1 Bacteroides sp. UBA939 | reverse complement strand
CCCAGGAGGAGGAGAATAGAGATACTACTGATAATTAACAATATAAATGACTTGAGTAAATACATATCAAAATGGTAAAGAACTATTTGAAACAAGCCTACGAACTGATGAAGCAGAATCCTCTGTTCAGTACGCTGTATGTAGTAGGTACCGGATTGGCCATTGCCATGACCATGATTATGGCCATCGTCTACTATGTAAAGATAGCCCCTGTCTATCCGGAGACGAACCGCAAGCACACGCTTTATCTTGATGCTTCCCAATTTAAAAAGGGAAAAGGCTCTTATCAATCGGGTGTTTCTTATAGAGCAGTGCAGGAATGGTTCTACCCGTTAAAGAACGCCTCTGTTGTTTCCGCCGCTTTGCGAGATGATATGTCGGAAAACAGTTACATTCAGCCTGCCGATCGTAGCGGAGATTTTGAGGTGGTGGCGAAACTGACCGACCCGGAATTCTTTCGTATCTACTCCTTTCATTTTCAGGAAGGGAAAGCGTTCACACCCTCCGACTTGGAAAGTGGAATCCATACGGCAGTCATTACGGAAGATCTGGCACGTCGTCTGTTTGGTACGACGGAAGGAGTGGTGGGGCGCAGTTTCAGCTTGAATTATATTGATTACCGTGTTTGCGGCGTAGTGCGTAGCGCCAGTTACCTGACGCCCCATTCTTACGCACAGGTCTACGTGCCTTACAGTGTGTCGCCGGGATATCGTGACTCAATGTGGAATTTGGCTTATCTGGGGCGTTTTGAGATCACTTTCCTTGTCGAGGACAATGCGCAGGCAGATGCGTTGCATGCCGAGATAGATGAGATAGTCCGCAAAGAGAATCTGATTCACCCTGATGATTGGACGGTTGGCTTTTGGGAACAGCCAACTCCGCATTTGCTTAAGAATTTCCAGGCGTATGCCAGTGATAAAGTCGATGTATGGGTTACGGCACGTTATATTCTGCTGATACTTCTTGTGCTGCTGCTGGTGCCTGCCCTCAACCTGAGCGGCATGATAGCAAGCCGGATGGAGACCCGTTTGCCCGAAATGGGAGTACGCAAGTCGTTTGGCGCCGGACGTGGTGGACTGCTTTCGCAGGTGATGTGGGAAAATCTGCTGTTGACGTTGCTGGGCGGAGCGTTGGGATTGCTCATTGCATGGTTGGCGCTTTACGTTTGCCGCGAATGGGTGTTTACCATCTTCGACCGTTGGCCTGACAGTCCTCCGGAAGGAGTCGCTGTTCACGTATCGGGCGAAATGTTGTTTGCTCCGGCGGTATTTGCCTCGGCTTTGCTGATATGCATATTGCTGAACCTGTTATCAGCATTGATACCGGCATGGCATTCACTGAGAAAACCTATAGTGTATTCATTGAATGAGAAAAGATAAGGAAGATTATGCTGAAACTTATATTTAAGAATCTTTGGGCGCGTCGCCGCCGCAACGGTTGGTTGCTGGCAGAACTGATTTTGGTAAGTATCGTCACCTGGATTATCCTTGACCCGGTTATTGTGGTGACGCACGACCGCGCCATCCCTCTGGGATATGATGCCGACCGCCTTTGCTTGGTTTCGCTTGCCGGTTTGCAGCCCCAAGCGCCCGGTTATGATAAACAAGCGGAAGACTCTGCTGTGATAATGGATACCTATTTCAATCTGGTGCGCCTTGCCGGGAATTATCCCGGAGTGGAATCTACTACACCTGTGTTAGGTTATTGTTATCCCAACTCGCAAGGCAGCAGCTCCGGCCAATGTAGTGCTGAAGGCGATACGCTTGGCGTGCAACTGATGATTATGCGTTTTATACCTCATACCCGGTTCTTTGAGACGTATGGTTTCCGCCCCGGAACGGGGATGACGCCCGAGCAACTTTCAGACTACAACTATACACAAACCGATGTTGTGCTGGCCGAGAATGCGGCGATTAGTCTTTTTCATACGAAAGATGCCGCCGGTAAGCGCAGTTGGTCTGCATATCCCGATACTGTCTATTCTTCTGTAATAGGTGTAGTGGGAACTTTTAAGACCCGGAGTGAATGGCGCCCCGTTAGCGTAGCGTTTACTCCTTTGGTTTCCTTTGATACGGAGGGTCTCACCGAGGATATGCAAATACTTATTCGTCTAAAAGATGGTGTCAGTATGCAACGTTTCCTGTATGAATTCCGTCCTTGGATGGTAAAGGAACTGCGTGCCGGCAATCTTTTTGCCCGTAGCGTGCAGTCCTACCAACAGATAATAGAAGAGAGTGAATCCCGTGGCGCCACATCCATCTACCGGCGCAACCTGGCGATGGCGGCGTTCTTCCTGATAAACCTCTGCTTGGGCGTCATCGGCACCTTCTGGTTGCAGACGCGTACGCGCCGCGAAGAGGTAGGGGTGATACTTTCCTTCGGAGGCACCCCGGGGCACATCCTGCGTTTGCTGATGGGCGAGGGTGTTGTGCTGACCACCGTATCTGTACTTGTGGGTTGCGCGCTCTACCTGCAATACGCCCTCAAAGAAGGATTGGCGAAAGGGAGCAACTGGATAGACAGCACCGAGGTGTACTGGGTGGCGGACTTCGCGCAGCATTTCCTCATCGTGTCTCTCATCGTTCTCGTGGTTATGCTGGCGGTGGTGCTGATAGGCATCTATATTCCTGCACGCAGGATAAGTCGCATACCGCCCACGGAGGCTTTGCGGGATGAGTAGGAGCGGGTACTCTACTGTGCAGACCTCCTGCACTGACCTGTGCAGACACTCTGCACAGTAGCGTACTGCACAAGCCCCTTGTGCCGACCTGCACAAACTACAAAAGATATATGGACAATTGAAAACGAACAATATGTTCATTATCGGACACATGCCTGCAAACTTAAATAGCTGATAATGAGCGTGTACCAATTTTGGCATGACGTTTGACTAATTATGTATGAAGAATAAAATAGCTAATAAGAAGAATCAAATTAATAACAATATAAATACTTACCATTATGATTAAACTGACAGAGATAAACAAGATTTATCGTACAAACGAAATTGAAACCGTAGCATTGGAGAACGTGAACCTCGAAGTGAACAAAGGCGAGTTCCTCAGCATCATGGGACCTTCCGGTTGCGGAAAGTCCACATTGCTCAACATCGTAGGCCTCCTGGATGCTCCTACGAGTGGTATTATCGAGATTGCCGGCATCCGCACGGATGGAATGAAGGATAAAGAACTGGCCGCCTTCCGTAACAGCAAGCTGGGCTTCGTGTTCCAGTCCTTCCACCTGATTAACTCGCTGAATGTGCTCGACAATGTAGAGCTTCCGCTGCTGTACCGCAAAGTGTCCGCCAAGGAACGCCGCCGCCTGGCAGAAGAGGTACTGGCGAAAGTCGGCCTGAGCCACCGTATGCGCCACATGCCTACGCAGCTCTCCGGCGGACAGTGCCAGCGCGTAGCCGTTGCCCGTGCCATAATCGGCAATCCGGAGATAATCCTCGCCGATGAGCCTACCGGTAACCTGGACTCCAAGATGGGAGCCGAGGTCATGGAACTGTTACACCGGTTGAACAAAGAAGACGGACGCACCATCGTGATGGTGACTCACAATGAGGAGCAAGCCAGGCAGACGAGTCGCACGGTACGGTTCTTTGATGGACGACAAGTAGAATAACAAGTTGTTTTCTGTTGATTATCAGTAGTATCTCTATTCTCCTCCCAGGAGGAGGAGAATAGAGATACTACTGATAATCAATAATATAAATAACTTGTGAAACCTCAATAATCAAATTAGTAATCAAATCAATAACAAAATCATTATGAAGACTTTATTTATAACCCTGAGTATATTATTCGCCGCAGTAGCCGGCACAGTTTATGCAGCCAACGATAACACAGCCGCCAACGAGAAAGACGTAAATGTGAGTGAAGTACGCAAAGTAGAAGCATTCTCCTCCGTGAAAGTGACATCCGTAGCCACAGTCTATTTCACCCAGAGCGATAACTACTCCCTGAAGATAGAAGGCAAGGAAGACTACGTAACCACCACCACCACCGAAGTAACGAACGACTGCCTCATCATCGGCTTCAAGAAGGGCAGTGACAAAAACCGCAAGAAAAGTGTGAAGATATGGCTCACCGCCCCCGACCTGAAGAGCGTGTACTTCACCGGCGTAGGCTCATTCAACTGCAAGGAACCGCTGAAACTGAATGACGTGAAGTTCGAGATAGAAGGCGTAGGTGAAGTAGACGTGGAAGACCTGACCTGCAACACCCTCGTCGTACAGATGAAAGGTGTAGGCGGCGCCGATATCCACGTGAATTGCGACCGCCTGGATGCCCGCATGGAAGGCGTAGGCAGTGTTAAACTGAGTGGAAAAGCCCGTCAGACAAACATCTCCAAAGACGGTATCGGCGGAGTAAACACTCGCAACCTCAAGGTCGGAGAATGAACCCCGCAGACCACAGACTGAAATGATTAAGCAATATCTTACTCAATACCAAAATGATTAAGCAATACATTACCCAAGCCTGGGCGCAGCTACGCCAACAGCCTATAATCAGCGCTGTCAGCATAGCCGGTACGGCACTTTCCATCTTCCTCATCATGCTGGTGGTGATGATGCAGCAAGTCAAAGTAGCGCCCTTTGCTCCCGAAAGCAACCGCGACCGCCTTCTGCACGTGCACTACATGAGCATCGGCAATAAGAACTGGGGCGACGGAACCAGCAACGGCCCCATGAGTGCACAAACAGCACGCGAGTGTTTCCAGTCACTGAAAACACCCGAAGCCGTAACCATCTATACCTGTATGGTAATCTCCACCCCGGTCAACCTTCCGGGACAGGCAGCCATGGGCATCGACCTGTTGCAGACGGACGACGTCTTCTGGCGTGTATTCGACTTCTCTTTCATCGCCGGCAAACCCTACGACAAGGCAACCTTCGACGCCAGTCTGCCCGTAGCCGTTATCACCGAGAGCGTAGCCCGGAAACTCTTCCAAAGCACCGACGTCGAAGGACGGGAGTTCCTGCTGAACCATGCCTCCTACAAAGTAGCCGGCGTAGTGAAAGACGTCTCCACCCTCGCCACAACTGCCTACGGACAGGTATGGGTGCCCTACACCTCCACCGAAATAGGACATACCGGATGGAGTGACGGTCACATGGGTATGATGAGCTGCACCATCCTGGCGCACGACCGCAAGGACTTCGATGCCATTCGCCAGGAAGCCGAACGGCGCAAGCAAGAGTACAACGCACTGATCGGCGCCGATGGCTACGAGTTAATCTACCGTAACCGCCCCTACGACCAGGAGAAAAACGCCATCGCCTTCTCCGCCAATCAGGAGCCGGATATAGACCAGGAGCGCCGCCAGCGAATGATAATCTTCGTCATCCTGCTGATAGTGCCCGCCATCAACCTGAGCAGCATGACGCAGAGCCGTCTTCGCCAGCGTGTGTCCGAAATAGGTGTGCGCCGGGCATTCGGCAGTACCCGGATGGAGTTGATGGGACAAATCATCTCCGAGAACCTTGTAGTGACCCTGATGGCGGGTGTGCTGGGACTGCTGCTTAGCGTGGCGTTCGCTTATCTGGGCAATACGCTATTGTTTGCACAGGAGTTCTCCCAGACGCTAAGTCCGCCGGCAGTCGATGCCAGTATTCTGCTGCACGCCTCCACCTTTGGCTGGGCGCTGCTGTTCTGCTTCATACTGAACCTGCTGAGTTCCGGTATCCCCGCATGGCGCGCATCGCGAGTAGGAATTGTCAATGCATTGGGCGGACGCCTGCATTAATCACTCATCATTAATCACACTAAAAGAAATGACTAAGAAACTTCTTATACAGATAAAGAATGAATGGCGCTCGAACCTATGGTTGGCGTTAGAGCTGCTGGTAGTGAGCGTAGTGATGTGGTATGTAGTAGATTTCCTATATACCTGCGCCGCCACTTACCTGGAGCCGAGAGGCTTCAACATCGAGCACTGTTACCTCATTGAAACGGGCGAGTTGACCCCGAAAAGCCCTGACTATACGCCCGATAAAACCGCAGACGATAAGCATGCGGACGTTGCCGAACTGATGGAACGCCTTCGCCGCCGGCCGGAGATAGAAGCCGTCAGCCTCTCGCACAGCTCGTATCCTTATAATGGAGGCAATAGTGTCGGTCCGGATGTACGTTATGATACGCTCGTCTCACCCGGTTGGACTGTCCGCCGGCGGGTAACCCCGGACTTTGTACGCGTCTTCCGCTATCAGGGCACTCGTGGCGAAACCCCCGAACAACTGGCGGAGATGCTGGAGCACGGTGACTTCCTGGCATCGGATAACCTTTACAGTAAATACAACCGTAAGCTGACTGAGTTCAAAGGCAAGCGCTTCCAGCTTTTCGGTGATACCACCAAAACGTATCAACTGGGGGCTGCCTTGCAGGATGTACGCTATCATGACCATCAACAGGCATTCAATTCATATTGCTTCCTGCAGAAGCTATCCCAGTACGAGGTAGGTTTGGAGCTTTGTGTCCGTGTCCGCGAAGGGATGGATAACGACTTCATCGCTCAATTGAAGAAAGACAGCGAAAGCCAGTTCCGTGTGGGCAACGTCTTTATTTCGGAGATTCGTTCGTTCCGCGATGTACGCCGTAACTACCAGCAGGCATGGACCAATGTTATCCGCAACTATGTGATGGGCATGGGCTTCCTGCTGCTGAACATCTTCCTCGGCTTGCTTGGCACATTCTGGTTCCGCACGCAGCAGCGCCGTTCGGAGATTGCCTTGCACAAAGCGCATGGGGCAACAGACCGTGCCATCTTCAGCCGCCTGCTTAGTGAAGGGTTGCTGCTGCTGGCAGTCATCACCCCTCTTGCAATCATCGTTGACTGGAACCTGGCGCACATGGAACTGAACTCGTGGCGCAACGGCACAACACAGGAGTGGGACAGACTGTTGCTCTGCGCAGGCATTACTTTCGTGTTGATGGCGCTGATGATTGTTATCGGTATCGGTATTCCGGCGCGCAAGGCAATGCGGGTGCAGCCGGCGGAGGCGTTGCATGACGAGTAGTACTGTTTAAACTATATACTTATGATATTCAGACAAGCATTCGCGCTTCTGCGACAAAATCCCTTCTTCAGCGTCGTCTCCATTATTGGGACGGCGGTGAGTATAGCCTTTGTCATGGTGGTTTATATGGTCTACGACATACAGACTGCCAATATCCGTCCTGAGTTGCACCGTGACCGTATGGTTTATTCTTCCTACGGTTACAGTTACCGCAAGGCCAATCATAGTAATAAAAATACGGGTATGTCTTATCAGGCTGCCAGTCGCTTATTCGGAGATTTGCCCGGTGTCGAATTAGTCACGTATATGGGCAGTACTACTATGGAATATTGTGGCGTTTCGCCCGAGAAAGGGAGGCGTTGTCAGAGGCGTCGTGTCGATTTGAATTTCTGGCGTCTGTATGATATTCGTTTCGTAGCGGGGCGTTCTTTCGACCAACAGGAATTTGATGCCTATGCCGATGTCGTCGTTATTGCCGAACGTCTGGCACGCGAAGCATTCGGTTCGGCGGAAGAAGCATTGGGCAAAAGCTTTTTTGTGAACTTCTATCCCAAACGTGTGGTAGGGGTTACGGAAGATGTCAGTTCACTTTTCAGGTTTGCTTATGGTGAGGTATGGACACCTTATAATGTTCAGGAATCCGCCTGGGGCAGTGAGGGCTTGCTTGGTGGTTTTGAAGCTATGGTATTGTGTAAACCCGGTGTCAGTCCCACAGAGATGAAGTTGCAGATAGAAAACTCACTCGACCGCTTGAATGCCTCACTTACCGAATATGAATTAATACTGCCTGACCTGAGCACTTACACCGAACGCCAGTTTTTTCGCAATGACTTTCTGAACCCTGTTATCACTTTCATTATATTGGGGCTTATCCTGCTCATTGTACCGGCAATCAATGTCAGCGGACTTATTTCTTCGCAAATGTCTCGTCGTCTGTCGGAACTGGCAGTGCGTAAAGCCTATGGTGCGAGCCGTTCTACCCTGATGTGGCAACTGCTTCTTGAGAATCTGTTGTTGGCATTCATCGGTGCATTGCTGGGTTTTCTGTTGTCATGCCTGCTGTTGTGGCTGGGTAAGGACTGGATGTTGGCAGGTGGTTATGCGTCGGGTAACTTTGAAGTAAGCATCTGGCTTTTCCTGCGTCCGGCAGTCTTCCTTACTGTGCTGGGTGTGTGCCTGCTCTTTAATCTGCTGTCCGTATTCATTCCGGCATGGAATGCTACTTGCCGGCCTATAGCGGAAGTCATCAACGGAGAATAAATAAACTGTAAACAAGAACTAAAGAGAATTGATATATATGATAAAGTCCATTCTGACACAAATCTGGAACCAGCGTCGTGCAAACGGTTGGCTTTTTGCCGAACTCCTAATCGTATTCGTGTTGCTGTGGTATTGCCTCGACATACTCTATGGCTTTGCTTATGCCGAGAATCAGTCCAAAGGTTATAATCTGGAACATGTGTACAAAATCCGTCTCTCTTCTAATCCCAATCAGTTTATACCCTGTTCATCCGAGGACAGCCTGAAACGTTTCTGGTTTAATCCCATAGAAGAAGCAGTTCGCCGCATCAAGCAGTATCCGGGTGTAGAGAGTGCAGGGGTCTGGTTTGGTTCCGATGCTTATACCCGAAGCGTTATGTTTCAGGGGTACACCATAGATAGTGTTTACGTGATGAGCGCCAATATCCGTTATGTATCTCCCGAATACTTTAAAGTAATGCGTATCCCGATACAGGAAGGTACGGGGATGTTTTCCGGTGATATGAATGCATTTGAAAGCACTTCCGGCTCCTCGTTGTCATTTGCTTCGGCAGAATGGAATCCTGCTGCCACTCCTTTGCCTGCCGTTATTACATCGGATATGGCGGACAGCCTTTTCCATGCAGATAGCAGAGTGGTGGGACGGGAATTCTTTGATTATTATGCCGGCAGCAGTCTTCGCTACCGGGTAGCTGCCGTATGCAGTCATCAGAAGAGGGATGATTATGCCCGTTACGAGCCGTTTATTCTGACGCCCCTTCCCTCTTGGTTCTACCGGACGCAGAGAGTAGTTCCTTCTATTTCCATCCGCGTACGTCCCGAAGCAGATACTGACGACTTTGCTACCCGCTTCTATCGTGATATGACTTCCCGGTTACAGCTTGCTCCGTTCTACCTGTTTGAAATCCGCAGCTATGACGAACAGAAGGCGGAGCGTGATGCAGCCGAAGGAATTACCCCGTATATACGTAGCGCACGTTTCATTGCGGTTTTCTTCAGTTTCAATGTCTTTATAGGGTTGATGGGTACTTTCTGGTTCCGTACGCGCCACCGCCGTAGCGAGATTGCCTTACGAATGGCGATGGGAAGCAGCCGCATGAAGATATGCGGCCAGTTGCTGGGCGAAGGATTATTATTGTTGGTTCTGGCCACCATCCCGGCTCTGATTATCTGTGGAAACCTGGTTTTGGGAGAAGCTACAATGACCGAACAGGCCGATGCTACAGGCCTTCGCTTTACCCTCGTTTCATTATCCACCTTTCTTCTCATGGGTTTGATGGTGATAACCGGCGTCTGGTTTCCTGCTACGCGGGCCATGCGGGTACAGCCGGCGGAGGCGTTGCATGACGAGTAATATGATAACCCGCAATCATCTTTTTTATATTTAGTGCCTTTTCTTTTGCAACCATGCAAAAAGAAAAGGCACTTTCTATTCAGCTTTTCATATAATTGTGTATATTTGCCCGGAATATGTGGTACATTTATTCAGACAAGATATGAAGAGATACTTATTTCTCGTAATGTTACTTAACCTTTTCTCCTGCATTGCATTTGCCGGACGCTTTTCTGCCACAGAACGTACATATAACGTCCTTTTCATTCAATCATACAACCAACGTATTCCTTGGAACAATGAATTGCTCAAAGGAGTGCATGACGGGTTGTCACGTGGAGATGTAAAAGCGAAAGTCACTGTCGAGTATTTGGATGCAGACTACTGGGCTTTTTCCTCCGAATGTGTCATTATGCGCCGCGTTTGTGAGCGTGCCCGCCAGCGGAATACCGACCTCATTATTACGGCAAATGACGAAGCATTCTATACTCTGATGCATTGCGGTGACTCTTTGCCCTATAAATTGCCGGTTGTAGTTTCCGGTATCAAATATCCCGATGATAAGTTTATGTCAAGTCTGCCTAACGTTTGCGGCTATACTACTAAGATTGATTTTCAGTATTTGCTTGAGAATGCCCGCCAGCTATTTCCTCACCGTACGGAAGTTATCTGTATTTCGGACAGTAGCGCTTTAGGCCGTATGGGAGTTACCGAGTTCGAACGCATTTGGAATGACTACCAACAAAAGTATCCCGACTACACATTGAAGAAAATGAATGTACAGGTACAGGCTTCTAATCCGATTATTTCGTCTATTTGCTATGAATACAATGCCTATAGCCGTATTGTCATTGCACCAAAGTGGACTCCTTTCCTTTCTTTTATCGGAAAGAACTCTAAAGCTCCGTTTTATGCCGGACAAAATCTGGCTTTGACAAACGGAGTGTTTGGTGTGTATGATACCGAACCTTATGAAGGCACTTATGCCGCCGGACGGCGTGCCGCGCAAGTGTTGAAAGGAATTTTGCCATCTACGTTAGGTGTTGTCGACCTCCCCGGCAAGCTGCTTTATGATCATAAACAGTTGGAATACTTCAAAGTAGGTGAGGATAAAGTAAGCAATGGCAGTGTTATCCTGAATACATCCTTAATGGACCGTTACCGCATCTGGTTTATTCTCTTTTATTTTATTATCGTAGGAGCATTGGTCTGTCTGGTGATTTGGCTTTACCGTCTTAACCGTCGTGAATCACGTCGACGCATGTATGTTCAAACCCGCTTGTTGATACAGAACCGCCTGGTGGAACAGCGTGACGAGTTTGATAATATCTTTTGTTCCATTCGCGACGGATTAATCACTTATGATACGGATTACCGCATCCATTTTATGAATCGCGCCCTGATACTTATGCTGGAACTTGATCCTGAGGTTCATACGGCAAAGTATTATGAAGGTCAGATGGCGGATTTTGTCTTTAATATCTTTTGTGATGGAGAAAACATACTGCAATCTTTATTAAAGCAAGTGAAAGATGAACGCCGTGCGGTTCCTATTCCGGAGAAATCATTCATGCAGGAAGTTCATGCAAGAACCTATTTCCCGATTTCCGGCGAAGTAGTGCCTGTCTATTCGAAGAGCAAGATGACAGGTATGGCCATCTATTGCCGTAATATATCAGAAGAAGAAATGCATAAGCGTTTCTTTAACCTTGCGATGGATACAAGTTCGGTATATTCCTGGCAATATGACATACGTACATCTGACTTTCACTTCTCCGGTACTTTGCTTACTGATCTCGGACTATCGGACAATCAAACCATGGGGCGGAAGCAGTTGGAACTTCTTATCCATCCGGAAGATCTGGTGCGGGTTATTGAACGCTTTAATGCCATCCTTAAAGGTCAGAAACCGGATGTCCGTATGAGTTGCCGTATACGTAAAAAAGAAGGTAAGTATGAATGGTGGGAGTTTCGCGGCACTTCTTATAACGGACTGACCCCTGATGCACCCTATATGGTATTGGGCATTTGCCAGAGTATTCAGCGATATAAGGATACGGAAGAAGAATTGATAAACGCCCGCGACCGTGCCCTGCAAGCCGATATGCTCAAGTCTGCTTTCCTTGCTAATATGAGCCACGAAATCCGTACGCCGCTAAACGCTATTGTCGGTTTCTCCGATTTGTTGAAGGGCATCGAAGCATTCAGCCCTGAAGAAGTGAAGCAATTTGTAGATACTATCAATACGAATTGCACCCTGTTGCTGGCATTGATTAATGATATTCTTGATTTATCGCGTATTGAGTCCGGTTCTATGGATTTCCATTTCTCCGAATACAATTTGAACTTTATTATGCAGCAGATATATGATTCCCAACAATTGAATATGCCTGCGGGAGTGAAACTGGTGATGCAAATCCCTGAACAGGTTGATAAGTCAATAATCACAGACTCTGTTCGTCTGAAACAAGTGATGAATAACTTTATCAACAATGCCAAGAAGTTCACATCCGATGGCTCTATCACTTTTGGGTATATGACGGAAACCGCCGGCCATACAGTTATCTTTGTGGAGGATACAGGCCGTGGTATTTCGGAAGAAGACCAGCAACGTATATTCGAACGTTTCTATAAAGTAGATAGTTTTACGCAAGGTGTCGGCCTGGGATTGAGTATCTGCCAGACCATTGTAGAACGTTTTGGCGGAACGATAGGAATTACTTCCGAATTAGGTAAAGGTACTCGTTTCACTGTGTGCATACCGGACAATCATCCCCATCATTGAACCATCCTATAGGGAACACTCCTTGTGACAACAGCTAATGATAACAAAGTTCCTTCCCGGCTTTGAAATGTTTTTCTCCTTAGTGATAAGAATACCTGTGCCTTTGAGAAAAGTTCACCTCCAGCCTGGAGATATACATCTCCAACTTGGAGACATGCATCTCCAGGCTGGAGATATACANNTCTCTAAGCTGGAGATGAACTTTGAAATAGGGCTGAGATAAGTTCTGTAATAGAGCCATTATGTTCTGCCATATGGGGTACCGTTTCTGTAACTAATGGTGGATATATTTAGCCTACATTGTTCATAGTGTAAGTACTTCGTAA
>NZ_DBDF01000193.1:20463-20591 GCF_002293435.1 Bacteroides sp. UBA939 | reverse complement strand
GCATATAGATGGTGTTTACACCATCTATATGCGGTCCTTGGACGGGATATAGATGGTTCGCGCACCGCATATATCCCGTCCAAGCACCATATATATCCCGTCCGCGCACCGCATATATCCCGTTTAAG
>NZ_DBDF01000193.1:0-20341 GCF_002293435.1 Bacteroides sp. UBA939 | reverse complement strand
GTAGAATCGCTCGAAACCCTGGGAGGGAGAAATAGTCTCGTGGGACGAGAAATTTCATCTCATGGGATGAATGAATCCGTCTCACGAGACAAAAAAATCCGTCTCGTGAGACGAATGAAACCGTCCCGTGAGACAAAAGAATTCGTCCCACGGGATGAATGAATGTATTTGCCTTGTTTTTTTTATAAAAAAAATCAAAATCATTCGATAAACGATATATTTTTGTAGTTTTGTCTTTTGAACGAATAGCGCCAATCCCTAACTATCATGAGATATACACTACTCTTTTTATTTGTTCTTCTATCAAATGCGCTTCTTGCAGATAATATATCAGCAGAGCAGGCACATGCTGTGGCTACAAATTTCTTTAAAAAAGGTATTCAGACTCGTGGTATTACGTCAGCGTATTTGCAGTTGGTGTGGAACGGTGAAGATGCACAGACCCGCAGTATCGGGAATACTCCGGCTTTCTATGTCTTTAATAACATTGAGGGTGGGGGATTTGTAATCATTGCCGGAGATGATGCGGTGATGCCTGTATTAGGCTATTCTTTTACGAACCATTTTGCTGTTGATGGAATGCCGTCCAATCTGAAAGGATGGATGAATGGATTAAAGGAACAAATTAATGAAGCCAGGAGGGTTGGCCTGATTGCTTCTGATGCCGTATCCGATGCTTGGAGAAGCATATCGGAAACTGTTGACGAAACAATGGTGGAACAGCAATATGAAACAGCTGAATGGAATCAACTATCCCCTTATAATACTCTTTGTCCTGAAATCAGGAGTGTACGCACTGTTACCGGATGCGTTGCGACGGCTGTGGCAATACTTATGAGGTATCACGAATGGCCGGAAACTGGTAAGGGAACTCTTCCTGCCTACAATTATGTGGCAAACATTAGAGGGACTGAAATATCACAGGCTATTCCGGAAAGAACTTTGGGAAATGTCTACAACTGGAATAATATGCCGCTTGAATATGATGGAAAATCATCAGAAGCAGCCAAGGCGGAAGTTGCAAGTTTGATGTACGATTGCGGGGTTATGGCTCAGTCGGAGTTTAACATAGCTTCGGCCGGCGGAACCAGCGCCTCAACACTCGCAGCGCTTCAAGGTCTGGCTGAATACATGGGGTATAATAAAGGAATGGTGTGTCTTTTTCGCGATTGGTATTCGGAAGAAGAGTGGATACGGATGTTGAAAGATGAAATAAGAACAGTCGGCCCGGTGCTATATGGTGGTGCGACTCTTAAAAATGAAGGACATCAGTTCATTCTGGATGGTTATACTACCGATGATTATTTTAGTGTCAATTGGGGATGGAGTGGCGTTAGCAATGGCTTTTTCCTGATTTCGGCTTTAAATCCGGATGAACAGGGAGTGGGAGGTAGTTCGGACAGTGGTTTTGTTGCAAACCAGGATGCTGTGTTTGGCATGAAGAAGATGGAAAATAATTCGGATTACCAGTCACTACTGGGAATGTTTGGCGATGGTCCTTATGTGGGATTAAAGACTGCGGAGATCGAGTTTAAAGTAAACACAACTTTTCGTATAGGAGTAGGGCTAATCAGGAACTGCGGGCTGACAGCGTATAATGGAGTTGTGGCGTTAGCTTTAGTAGGTGAGAACCTGAATGTGAGGGAAGTTATTTCTGAAGAAAAAAGTATAAACTTGGAAGTATATGCTGTTACGGTATCTAACTTTACTTGCAGGATTTCATCGACTCCACAGCCGGGCGACCGTATTATGGCGGTTTATAAAGGAATGAATGATGCTGATTGGAAACTTGTTCGAGGCGGTTCGGGTACTACGAATGAAATCATAGTGAAAGATAAACCTACGTCAATTACAGAAGTGGAGGAGGATGGAAAGTTTATTGCTTTCTGTGACAGGCAACGGGGAATCGTAACCGTTAGCTTGCCTGAGAATACATGTAGCTTGAATGTATATGATGCGAACGGTCGTTTGCTGAAACAGATACCGACAGAAGAAAATACGAATATAACTTTCTCTTGCCGGGAATATCCTGCCGGAGTCTACATCTTGCAGGCCGTTACAGACAAGGGAACTCAACAACATAAATTCTTAAAATGAACAGAAAAATAAATATTGGAATAATGGCACTACTTGTATTACTATCAGGTTGCCGTTCTGCTAAAAAAGAAACTACAATGACATCTGACAAACTGAATGTGGAGATGAACTTCGTGGCAAAGCTTCCGTCTATTACAGGTGGTAAGCCGGCATCTACTTCGCCGGTGGTATATGTGTATAAGACAAAGGCGGACTATTTGCATCAGGTTCCGGTTATTATGGATGAAGCGCGTACCCGTATCTTGTCTTATCCCGCACCCGGTGATTTAAAGATGGGAGAAGGACTGCGCCTGCCTACCCCTCTGGACAATGGCTATCTGTTGGACAATAAGGGAATAGGGCCTAATGTGGCCTTCCTGACTTATACTTATGAAGAATATAGCCAGCTTCTTGCAGTACCTTCCATAGACGATTTAATGTCGCATATCCTTGAAAAATATCCTTTATTGGAAATCCATGCATGTGGGCGTCGTGCAGATTATAAAGACATTGTTGTAGAAATAAATAGAAAGATAGCAGAAGGATTTCTGCAAAAATAATTATATTTGTCGCCGGAAGTTGATTTAAAAGATAATAAATGAAAGAATTTGTAATCTCCGAAGTACAGGCGGAAACGGCGGTATTAGTTGCTCTTATTACAAAAACCCAGGATGAACGCAGGACGAATGAGTACCTCGATGAACTGGAATTCCTCGCTGAGACAGCCGGGGCAAGAGTCGTGAAACGGTTCACCCAGAAGATGGAACAAGCCCATTCAGTGACTTATGTCGGTAAAGGTAAACTCGAAGAAATAAAGGCGTATATCCGCAATGAAGAAGAGGAAGAGCGTGAAGTCGGAATGGTGATTTTCGACGATGAGCTTTCAGCCAAGCAAATCCGTAATATAGAAGCCGAACTGAAAATTAAGATATTAGACCGTACGTCTCTGATACTTGATATCTTTGCCATGCGGGCACAGACTGCCAATGCGAAAACGCAGGTGGAACTGGCACAGTATAAGTATATGCTTCCTCGCCTGCAACGCCTGTGGACACACTTGGAACGCCAAGGTGGTGGCTCGGGCGCCGGTGGAGGTAAAGGCTCTGTGGGACTTCGCGGCCCGGGCGAAACGCAGTTGGAAATGGACCGCCGCATCATTTTAAACCGTATGTCGCTTTTAAAGGAACGTTTGGCGGAGATTGATAAACAGAAATCCACCCAGCGGAAGAACCGCGGACGTATGATCCGGGTGGCACTGGTAGGTTACACCAATGTCGGCAAATCCACCTTGATGAACTTGCTTGCCAAGAGTGAAGTCTTTGCAGAGAACAAATTGTTTGCAACGCTGGACACCACGGTGCGCAAGGTAATTATCGACAACCTGCCTTTCTTGCTCTCGGATACGGTTGGTTTTATCCGTAAATTGCCGACGGATTTGGTAGACTCTTTTAAATCTACTTTGGATGAGGTGCGCGAGGCGGATTTATTGCTTCATATTGTGGACATCTCACATCCTGATTTTGAAGAACAAATAGAAGTAGTCAACAGAACTTTGGCGGATATCGGCGCAGCCGGTAAGCCGACAGTACTTATCTTTAATAAAATAGACGCTTATACCTATATTGTAAAAGCGGCTGACGACCTTACCCCCAAAACAAAAGAAAACTTAACACTCGAAGAACTGATGAAGACGTGGATGGCGAAAATGGAGGATAATTGCCTCTTTATATCCGCCCGCGAAAAGATTAATTTGGAGGAACTGAAGAGTGTGGTTTACCAGCGTGTGAAAGAGTTGCACGTACAGAAGTATCCTTATAATGATTTTCTTTATCAGACCTACGAAGAAGAGGAGTAACTGAATTGACGAGGTATTCAACTCGAAAACCTTGTTAATTAATAAACCGATAAAGAATATGAATTACAGACATCTGACCGAGGACGAGCTACTTCGGTTGAAAAGCCAGTCGTGTCTGGCGGATGATTGGGGAAAAGTAGTGGTAGCGGAAAAATTCACTACCGAGTTTGTACATCACACTCGTTTTTCGGGAGATGTGCGTTTGGGAGTATTCCAATCTGAATTTACATTACCCGGCGGAATCAGGAAACACTCCGGTTTACGCCATGTAACTCTCCACAATGTCACGGTGGGAGACAACTGTTGCATTGAAAATATCCAGAATTACATAGCCAATTATGAAATCGGACATGATACTTTCATAGAGAATGTGGATATCATTCTGGTGGATGGTTTGAGTAAATTCGGTAACGGAGTAGAAGTATCCGTGCTGAATGAAACCGGTGGACGTGAAGTTCTCATCAATGATAAACTCTCTGCGCATCAGGCTTATATCCTGGCTCTTTACCGTCACCGTCCCGAACTGATTTGCCGGATGAAGGCTATTGCAGACTTTTATTCCAATAAACATGCTGCTACTGTTGGTAGTATCGGTAACCACGTAATGATACTTAACACGGGTTCCATTACGAATGTGCGTATCGGAGATTACTGCCATATTTGCGGAGCCAGCCGTTTGTCAAATGGAAGTGTTAACAGTAACAAAGTGGCTCCTGTATATATCGGGCACGGGGTTATCTGTGATGACTTTATCATTTCTTCCGGCTCGCACGTGAACGACGGTGCAATGTTGAGCCGTTGCTTCATAGGTCAGGCGTGTAAACTGGGACATAATTATTCGGCATCCGATTCGCTTTTCTTCAGCAATTGCCAGGGAGAGAACGGTGAAGCATGCGCCATTTTTGCCGGCCCGTTTACGGTGACGCACCATAAGTCTACTTTGTTGATTGCCGGTATGTTCTCATTCATGAATGCCGGTTCGGGTTCTAACCAGAGTAACCACATGTATAAGTTAGGTCCTATTCATCAGGGAACCATGGAGCGCGGCGCTAAGACCACTTCCGATTCTTATATTCTGTGGCCCGCACGCGTAGGAGCTTTCTCATTAGTAATGGGGCGTCATGTTAATCATTCCGATACATCCAATCTGCCGTTTTCTTATCTGATAGAACAGAACAATACCACTTACCTTGTGCCGGGCGTAAATCTCCGCAGTGTGGGAACCATACGTGATGCGCAGAAGTGGCCGAAACGTGACGGTCGTACGGATACAAACAAGCTCGATTTTATTAATTACAACCTGCTTAGTCCCTATACGGTACAGAAGATGTTCAAAGGAAGGGAGACTTTGAAGAATTTACGTCAGGCGTCGGGTGAGCTTTCCGACATTTATTCTTTTCATAGCGCAAAAATTCGTAACTCTGCGTTGGTAAAGGGTATTAAGTTCTACGAGATTGCTATTCATAAATTCCTGGGTAACTCCGTTATCAAGCGTTTGGAGGGTATGGACTTCAAGAGCAATGAAGAAATACGTGCCCGTTTGAAGCCCGATACTTCTGTGGGCAGTGGCGAGTGGGTGGATATTTCCGGTCTGATTGCTCCTAAGAGCGAAATAGATACGTTAATTAATGATATAGAATCCGGAAAAGTGAACCGGTTGAAGTGCATCAATGCCGAGTTTGAGAAGATGCATCTGAATTATTATACTTATGAATGGACCTGGGCTTATGAGAAACTGGAAGAATTCTATGGTATCCGCCCCGAGAAGATAACCGCGGATGATATTATCCATATAGTTGAGAAATGGAAAGAAGCGGTTGTAGGACTCGATCGCCTGATTTATGAGGATGCCAAGAAAGAATTTTCACTTGCTTCCATGACGGGGTTCGGTGTCGACGGGTCGCGTGCGGAAAAGGAAATGGACTTCGAACAAGTACGCGGTGACTTTGAAAGCAATCCGTTTGTTACTGCTGTGTTGAAGCACATTGAGGATAAGACGGCGCTGGGTGATGAGTTGATAGGGCGTATGCGGAAGATAGGATAGTGTCCGGTTTTCATTTTTACGCTAATTAAAGAAATAGTTCAATAATAGTTCTTACCTTTGCTTTGCGAAAGTAAGTGGTACTTTGGCATAAGGCAAATAAACTCGCTTCTGCTCTCAGTTTGCACTGCTTTAGCACAACATTCATTAATTTTAAATTACGAGTAATTATGGCAGCAACACCTCCGTTCAAGTATCAACCTATGTTTGAGCATGGGGAAGATAAAACTGAGTATTATCTGCTTACAAAAGACTATGTGTCCGTAAGCGAGTTTGAAGGAAACCCTATTCTGAAAATTGAGAAAGAAGGTCTTACGGCAATGGCTAATGCGGCTTTCCGTGATGTGTCGTTTCTGCTGCGCCGTTCGCACAATGAGCAAGTAGCCAAGATTCTAAGCGACCCCGAAGCAAGTGATAATGATAAATATGTGGCGCTGACTTTCCTTCGGAATGCTGAAGTGTCATCCAAGGGTGTACTACCTTTCTGTCAAGATACCGGTACGGCTATTGTTCACGGAGAAAAAGGACAACAGGTATGGACGGGTTACTCTGACGAAGAAGCCCTGTCATTGGGCGTGTACAAAACTTACACGGAAGAAAACCTGCGTTACTCTCAGAATGCTCCGTTGAATATGTACGACGAAGTGAATACGAAATGTAACTTGCCCGCACAGATTGATATTGAAGCTACCGAAGGTATGGAATATCGTTTCCTCTGCGTTACCAAAGGCGGCGGTTCGGCCAATAAGACTTATCTGTACCAGGAAACAAAGGCGATTTTGAATCCTGACACATTGGTTCCCTTTCTCGTTGAGAAAATGAAAACATTGGGTACGGCTGCTTGTCCTCCCTATCACATTGCTTTCGTTATCGGCGGTACTTCTGCCGAGAAGAACCTGCTGACCGTGAAGCTGGCTTCCACTCACTATTACGATGAGTTGCCCACTACAGGTAATGAATACGGACGTGCTTTCCGTGACGTTGAACTTGAAAAGAAGGTGTTGGAAGAGGCTCAGAAGATTGGCTTGGGTGCGCAATTCGGCGGCAAGTATCTGGCGCACGATATACGTATTATTCGTTTGCCTCGCCACGGCGCTTCTTGTCCGGTAGGTTTGGGTGTATCCTGTTCCGCTGACCGTAACATTAAGTGTAAAATCAATGAAGACGGTATCTGGATTGAGAAATTAGACAGCAATCCAAGCGAACTTATTCCGGAAGAAATGCGTCATGCAGGCGAAGGCGCTGTTGTGAAGATTGACTTGAACCGTCCGATGGCGGATATCCTCAAGGAGTTGACTAAATATCCGGTAGCTACCCGCCTGTCGTTGAATGGTACGATTATCGTAGGACGCGATATTGCGCATGCTAAACTGAAAGAACGTTTGGATCGTGGTGAAGACCTGCCGCAGTATATTAAAGATCATCCTATTTATTATGCCGGCCCTGCCAAGACTCCCAAAGGAATGGCTTGCGGTTCTATGGGTCCGACTACTGCGGGACGTATGGACTCGTACGTTGACCTGTTCCAAAGTCACGGTGGAAGTATGATTATGCTTGCTAAAGGTAACCGTAGCCAGCAGGTGACGGATGCGTGCAAGAAGTACGGTGGCTTCTACCTCGGTTCTATCGGCGGCCCTGCTGCTATCCTGGCACAGAATAATATCAAGAGTATTGAGTGTGTGGAATATCCCGAACTCGGTATGGAGGCTATCTGGAAGATTGAGGTGGAAGATTTCCCGGCATTCATTCTGGTGGATGACAAGGGCAATGACTTCTTCAAGCAACTGAAGCCGTGGAATTGCGCTAAGTAAGCAGCTCCGGCGAGGTACTTACGTTCTATTTTGAACAAAATTCATTTGAAAACACAATTTATTAACTTAGGTATCGCTATTTATCAGTAGTATCTCTATTCTCCTCCTCCTGGGAGGAGAATAGAGATACTACTGATAATCAGTGATACCAGTAACTTGCGAAACTTATTTTTTTAATCTTAATTAATCGTATGAAATTAACTACCCCCAACACTTTGCCGAAGGCGGATACCCGCATTGTATGGTTAGACGTCGTTCGACTGATAGCTATGTTCACCGTTGTTTGTTGTCATTGCGCAGACCCTTTTAACTTTTATCCGGGTACTGCCCTTAATATTGAAGATATAAAATTCTGGGGTGCTGCCTACGGTTCGATTCTGCGTCCGTGCGTACCTCTTTTTGTAATGATAACAGGCGCTTTGCTGCTTCCGGTGCAGGGAGACGCTTCTGTGTTCTATAAGAAACGCATTCCACGTGTATTCTTTCCGTTTCTTATCTGGTCGGTACTTTATAATCTTTTTCCGTGGATTACCGGACTACTGGGTGTGGAGCCGCGTGTCATCCTCGATTTCTTTCCTTATTCGGGAGAAGAAGTGATGCGTCAGTCCTTTGCGGTGAGTATGGACTATATTGCGCAGTTTCCTTTTAACTTTTCTATCCTTGCGGTTCACATGTGGTACATCTATTTGTTGATAGGCCTCTATCTGTACCTGCCGATATTCTCGGCTTGGGTGGAGAAAGCTTCGGAACGTGCTAAACTCTGGTTCCTGGCGGCTTGGGGCGTGACGTTGCTTCTACCTTATTATAATGAGTTTGTTGCGCAATATTTGTGGGGAACATGCTCGTGGAATGCATTCGGTACGCTTTATTACTTCGCGGGATTTAACGGTTACCTGCTTTTGGGACATTATCTGCGTAACCACGACTGGACGGGAAAGCAATTGGTTCTGATAGGTGTGCCTATGTTTATTATAGGATATGCAGTGACATTCTTCGGTTTCCGCTACATTACGGCATTGCCTGAATATAGCGAAGAAATGCTGGAATTGTTCTTTACTTATTGTTCGCTGAATGTAGTTATGATGACTATTCCTGTATTTATGTGGGCTAAAAAAGCGAATGTCCGTTCGGAACGCATACAAAAGGCGTTGTCTAACCTGACGCTTTGTGGCTTTGGAATCTATATGATACACTATTTCTTCACCGGTCCGTCAGTGGTATTGATGCGGGCAGCAGGTGTTCCATTGTACTTGCAGATACCCGCCGCCGCAGTGTTAGCGTTTGCTGTTTCCTGGTTTTTGGTAGCAATGGCTTATCGTTGCTTCGGGAAGAAAACGAAATGGGTAATGGGATAATGAGTTAATAGCGTTTCTTCCATTTCTCATATTTCTTCAAGAGGCTTAGGCCGGCATTGTTGTACCAACTGTAACCGGTACGGCGTTCGTGACCTATTTCAGAGAGGGAGAATTTCTTCACTCCATCCCGGTCACTGAAGAAAGGACGGTTGTCTTCCAGTGTATAGAAGCGTGCCCAAAGCGGTTCACAGTCTGTACAAGGTATCATACGATAGTCTTTCTTCCCTTCGGCGTTTGTGAAATATTCCCTTTTCAATCCTTCTATCTTGGAAGTTTTGAACCATTCAATGGCATTTTTAATACACGTAATGATTTCCGGCGAAGGATTGGGAAGGGACATCAGCAACTGTACTATATTGTCCGATTCAGCGCCGCTGAGGGAAGGCAGTTCATAAGCGCGCGCTTTGGCAGGAGCCAGAGTATGTTCGTCGTGCTGGGCGCACCAAACAGTCGGTTTGCCATTCTGCATAACCTGTGTCTTGAGGATACACTCTATACCTTTATTGAAAGCAATGCGTGCACGGTCGCAGATGCTATCGGGGATGAATGTATAAGGGGCTTTCTTTTCATATACTTCACGCAGCAGTTCCATAACATTTACCATTGCATTGTCGTTATAGGTAATATGCGTATAGTAGCCCGTGGAGCGAGGCCAGAATTGCGGCCATCCGCCATTGGGGTATTGCGCCTTAAGAAGATAACGAATACCCTCCAATGCGGCATCTTTGTATTTCTCAATGTTTGTAGCCTGATACAGACGGGATAGATAACGGATTTCCGTACTGGTTGCATTGTTATCTATGGTACTTTCGTTTACATCATTTTTGGAGGCAAACACATCTTTACATTCTTTCGGCGTCAGTTCTGCAGGTATATAAATGTTTTTTGGCCATCCGCCGGTGGTCTGCTGGTAAAGCAAAACGTTGTCTCCGATGCGGGTTGCTTCAGGTGTAGTAAAGAATGAATCGCCCAACTTGGGAGCCATGTTCACCCAGTTTTTATATGGCTTTTTCTCTTTGTAACTTACGGTTTCTTGTGCAGACACGCTTGTCAGGCTCATTAGCGCCAGACAATATAGATAAATCTTTCTCATGATCGTTATCTTTTTAAAGTTCTATAACGACAAAAGTAGAGGAAAAATAGACTCCGGATGGGTAATATTTGTTTTATTCCAAGTATTTTGTCACTTTACCACTGATTTGAAGCAGAGAGATTTCACATAACTTCGTGTCGTACTCCGCAGACAGGATTCTTTCTTCGGCATCCAAAAGACTCTTTTGCGCTTCACGCATTTCAATACCCGAAAGGTTTCCCAACATGTATCGTTCCATGGCAATTTCATGATTTTCTTTGGCTGCTACAAGATTCTGCCGTTCCAGATTTAGCATCTGGAGGTTGTTCTGGTAGGCTTGCCACAGATTGCTCAGGTCGGCGCGTAACGCTTGTTCCAATTGATCACGTTCCAGACGCGCATTTTTTATGGCAATACGTGCATTGTTGCGTTGGCGTTGACGGTTGCCGTCAAACAGATTGAAACCGACGGTCAGTCCGAAGTTCAGTCCGAGATTACCCCGATTACTCCGTTGGTCGTTGGAGGCAATATCATACTTATTAAACGTATAACCATAGCCGCCATTTAATTTCAGATAAGGATAGTCGCGCGAGCAAACTTTCTTGTAGTCCAACATGGCGAGTGTATTGTTTTGATGGGCTTTCAGTAAGCTGGCATTGGTTTGCAGGGTGGCATTCCATAACTCCTCAAAGTTCAGACTGTTGTTTACATTAATCAAGCTGTCCAGAATAACAATCGGTTGGTCAACGTTTTCATTTGCCATCAATTCATTTAATTGGATGCGGGAAGTATGTAGCAACTCCTGTTGTTTCATGCATTGGGCGCTATCGGCGTTGAAGTCCACTTTTGCCTGCTGGTAATCCAGACGCGAGAAGTTACCGATATGATAACGCTCTTCTACAATGCGTAACCGTTCTTTAGACAAGGTTACGGCATAGAAGAAGTTCTTTAAACGGATTTTATGTTGAACGTAGTTGTAGTATTCCGCGGCAATGCCGGCGATCAGGTCTTCTATGGCAATGCGGGTATTTGTTTCACCTTGCCGTTCCAGTTCCTTCAGTTGCTGGTAGTTAGCAGTAATATTGAAACCATCGAAAATAGTCCAGTTCAGATTTAGCCCTATATTCATGGTCTGGTCGAAGACACCGTTCTCCTTGTCGTGTTTTCCGGTGGCGCGCATTTTGCTGTCTGTATTATTAACAGAACCTGTATAGCCTGCCGAGAGGCCGAGGGTAGGGAGATAACCGGCGTTTCCCAATGTTGCATTGTTCTTGGTGACTTGTTCTTCGTTGCGGGTAATGCGCAATGAATAGTTATTCTGAAGTCCGTTTTCCAGGCAAGACTTCAATGTGTATGATTGCGGTGGTTGCGCTTGCAGGGTAAGCGTAGCGCAACCGACGGCTATGAGGAATAAAAAGGTACGTTTCATGATTTCTTAATCTTACTTCGGTTAGTGGATACATAACTGTATATGGCAGGTACGATGTACATAGTCAGGAGCGTGGATACCAACATCCCGCCTACAACAGCCGTACCCATGGCAATACGCTGGTTGGCACCTTCGCCGGCGGCAAACGCCAACGGTATCAATCCCAGGATGGTGGAAGCGCTTGTCATGAGAATAGGACGCAGACGTTGCAGGGATGCGCTTTTAATGGCTTCCATCTTATCTTCTCCCACCTCTTGTTTCTGATTGGCAAATTCCACGATAAGGATACCATTCTTTGCTACCAGGCCAATCAGCATAATAATACCGATTTGGCTGAAAATATTCATTGTGATATTACTGAAATACATGAAAACCAAAGCTCCGGTAATAGCAAGAGGTACGGTCAGCATGATGATTAGAGGGTCTTTGAAGCTTTCGAACTGAGCTGCCAGGATGAGGTATATCAGCACGATGGCGAGAATGAAAGCAAACATCAGGCTGGAAGAACTTTCCCGGTATTCTTTGGAGTCTCCTGCCAATGCGGTACGGAATGTATCGTCCAGGGTTTCTTGCGCTATCTTGTCCATTTCCTCCAAACCCTGTCCGATAGTCTTTCCATCGGCAAGTCCTGCAGAAACGGTAGCGGAAACAAAACGATTGTATCTGTATAACTGTGGTGGGGCAATTCCATTGGTCAGTTCAATCAGGTTATCCAACTGCACCATCTCGCCTTCTCCACTACGAATGTAGATACCTTTCAGGTCAGAAGGCTTGTTGCGTTGCTGGCGGTTGATTTCACCTAATATTTCATATTGCTTTCCGTTCATGTAGAAGTATCCCATACGCTGACCGCTTAAGCCATATTGCAAGGTCTGTGCAATGTTACGCGTACTTACTCCCATAATGCTCGCTTTATCGCGATTAATATTAATACGAGTTTCCGGTTTACTGAACTTCAGGTTTACATCAGCCATCTGGAATACGGGATTCTCATAGACTTTCGCCATAAATACCGGTAATATTTCCTGTAGCTTTTCAATGTTGGTAGCTTGAAGCACATATTGCACCGGCATACCTCCGCGACGTCCGCCGAATGAAGACGATTGCTGAACGAATGAACGCGCCTCCGTTTTTCTTTGTACCACTCTGGATAGTTGTTCGGCGACTTGCATTTGCGTATAGTCGCGCTCTTTCATGTTTCTCAACGTGATGCGAACATTACCGCTACCGCTTGATACGCGTGCGGTAACAGACTCGGCGTCGGGCACAATGGAGTCAACCAGTTGATTGATTTCTTCCGTATAATCCCGTATAAATTCATACGTCACACCTTCGGCGCCGCGTGTATTGATGGAGATTTGCGAACGGTCTTCCAAAGGAGCCATTTCGGCGGGAATAGCATTCCAGAGAAATAGGATCATGACTAATGTAGCCAATACAAAAGGCAGGGCTAACCAACGTTTATTGAGGAAGATTTCCAGCGAACGGCTGTAAAGGTGGTTCATCCCTTCAAAGAACGGTTCGGTTTTCAGGTAAAACCAGTTTTTCTTCTCCTGCTTTACCAATAGCTTGGTAGCAAGCATCGGCGTAAAGGTTAATGCGGCAAACGATGAGATGATTACTGAACCGGAAACTACAATACTGAATTCGCGGAACAGGCGTCCTGTCATACCATCCATAAATACGATAGGGAAGAATACGGCTACCAGTGTGATAGTGGTAGAAATTACGGCAAAGAAAATTTCTTTCGCTCCTTCGATGCCCGCCTCTTTGGGTGGCATTCCACGCTCTATACGCACATAAATATTTTCCGTCATTACGATAGCGTCGTCCACTACCAGTCCTACAGCCAATACAATTGCCAACATGGAGAGTACGTTGATGGAGAAGTCTGCCAGGTACATAACAAAGAATGCGCCGATAAGAGAAACCGGGATTACGATACATGGCACCAGCGTTACGCGCCAGTCGCGCAGGAAGAGGAAGATGATAATGATAACGAGGATAAATGCCACATATACCGTTTCTTCCACTTCAGCGATGGAGGAGCGGATAAACTTGGTATTATCGAAACCGTAAGAGTATTGCACATCTTCAGGCAGGTCTTTCTGCATTTGTTCCATACGGGCATACACGGCATCGGCTATCTGGATGTGGTTGGCTCCCGGTTGGGGTACTACAACGATACCAACCATAGGCACGCCATTCATCTTCATGTAGCTCTTGATGTCTGCCGGTCCCAATTCTGCCCGTCCGATATCTCTGAAACGAACAATACGGTTGTTATCTTCCCGAATAATAAGGTTGTTGAACTCTTCGGCCGTATGCATCAAGCCCAATGTACGGATAGTAAGCTCGATTGTATTTCCTTCAATACTTCCTGAGGGTAACTCTACGTTTTCCTGGTCAACAGCATTTCTTACGTCAATAGGCGTAATACCGTAACCTGCCATTTTAGCCGGGTCGAGCCATAAGCGCATAGAAAAACGTTTTTCTCCCCAGATACCGACGCTACTAACATCGGCGATGGTTTGTAGTTGCTCTTTCACGGTAAGGTCGGCAATCTCGCTTATTTCCAGCAACGAGCGTTTATCACTCTGCAAAGCTACCATTAAAATAGGCATAGCGTCAGCATCTGCTTTTGATACGGTAGGAGGGTCACAGTCACGGGGCAGGAAGCGTTGAGCACGCGAGACTTTGTCGCGCACGTCGTTTGCTGCAGTCTCCAGGTCTACAGATAGTTCAAACTCCACTGTGATGCGTGAAGATCCTTGCTGGCTGACACTGGACAGGGAACGAATACCCGGAATACCATTGATATTTTGTTCCAGCGGTTCGGTAATTTGGTTCTCAATTACATCGGCATTTGCACCCGGATAGGAACAAGATACCGAAATGATGGGGTTATCTACAGACGGATATTCGCGGACGCCGAGGTAACTATACCCGATCAATCCGAAAAGTAGGATGATAAGAGTAAGTACTGTAGAGAGTACAGGACGCCGTATACTGAGTTCGGATATATTCATGGTTCTATTTCTTAATTGATAACATCCAGAGTTACAGGCAATCCGGTACGAAGTTGCAATGTGCCCGAGGTAATAATGGTATCTCCGGCATTTATTCCCCGTAATACTTGCACTTCTGCTTCGGTACGGATGCCGGTTTGTATTTCTACAGGCTCAGCTTTCCCTGATTTATAAAGAAAGACCTTGTCTTTACCCATTTCAGGCACTATCGCTTCGGATGGTATGGCAATCGCATCGACAATTTCGGTTCTGTTCAGATGGATGGAGGCATAACGTCCCGGCATTACGCGACCATTTGTGTTGGGGTAGAGGGCGCGTACAGTCAACGTATGGGTATTTATGTCTATACTGGATTCACGGGCATATACCTTGGCTTGTAATCTGTCTAATCTGCCTTCTACTTCAAAGCTCACTCCTGCATCTATTTTAATATCGGAAGCAATGCGTTCGGGGACAGCAAACTCTATTTTCAGGGGGGTAATCTTTGTAAGCTTTGCAACGATTGTAGTAGGTGTGGCATAAAACCCTACACTGACCTGCCGCAAACCGATCATCCCGTCAAAAGGAGCACGGAGTTCGGTCTGTGCAATATTAGCTTGTATCAGGTCTATGTCGGCTTTGAGGGTGGCAAGTTCTGTTTTCACCTGCTCATAGGCTTCCTTACTGACCGCATCCCTTTCCAGCAATGCGTTTTGGCGGAACACACGGTCTTCTGCCAGTTTCAACTGAGAAACAAGGCGTTGAAGTTGGGCTTGCAAGGGGCGGTCATTTACTTTTGCCAGCAACTGACCTTTCTTTACCAGCGTGCCTTCCTCGAAATTAATCTCTATAATCTTTCCGGAAGCCTCAAACGACAAATCAACCTCTTCATCGGGAAGTGTGATGCCGGTGAGCGGAACATCATCTTTCAGCAATTGCGGCTTGATGATTTTTGCGTTTACATTTAAAATTCTCCTGGTATTGTGGTTACTACTCATTACTTTGTCGGCAGCAGCCAATTCTTTGTTTTCTTTGGGGAACTGAGAATAAACTCCCCACCCAATTAGTCCGGCACCAATAAAAATAACAATGCCCCATTTAACTTTCTTATTCATGTATTAGTATTAATATGTATGTCAGCATTAGTTTTGGATCTTTTGAGGGCTGAAAGGTTTAATATTGGAATCGTTAAAAAAGATAATAAAACGATAAGGTAATGCTTCACGAAGGATAACTCCTCTAACTCCTGAAGCATGAATTATTCGGGTTAGTGGTATTTATCCTGCATTATTCATAAGTGCCTTGTCATAAATGATAATTTAGCGAAGCTAATAGAGATACTCTTGTTAATCCGCGTACAGCTAAATTATTATTTAAGAAAAAAATCCGCGTTCGTCCGCTTAATCCGTGTCGTCCGCGTATCCATTCTTCGATAAATTCTCATTTGTAGTATAAGTAATTATTACGAAGTGCTTACGCTATGAATAATGTAGGTTATACGGATAATCATTAAAAAAGGTATCAGAATTTACGCCCCACAGGTGCTTTTGAATTTTAATGTGCTGCCCGGTATTTCCCTTCTTCCTTATCTTCCAGCATGTTAAGGTAGGAGGTGTAGCGTGATTCGCTGATGTAATGTTCTTCTACAGCTTTCCGTACGGCACAACCCGGTTCATGGCGATGCGTACAATTTCCATAGCGGCAGTCTGTGGAAAATTTGAATATTTCCGGAAAGTAATGCCCTATTTCTTCCTCTTCCATATCAAAAGTACCGAATCCTTTGATACCCGGAGTGTCAATAATATATCCGTTTTCTGAAACGGGGAACATTTCAGAAAACGTGGTAGTATGCATCCCTTTGTTGTGATAGGTGGAGATTTCTCCTGTTTTGATATCCATTTCAGGTAGAATGGAATTGATTAGTGTGGATTTTCCCACTCCGGAATGTCCGGAAAAAAGTGTTATCTGTTCTTTTAACTCTTCCCGGATACATTCTACGCCTTCACCTGTTTTGGCAGAAACTTTGAAACAGGGATAACCGATAGTGGTATAGAGATTGATAAGCCCGTCCAGATAGTGGAGTTCATCTTCGTTGTAGGTATCTGTCTTATTGAAAATTATCTTAACAGGTACCCGGTATGCTTCGGCGGATGCCAGAAAACGATCAATAAAAATAGTGGAAGTTTCCGGATAATTAACCGTAACAATGAGCATGCATTGATCAAGATTGGCGGCAAGTATATGCGATTGTTTCGATAAGTTGGAAGCACGGCGGATAATGTAGTTTTTCCGGTCTTCTATTTCACTGATAAAAGCGGTTCCTTCCGGATTTAGAATAATTTGCACACGATCTCCTACAGCAACTGGATTTGTACTGCGGATACCTTTAAGGCGGAAGTTGCCCTTAATCTTGCATTCCACACAATTCCCTTCGTTGGTCTTTACCAAATACCAACTTCCTGTATTCTTTATTACCAGACCTTTCAATTGAATTGAAAATTGAAGATTGAAAGTTGAAAATTAAAGTCGGAAATTAAAACAAGAGGTTGAAATGCCATACAACATATAAATACCAACGTACCATACAAATAATACCATGGCAAAACAATAACTTCTAATTTTCAACTTTCAATTTAATATATTATACAGTCATAATCTCCTTATCCTTCTTCGCAAGCATTTCATCAATCTGTTTGATGTACTTGTCGTGGATTTTTTGGAGTTTTTCTTCGCCGCCTTTTTGTGCATCTTCCGATAGTCCGTCTTTTACGGATTTCTTCAGGGCGTCGATACCATCACGACGTGCGTTGCGTACGCTTACTTTGGATGTTTCACCTTCATTTTTACATTGTTTGGCGAGTTGTTTACGGCGTTCTTCAGTCAGAGGAGGGATGCCGATGCGGATGATTTCACCATTATTTTCAGGCATGATACCAAGGCTGGAGTCAATAATGGCTTTTTCTATAACCCGGAACATGGTTTTTTCCCAAGGTTTGATAGCGATACTGCGAGCATCAGGAGTTGTTACGGCGGCTACATTGTTAATAGGAACCATGCTTCCGTAAGAGTTGACACGTATACCGTCCAGCAAACGTATATCTGCTTTTCCGGCACGGATGTGGGCTAATGCTTCTTCCAAGTAAATGACAGCCATATCCATTTGTTCTTGCGCTTCGTCTAAAATCTCTTTAACTTCTCTCATATTCTTTGGCTTTTAGATTTGTATTCTTCGGATTTATAATTGAGCAAAAGTAGTATAATCTTGTCAAACCTCCAAATTATGTACCAATGTTCCAATCTCTTCCCCTCGTATTACTTTCTTCAGATTTCCTACAGTGTCCATATCGAAAACGATAATGGGGAGGTTGTTTTCTTTACACATGCAAGTCGCTGTGAGGTCCATTACTTTCAATCCGCGTTTCAACACTTCATCATAAGTGATGTCATGGAATTTAGTGGCGGTCGGGTCTTTTTCGGGATCGGCCGTATAGATACCGTCTACGCGTGTGCCTTTCAGCATGACGTCGGCCTCAATCTCGATACCGCGCAGTGAAGAACCGGTATCGGTAGTGAAGAACGGATTGCCCGTACCCGCCGACATGATAACAACTTCGTCCGCTTCCAAACATTCTATGGCTTTCCATTTATTATAGAATTCTCCGATGGGTTCCATGCGTACGGCTGTTAGCACGCGTACCTTTACACCTGTTGCAACCAAGGCGGAACTCAATGCCAGGCTGTTGATAACTGTAGCGAGCATACCCATTTGGTCGCCTTTCACGCGGTCGAATCCTTTATTGGCGCCACTCAGTCCGCGGAAAATGTTACCACCGCCGATTACGATGCCTATTTGAACACCCAGTTCGTGGATTTCCTTGATTTGTGCAGCATATTCGGCAAGGCGCTTTTCGTCAATACCGTATTGTTTTTCACCCATCAGACTCTCACCGCTGAGCTTTAACAGAATTCTTTTATACTTTGTCATAAGATTATATTTAGTTTTTTGCAAATATACGCTTTCTGCCTGTATAGATTGACTTTGATGCGGAATTTTTCTATGGATTTTGAAATCATTTTGAAGTGTGTTTTTGTTCTATTAGTCAGTAAGAGTATTCTTTTGGTTGGATATGACCAGGAAACTCGGATAATAACATTTTTTAAAGTGCATAACGTTTTATAAAGAAGTATATTTGCAACAACAAAAACTGGATAATTTCACAAGGAAATGAGAACTTTAACTTTACTATTTTCGTTCATGACTGCGTTCCCCTTTGTGCTCTCTGCACAATCAGCTGGAGAACTGTTGCAAAAGGTATCTGCCGCATTGTCTGAAGAGCAAGACGATTATGCGGTGAGCCTGTTCCGTCAATCAATAGATGCTGAGGCTGATCAGGCCGAGATGTTTTACTGGACTCACATTGAAAAGAGCAGCCCCGTAGCTCCCCATTTGATAAATGAATTGGCAACCTATTATAAACGTAAGCGGAATTATGACAAGGCTTATTTGTTTTATAGGGAATACCTGCAATATCATTCCGAAGATATTGCTGCGCTTGTGTCGTGTGCCGAAATGGAGATGATGCGAGGAAAGGAAAAGGATGCTGTCGAAACTTATGAAAAAGTATTGATGCATGATGCCAATAATTTGCAAGCTAATATTTTCTTGGGAAATTATTTCTATCTGCAGGCTGAACAGGAAAAGAAGACGTTGGATTCTAATTATAAAAGAATAACTTCTCCTACGCGGATGCAACATGCCCGCTACCGTAACAGCCTTTCGGCGGTCTATTCCAATAGTTATTCCAAAGCTAAGGATTATTTGCAGCGGGTACTGCAATTGTTCCCTTCTACAGAGGCAGGAAATATTCTGGAGAAGATTAAGAAGTTAGAGACAGAGATGAAGTGATATTGGGTTAAAGCTATCATCGAAAAAGTGTATCTTCGCACTTGCTAACTTTGTTTCGGTATATAAATCAGCAGCAATATGGAAAGAAAAATCATAAAACAACTAAGGCAATGGAAAAATGAGCCTTGGCGGAAACCGCTGATTTTGTTAGGAGCGCGTCAAGTAGGAAAGACTTGGATTATGAAACGCTTTGGTGAACTTGAGTTCGAAAACGTGGCTTATTGATGCCGGCATCATTCATAAAGTATGTCGGGTAAAAGAATTGCAGATGCCCGTGAAGTTTTATGAGGACTTGGGCGCATTCAAGCTCTTCCTTCTCGATTGTGGTTTGTTGGGGTGTATGGTTGATGCACCAGCCAACCAAATGTTGGTGGGTGACAATGTGTTTAAAGAGTTCAAAGGCTCTTTTACTGAACAGTTTGTGCTCCAACAATTGGTATCAATGGGAATCTCTACCTGTTATTGGAGTAGTGAATCAACTCCGGCAGAGATAGATTTTGTTATCCAAACAGATAAGCGTGTAATTCCTATCGAAGTAAAAGCCGAAGAGAATGTCAGAGCCAAATCAATATCGGAATATGTTAAAAGTCACCCGCAATACTCATTGAAAGGGTTACGCATCTCGATGTTAGGGTATCAAGACCAGGATTGGATGGAAAATATTCCCTTATTTGGTATTCATAAATTCTTTTATAATGAAGTGCAGGAATAGATTCATTCCTGGTTGTTCGTTTATCTATTTATTGAGTTTGTAGTGGAGTATAAAGCTCTATCAGGTTTTCTTCCGG
>NZ_DBDF01000128.1 GCF_002293435.1 Bacteroides sp. UBA939 | reverse complement strand
GAGGAGAATAGAGATAGTTCTGAAAATCAATAAAGATAGTTCTGAAAATCAATAAAGATAGTTCTGAAAATCAACAAGATAAATAACATGCGAAACTTAAATGAATTATAAATTATGAATTATGAATGCCTGCGCTTCGTTCCGCGCAACCATTCATAATTCATAATTCAAAATTCATAATTCAAAATCGCACAGCCTCGTTAGCATTCGTCCTCCTCTCCCCAATAATCAAGAATACTTCATCCTTAATATTGTCCGGCAATGCAATGCCTCGTAGCTGTAGGCTGCGTACCCATCCGGCTACATCAGTATCCTGCATCGTATAGAACACATTCCGGAATTCATCTTCCTGTCCGGAAGTATAACTTTCAGGGGCAATGCCGATATACTTGTCCAACTCCTCGTCGTCGTAGTATTCTATCTTCTTGCTGACGGCAGCCAGTAAACTGTCCTTCTCGCATACCTCGTGCTGCCCGCAACATTCCGCGTCCACCTCTTTTACTTCGGGCATAGCATCCAGTTCACCGCGCTCAAACTTCTTTTGTAAACGCCGGTTACGGATGTATCCTGCCGAAAGTGCAATGCAGCCAAGTACAACAAGACTTATTACCAGTATCCACATATCCCTATTCCTCTACTTCAATAGTAAACCCTGCCTGCTTTAAATCCTCCCAATACTTGGGGTAAGATTTGGAAACCACCTGTGGGTTGTTAATCCGCACCGAAGGCAGACGCAGGCAGGCAGGCGCAAACGCCATTGCCATCCGGTGGTCTTCATAAGTTTCTATAAGCGGATTAGCCTCCGGCTGGCAACGATCGCCTCTCCACTCCAACCCACCGTCTTGATCCAGCGTTAACGGATATCCCAATTTGCGCAACTCCGTGATAAGCGCATAGATACGGTCGGTTTCCTTTATCCTTAAACTTTGTAACCCGGTGAAGCGAAAGGGTATATTCATTAAACAACACGTTACGACAAAAGTTTGAGCCAGGTCGGGTATGTCCACTAAATTCTCTTCTATACGTGTGACCGGTCTGCCCATCTTTATTAAAACCACTCCCTGGTCGGTGCGCACTGTTTGTATGCCGAGATTGGAAAATATCCTTGCTCCCCGGCTGTCTCCCTGGTAGCTATCCGGATAAAGTCCCAGTAATTCTATTTGCTGAAAGTCTTCCCCTTTCGGACCATTCTCTACTTTCGGGCTTAGCGCAAGTATCTGATACCAATAAGAAGCGGCGCTCCAGTCGCTTTCTACCGTGAAAGGTATCTCTTTATACTTCCTGTGGCGGACGGTAATATAGTTTTCCGAACTCCATGTGACATCCGCGCCAAACTCTTTCATCAGTTGCACCGTCAGGTTGATGTAAGGGCGTGAAATAACTTCTCCCCTTAACTTCAGCCTTAAACCGTACTTCATCACAGGACCTATCATCAGTAATGCCGATATAAATTGCGAGCTTACGCTGCCGCGAAGATTGATTTCCCCACCGTACAATTCCGTGCCTGTGATGTACAGCGGAGGAAAGCCTTCGTTCCCGAGGTATTCAATATCGGCGCCCAGTTCGCGCAGGGCGTCTACCAAAATCCATATAGGGCGTTCCTGCATCCGTCGTGTGCCCGTAATGACACGTGTTCCGGGAGTAACGCTCAGATAAGCCGTAAGAAAACGCATGGCGGTTCCGGCTGCAAGGATATCTATTTGCTGGGAATTTCCGTTCAGAGCCTTCCGCATTACACGGGTATCGTCACAGTCGCTTAGATTGCCGATCGGGGTGTAGCCTTGTGCAAGAGCGTGCAACATCAAAACTCTGTTACTGATACTTTTAGAGGCTGGTAACTGGATAGTTGTATTCAAAATGGCAGGTGCCGTAATCTTATAACGCATACTATTATTTCTTAATATCAATTTCTATAGCCTGCAAAAATACGATAAATATCTGATTTTTTAGACGCAGATAACGCGGATGGCGCGGATTTCTTTTTATCTTCCGGTTATTTCCCGGATAGGATAACATAGCGTAGCATTCGAAAATCCGTGTCATCCGCGTTATCCGCGTCTAANNCGTCTAAAAAATTACTTGATAACCGTCTATTTCTTAAGATCTTTCAGCAACTCCTCCACGGCTACCTTCAACTGCGTATCTTCCCCTTTCACAATCGTTTCGGGAGAATTAGCCACTTTGATATCCGGTTCCAGTTCTGAGTTTTCCAGGTAACTGCCGTCCGGCAAGCGATAGCCTACAACGGGGATGCCGAATACGAGTGACGGGTCTTGCAACCGTTCCCACGATACACTGGTCATGGTTCCCGGAACAGGCATGCCTACCAACTTGCCCAACTTCTGGTGACTGTACACCCAGGGGGTGCCGTGCGCGTTCGAGTAATTGGCTTCGCACATCAACATGATGGATGGTTTATTCCAACGGCGGCTGGGCATGTCGCACGCTTCATTGCCGCGAATCACCTGCGTAAAGTACTTCTTGCCGCTGAACAGTATCTCTATATCCTCGTGCAATCGTCCGCCGCCATTGAACCGCGTGTCTATGACAATGCCCTCACGGTTATTGTATTTCCCCAGGATATCCGAGTAAATGGAACGGAAACTGTCGTCGCCCATCGCCTGAATATGAACGTAACCCAACCGTCCGCCCGACCACTTGTCAACGTCCGCCGCACGTTGCTTCACCCAGCGGGTGTAGAGCAATGTGTTCAGGTCAGCGTTTTTGATAGGGATTACTACTTCTTCCCAGCGCTCTTTGGTTGCCGGGCTGTATAGTGAAACGAGCGTTTTCTTTCTCTCCTTGTCATTGAGCAGCGTGTAATAATCCATTTCGGGAGTGATTTCCGTGCCGTCTATTTTCTCGATAACCGCGCCTGCTTTCACTTTGGTGCCGGCTTTGTCGAACGGACCTTTTTCTATAACTTCGGCAATAAGCATACCTTTGCCCTCATAGTTCCAGTCGAAAAGCAACCCCAGGCTGGCTGTCGGTTCACTTTGCCCGCTCGGATAGAAACGTCCTCCGGTATGGGAAACGTTCAGTTCGCCCAACCATTCGCTCAGCAGTTCGGCAAAGTCATGATTGTTGTTGATGTGCGGCAGGAACTTGCGGTACGCGGTTGACATCGCATCCCAGTCCACCCCGTGCATATTGGTGTTGTAGAAACGTTTCTGCTGTTGCTTATACACACGATTGAACATGTATTCGCGTTCCGCCGCCAAATCCATCTTCACCCGGGCAGTGTATTTGATAGGCTTCAATTCATCGGAGGCAACCACCATTTTGCGCATGTTCTTGCCGCTCAATATAAACAGATTCTTACCGTCTTTGTCCATCCTTAGCGATACCCATCCCGGTTCTATCTTGTGGAGCAGCTTGTTTTCTTTCTTGCGCAGATTCATCTTCCACAAATTACGCCCGCCTTCGGAAGTGGCGATGTAATAAAGTGTCTCACCATCTTTGGAGACGATGGCGCTACCCAAATCGGAAGAACTCGGCGTCAGGCGTACGATGCGGTCTTCCATGTTTTTGAGTTCCACAACGATATCTTTTGCCGCGCTCGTTTCTTTGGTTTCTTTCGTACCTTCGCTTTTCTTGTCTTTCTCTTTGCCGCTCTCTTTCTCCTTCTCTTTCTTTTGTGCGGATTCCAGTTCTTTGTTTAATTCGTAATCTTCTTTGCTGAGGCAGAATTTATCGTAAGCATCCTGGTTAAGGAATACCAGCATAACGTCTCTCAGCGACCCCCAGGAGGCGTGGGCGCGCATGCCGTAGCGTTCGGTGATGAAGAGAATCGCATTGCCGTCGATCGCGAAGCGGGGAGCGCCACTGGTGTAACCACTGTTAGTCAGGTTGATGATTTCACTGTTGCCTTGTGCGCTAACAAGACCGATGTCGGAGTACGGGTGATGTTTGTTGCCGATAAATTCGAGGGTAAACCATTTACCGTCGGGCGACCATGTGTAGGTGAAATCCCCTTTGGTGTCGTAGCACGTCGAGCCATCGGTAATCTGGCGTACTTTCTTTGTCTCCAGATTAAGTACCATCAGCCGGTTGCGGTTTTCTATAAAAGCAAGCTCCTTTCCGTCGGGCGAGAATTGTGGTGCGGCGCGTTCTATCGTGCCGGAAGGTAACAGGACTTCTTCCGTTACGGTGGTTGCGTTCGGGAAGTTCGGGTCTTCTTTCCTGGAAATCTTCGCCAGGTAGATTTGCCGGTTGCCGGTGCGCTCGCTTGTATACGCCAGGGTGCGGTTGTCCGGAGCGAAGGACAGCGCGTCTTCGTTGGCGGCAGTCTTCGTAATTTGTTTGGTGGTGGTGTAATCTGTCGACGTAACGAATACCTCGCCGCGCGCAATGAATGCAACTTGTTTACCGTCAGGGGAAACTAAGGCAGAGGTTGCGTTATCGGTAAGATTCAAGTTGGCTATCTGTGGGCGGTCGTCGCGTGTAATCTCTACATTTATCTTTCGGGGAGTTGCACCGTTCTGTTGGGTGTAGATTTCTCCGTCATATCCGTAGCATAGAGTGCCGCTTTGGCTTATTGAAAGAAAGCGCACGGGGTGGGTCTTGAAAGAAGTCACCGCTTCTACCGTCTGTGGTTGGGAAAGCGGGAGAGAATATACGTTGAATGAACCGCCGTTGCGTTCGCTCAGGATGTACAGGGTTTCTCCGTCCGGAGACACGACCGGGTTACGGTCTTCGCCTGCGCGTTGAGTGAGGTTGGTATGTTTCCCGGTTTTCGTGTCGTACATCCACACGTCGCGGGTGATGGAAGATGTGTGGTGCTTTCTCCATTCGCTTTCTATGCTTTTGCGGTCCTGGTAGAAGAAACGGCTACCCGATTTGTCGAAACAAACGGCTTCGGCAGGAGTGCCCGATACTTGTTCCGTGCGTCCGCCTGTTGAGGGAACTTTGTAGAGTTCGGTCATTGCTGTGGTAGGGAAAAGGGCGCTGTGTGCCGGGTCTTGAATGGCGGCTGAGAAAAAGATGTATTTGCTGTCCGGGGTAAATGTGGACGGGAGTTCGTTTGCCGAGTTTGTAGTCAGGCGCTGCGCCGTTCCTCCGCCTGCGGGCATCACGAAGATGTCGAAGTTGCCGTTTCGGTCACTGGCGAAAGCTATCTGTTTGCCGTCCGGCGACCATATCGGGGTCTGTTCGTATGATTCCTGCGTGGTAAGTTGGATGGCGGTTCCGCCTTGTGCAGGTACTTTGTAGATGTCTCCTTTATAGCAGAATGCAATTTCTGTACCGTCGGGAGAGATTTGGATATCGCGCATCCAAAGGGGGGTTGTCGCATAACCGGCCATTGTTGTAAAGCCCAGTGCGATGCAAGTAAGGAATCTTTTCATGGATTTATTCATTATGTTTTTCGTTGATAATGGGCAAAATTAATAAATATATTCTGGAAAAAAGAAATAGAATACGGATATCCTTGCTTGTATATTCAATTTTTATGCAAGTTGGTGAGGGACTCTGTCTTAGATTTAAATGGGAATTTGGGTTGAATACAGAGGGGCAGAGGCACAGAGGTTTGCTGTTTTTGAG
>NZ_DBDF01000215.1:7372-27282 GCF_002293435.1 Bacteroides sp. UBA939 | reverse complement strand
TGAAACCGTCCCGTGGGATGAAATTTCTCGTCCCACGGGACGAATGAATGTATTTGCCGCTATGAGTAATGCAGGCTAAAACAGTTGGGTGAGAATAGAACCCAATGCTTTAATTCTTTATAGGCAATCTCTCCCATATCCACCGGGGTATCATTCGCCAAAAGAATACGAGTACCCGGTATCTTCCGTCAATAACTACTACCCGTTTCTTGCGGTTCAGGGCATTTACAATACTTCTTGCAACCCGGTCTGCCTGCATCAGCATTGGGAATTTACCACTCTTCAACAGGTCGGTGGCAACAAATCCCGGACGGATATCCGTGAAATGAATATTGAGGTGTTGCATCCGGGCGAGTTGGGCAAGGGCGTCAATATATGTGTTCTGGAAACGTTTCGTTGCAGAATAAGCCGGGGCGATACCCAATCCTTTGGTGCCGGCTATGGAACTGATGACAGCAATATGTCCTTCGCTCCGGGTCTTGAAGTAATTGAAAGCAAAGGTCACCATGCGTGTAAAACCTTCTACATTGGTGCGGGCGGTATTCAGTTCTGTTTCAGGCGTTAAATCCGGATTTTGATAACCGACTCCCGAACTGAGGAAAAACAAATCTATACCGTTCAGCTTTTGAATCAGTGCTTCCAACAGAATAGGGGCATTCGCTTCCGTCACGTCTAACCGCTGGATTTCTATTTGTCCGGGTGCAGTGGCTTGCAGGTTCTTTAACGCTTCTTCCCGTCTTCCGGCAATGCCAATGTGCCAGCCTTGCTGAACCAGCAGTTTGGCTACTTCTTCTCCTATGCCGGAAGTGGCTCCTATGATAATGGCTCGTTTCATACTTTGTTAGTTTTTAATTGCATGTGCAGGATGGGGAAAGCTTAGAAAATGATGGTTGCTACTATTTTTCTTCCACCGCCACGATTACGGAATTCGCAGAGGTATATGCCTTGCCAGATACCCATATTCAGTCTGCCGTCGGTGACGGGGATGGTAAGGCTGTTTCCTGTGAGGGTGGATTTGGCGTGGGCAGGCATATCGTCGTCGCCTTCGCAGGTGTGCATATAATAAGGTTCCCGCTCTTTCACCAGACGGTTGAAGATGGCTTCCATATCTGTCTGGACATCCGGGTCGGCATTTTCATTGATTGTCAGACCTGCACTGGTGTGCTTGATGAACAGATGCAGAATGCCGGCTTGCGGCAACCGGGGAAGATTACGTATGATTTCATCTGTTACGAGATGAAAACCACGCGGGCGTGGGTACAGGGTGAATTCTTTTTGGGTAACGAGATTATGTTCCATCTTACTATATTTCTTTGAGTCTCAGATATCATGCAAATCAGGAGTTAAAGGAGTTATCGCTTTGCATATACCATTATTCTTCGTCACAAAAGTAGGAAAACCTTTTTGAATAAGAAAAATGACGCTTGACTTTTTGTAACTTGCCGGAATATGGAGTATATTTGTTGCCTGTCTTCACTATTCTAAAGTAAACAACCATGAAGAGAATAATAACCTTTGTAACCGGAATTTTATTCATAGCGGCATCTGCCATTGCCGGCGGACCGCGTGTCCTGTTTATTGGTGACTCCATTACGGACGGTAACTGGGGTAACAGTTGCGGAACAGCCAAGCCTTCTTCCGAACGCACGCTTTGGGATATGAACCATATCTATGGCAGCGGTTACATGTATCTGTGCGCAACCTATTATCAGGGTAATTATCCGGAAAAGGAATATGAATTCTTCAACCGGGGCATCAGTGGAAATACGCTGGAAGACTTGGAAAAGCGTTGGGAAACGGATGCTATTGATCTAAAACCGGATGTTCTTTCTCTATTGGTCGGGACGAACGATGTGCATTTCTATTTGCAGGGAAACAAAGAGCAGGTATTTGATTTTGACGCGTGGGAACAGCGTTACCGCTCTTTGCTTGACCGTTCCCTGCGAGCTAATCCGGAGTTGAAGATTGTGTTGGGTACGCCTTTTGTGGCGAATACCGGAAATATGAGTAAAAGTGCCGATTTTGCTGAGCGCGACAGTCTGGTGCGTCGTTGTGCCAAGATTGTGGAACGCATTGCGGAGGATTACAAAGCGGTGTATCTTCCCTTCAATTCAATGTTTGATGAAATCCTGAAAACGACTCCGGCATCGAAAGATGTGTATTGGATTTGGGACGGCATTCATCCCACTCCTGCCGGACACAAGCGTATGGCAAACCTTTGGATAGAGCGAGTGAAGTTATAATCCTTAAACTATAGAGCGTGTATGAATAAAGTATGTGTAGTAACAGGTGGAGCTGCGGGCATTGGCCGTTGTATAGTCGAAATGTTTGCAGAAGCTGGGTATGTAGTGTATTTCATTGATAAAGCGCCGGAAAAGGTGGAACTTGTGGAAGAAAAAATGTTCGAAAGAGGACTTACTGTTACCGGATTTGTAGGAGATATAGCCGAAGAAGAGGCCTTGCGGGATTTTGCAGACTTTGTTTTGTCTCTTGAAAATCAGATTGATTGTTTGGTAAATAATGCTTGCCTGGCGAAAGGGGGAATCTTGACCGGATGTACATATAAAGATTTTCTGTACGTGCAGCGTGTAGGAGTAACCGCACCCTATTTCTTGTCTCTGCTGTTCAAGGATTACTTCAGCAATGCGGGGTCTATAGTGAATATATCTTCTACCCGCGCTTTCCAATCGCAAGCCGATACGGAAAGTTATACGGCTGCCAAAGGTGGAATAACCGCTCTGACTCATGCGTTGGCGGTCAGCCTTTCGGGCATTGCCCGGGTAAATTCTATTGCTCCGGGGTGGATTGATACGGGTAGTTATCATTCGGATGGCTATGTCCCGTCTTATACGGAAGGAGATGTTATGCAACATCCTTCGCAGAGGATAGGGGAACCGGAAGATATAGCCCGTGCGGTTCTTTTTCTCTGCGATGAGCGGAACTCATTTATTAATGGGGAAAATATCACAATTGATGGTGGTATGAGTAAACTGATGATTTATCACAATGATTATGGTTGGAATTATCAACCTTAGAATTTATATAAATAGAGAATAATGGAAAAAGTAATTATCAACTCGTACGAGGAGTTTGAAAAGCTGTTAGGACAACAAATCGGTGTTTCAGATTATGTGGAACTTTCACAAGAACGTATTAATATGTTTGCTGACGCCACATTGGATCATCAGTGGATACACGTTGATACGGAACGTGCTAAAACGGAAAGTCATTTCAAGACTACCATTGCGCACGGTTACCTTACGTTGTCTATGCTTCCGCATCTGTGGAATCAAATTATTGAAGTGAATAACCTGAAGATGATGGTTAATTATGGTATAGAACAGATGAAGTTCGGGCAGGCTGTACTGTCGGGACAAAGTATTCGTTTGGTTGCCAAATTGCACTCATTGGCGAATCTGCGGGGAGTGGCAAAAGCAGAAATCAAGTTTGCCATTGAAATCAAGGATCAACCTAAAAAGGCGCTTGAAGGTATAGCTGTGTTCTTATATTATTTCAATTAACAAGATATTTTTCATCCGCAGATGACGCAGATAACACAGATTAGGCTTTAAGATAAATCTGCATAATCTGTGTTATCCGCGGATGAAAGATAGTAGACTTAAACTTTTGACACCGCTTTATACTTGTGAGCGTTCCTTCTTTTACTACTCTCTGTTCATCAACCGTTGTTCGGCCATGCGTTCATATTTTGTTCCTTGACGTCCGTAGTTGGTATATGGATAAATGGAAATACCGCCACGGGGAGTAAAAAGTCCTGTAACCTCAATATACTTGGGATTCATCAGACGAATAAGGTCTTTCATTATGATATTTACACAATCCTCGTGAAAGGCGCCGTGGTTGCGAAAACTGAAGAGATAGAGTTTCAAGCTTTTGCTTTCCACCATTTTAACGTCAGGAATGTAACTGATACGAATTTCTGCAAAATCAGGTTGTCCTGTGATAGGGCACAAACTTGTGAACTCAGGGCAATTAAAGCGTACCCAATAGTCATTTCCGGAATGTTTATTATCAAAGGCTTCCAGTACTTCGGGAGCATAATCTTGTTTATATTCCGTCTTTCTTCCCAATAGGGAGAGTTGGTCTTTCAATTCGGTCATACTGATATATTTTAGTAGGTGTTTTGCTGAGATGAAGCGAGGTACTTCTCCAATCCCTCACGGCGCAGTTTACATGCCGGACAATGTCCGCAACCGTCACCGGGAATGCCGTTGTAGCAAGTCAGGGTTTCATTCCGTATCAGATCGAGTACTCCCAATTCATCTGCCATAGCCCAAGTCTCGGCTTTATCAATCCACATCAGCGGGGTATGAATCACGAATTGCTCGTCCATAGCCAAATTCAAAGTAACGTTGAGTGATTTGATAAAGGCATCCCTGCAATCCGGATATCCGCTGAAGTCAGTTTGCGATACGCCTGTTACGATATGGTTGATGGCATGTTCACGAGCGTAGACCGCAGCGATACTCAAAAAGAATAAATTACGTCCCGGCACAAATGTATTGGGATAGCTATCGGCAGGTTTCTCATCGTCCATAGCCATGTTAGTGTACGTAAGTGAATTATGTCCCAGCTTACCGATGAAAGATACGTCCATTGATTCAAACTCAATACCGGCTTTGCGGGCTATTTCTTGTGCCAATTCTACTTCTTTTTGATGCTTTTGTCCATACAAGAAACTCAGAGCGAGCACTTTCTTAAATTTGCGTTTTGCCCAGAACAGGCAAGTGGTGGAATCCTGTCCTCCACTAAATACGACCAATGCAGTTTCGTTATTCATGGCTATTTATTCTAAATATCCTTGATTTTCAGTATATTGTAAGAGATATCTTTATCATACACGTCGCTTCCGTCAATACGTTTGATGGCAGCTACTACACGAATAGTGACAGGCAGAATCATGACTTCATACAGGGATTTCAGTACAATCTGAATGCACATCATCACCAATAACTCATTCCATGCAATAATGCCGCCAAAAGCAATCGGGAAAAAGATTAGAGAATCAGCAGTCTCTCCTACTAAGGTTGAGCAAATGGCGCGAGCAGAGAAATGACGTCCGCCACTCGCCAGTTTCATGCGGCTCATAACATAAGCATTGAGGAAAGAACCTACCAGGAATGCAATCAAACTTGCCACTACAATGCGGGGCGCCATACCAAAGACAAAATTAAAATGAGCTTCTCCCTCCCAGAATGGTGCCGCGGGTAATGCTACGGCTATCAGTCCCAGTATTACCACAAAGAAATTCATGGCAAAGCCGCTCCATATAATTAAGCGTGCCTTTCGAAATCCCCAAACTTCGGCAATACAATCATTAATGATATAAGAAATAGGAAAAACTAATAATCCGGCGGTAACGGTGATTCCGCAAATCTGGATAACTTTTGTTTCAAGAAGATTGGCTGCAATCAGGCAGACATTGAAAAGAATACCCAACAGCATAAAGGGTACAGATACTTTTTGTTTCATAAATCCTGTTTTTTACGTGGTGTTCTAGAATACACGGCCATTATTCATGGCATCATACATTTTATTCGGCTACAAAGGTACTATAAGTTTTCAAGATAAGCAAATATTATATTTTTAACTAAAAAAAGGAGCGCCAAAGACGTATAATCATTGCAAGATTGATACTTTGCAAGAGGCGTAAATGGTTAACGAACTTTAAATACTCTGTTTTGAGAGGAAAACATCATAACAATTATGAGCGCTGTATTGATATGTAACATGCTGTAAAATAGTATGTTAATTCGTTTTGATGCTAAATTTATAATATGCAAGCAAGTTTATTATTAGATTTGTTTTTATTCACGCAAATTTCTTAAGCAAAGAAAACTAAGTATAACAGTCTTTAATATATGCCTCAAATGGTTTTATATGATATAAATACATTTTATATTTGGATATTGATATTATACAAGAGTATAAGTTCACGTCTGAACAGGCTAATACTTAATTTATTATTATAGAGTAAAACCTTTAAAAAAACAATTGCTTATGAAGAACAGAGAATGCCCTAAGACACTTTGTGTCACTCATAGCTTTATTTAATTAAAAATCCAATTTTTAGCTTAAAACAGAAATCATTATGAATGAAGATCGTAAGCGAGGAATACTAAAAAGTAAAATCCTCACACTAATTGTCATCACTTCCATGCTTGCAGGAAGCGGTACAGTCTCGGCAATCGAAACTAATTCGGAAGGTTCGTTCGAGGTCACGGAACAAATGCAGTCTCAAACTGCCCACGGTACTGTCGTTGATCCAGTCGGAGATCCTGTTATTGGAGCAAGTATCTTAGAAAAAGGTACTAGCAATGGAACCATTACCGATATAGACGGTAATTTCTCACTGAATGTAAAGAGTGGTGCTACATTGGTTATTTCTTATATTGGGTTTAGAACCCAAGAAATCAAAGCCGGTGCCAACATGTCAATCACCTTGGCGGAAGACTACGAAATGCTGGACGAAGTAGTAGTAGTAGGTTACGGGGTGCAAAAGAAGAAACTTCTCACGGGTGCCACTGTACAAGTGAAAGGTGAAGATATTGCGAAGCTGAATACTGTCAATGTGATGGAAGCTATGCAAAGTCAGTCACCGGGTTTGAACATTGTTCAGAACAGTGGTTTTTTGGGTGCAGGTTATAAGGTGACTATCCGCGGAATTGGTACCAACGGAGATGCTGCCCCGCTTTATGTAGTTGACGGTGTGCCAAATGGTAGTTTGGACGGACTTTCATCCAATGATATTGAATCCATTGATATCCTGAAAGATGCTGCGTCTGCCGCAATTTACGGAGCACGTGCTGCAAACGGTGTTATTCTGGTGACAACCAAGCAAGGTAAGGCAGGTATATTCCAAGCCAGTTATGACGGATATTACGGTGTGCAGGATTTATACAAAATACCAACTGTACTATCAGCTAAGGAATATATGGTTATGCAAGATGAGGGACGCGTCATGGATGGATATGATCCTTACAATTGGGCACTATTTATTCCCGCTCATGATCTCAAAGCTATCAACGATGGAACTTGGACAGGTACAAACTGGTTAAAAGAAATGACGAATAAACACGCTGCTGTACAGAGTCATTCTTTGAATTTTACGGGTGGAAATGATCGGAGTACCTATGCTATCGGTTTTAATTATACGCAACAGGAAGCCACTATGGGGGTGCCTTCTGCTGTACCGGTAATGGATCGGTATAATGTGCGTATTAATTCACAACATGTCCTTTTAAGAAAGAATAAACTTGATGTTCTTTCTGTAGGTCAGACGTTGAATTATAAATATCAGGAGACGCAAGGATCGGTAGCAGTGGATGATATTTATTGGAATTCCGTACACAATATGTTGGTTATGAGTCCATTGATGCACATTTATAATTCCAAGGGAGATTACTATATGTATCAGGATCAACTAAATGATGGCTATAGCTGGGATACGAATAACGGTGCGAACAGAAATCCTATCGCTTATTTGGACTTTGTACAAAGCCAGAGTCTGAGTAAGAGCCATTATCTGCAAGGAGGTCTGAATCTTGATTTTCAACCTATTAAGAATTTGCATATAAAATCACAGTTTGGTTACATCATGTCTGCATCAAGTTATCGTTCTTATCAACCTGCATACGGAGAATTGAGTGCAACGTTAGTGGAAATCACGGATAGGGTGTCGCAATCTATGAGTCTCAGCAACCGTTGGTCATGGGATAACACTATCAGTTACAAATACATCAACGGTGACCATAACCTTGATGTGCTATTAGGGCAAAGTGTTGAAAAATGGGGTATGGGAGAATCCATAAGTGGAAATAACCGAAATTCTTCATTTTATGATTTTGATCACGCCTACTTGAGTAATGTACCAGGCACGGCAAATATCACATCACTTACTGGTTCACCATACGCACAAGGAAGGCTTGCTTCTTTTTTCGGAAGAGCTAACTATAACTATAAAGAAAAATATATGGCAAGCGCTGTGTTGCGTGCAGACGGTTCTTCTACATTTGCTCGCGGACATCGTTGGGGGTATTTTCCCTCTATTTCGGCAGGGTGGGTTATTTCTGGCGAAGATTTTATGAAAAAGGTTACATTTATAGACTTCTTGAAACTTCGAGCATCATGGGGGCAGAATGGTAATTGCAACGTAGCAACTTTCCAATATTTGGCGACTATTACGAGTAATAACAACAATGGAGGGTATGCGTTTGGAGGTTCAATGGGCGATGCGGCTACGGGTTCTTACACTTACCGTCTGACTAACCCGAATTTGAAATGGGAAACTCAAGAAACACTAAACTTTGGGGTAGACGCTCGTTTTTTCAATAACCGTTTAGGTATAGAACTCGACTGGTACAACCGTTCAACTAAAGGCTGGCTGCTGCCTACTCCCGTGATATTGAGTTTGGGTGCCGGTCCTGTTTTCGAAAATGGGGGCGATGTACGAAATACAGGAGTTGAACTTGGCTTGCACTGGAATGATCAATTAGGGAAAGATTTCACATACGGAGTTAATCTTTCGTTGGGACATAATAAAAATGAGGTTACTAAGATTAGTAATGAAGAAGGGATTATTCACGGGCCAGGTAGTGTGTTTTGGAATCAGTCTGACGAATTTTTCCGTGCTGAAGTAGGAAAACCGTTTGGGTATTTCTATGGATATACAACTGAGGGAATCTTCCAGAATCAGGAACAAATAGATAACTATAAAGGTGCTAAGTTGAATGCTGCCAATACTCGTCCCGGAGACTTAATTTGGACGGATATAGACAAAAACGGAGTGATAAATGAAAACGATCGATCCATGATAGGTAATCCTCACCCGGATGTGACGATGGGACTTTCGTTCAATATCAGTTATAAAGGTCTTGATCTTTCTATAACTACGTATGGTGCTTTCGGGCAGCAAATCATGAAATGTTACCGCGATTTCGTAGCTTCTCCTTATAACAATTATACAACGGATATCTACGAACGCTGGCACGGTGAAGGTACATCCAATAAATTACCCCGTCTGAGTAGTGCAGGAGGTACGAATTGGACTAAAATTTCGGATATATATATGGAAAATGGCGATTATCTGAAAATTAAGAATGTATCGTTGGGGTACGATCTGAAAAAAGCTTTTAAGAAGCTTCCCATGCAACAACTCAGAATTTACGTGACAGCACAGAATTTATTTACTTTCACCGGATACTCCGGTATGGATCCGGAAGTGGGTTACGCGTCGGGAATATCATGGGCTTCAGGCATTGACTTAGGATTCTATCCGAGTGCGCGTACATTTATGGTAGGTACTAATATTAAATTTTAAGACGTATGAAAACATTTATATATGCATTATCTTTTGTAACGATTTTCTTCATGGCCAGCTGCGAGGATTTTCTTGATACGGATCTTTTAACAGAGAAGACTACCGCAAACTTTCCAGCTACCGAATTGGAAGCTAATGAAATGTTGACTTCTATCTATGCCTGCCTATTGTTTGAAGGTCCGGACGTGTCATCCGCTACTTTTCTTGCACAATTGGCAAGTGACGACTGCTTGGGTGGAAATGTATCCTATTCGGACAACTGCGCCATGAATTTTCTGATGTATAAGAACCTGAACTTCTTCGGTTTTGATAATGGAGTAGGAAATGGAGGTACTCCTATGTGGGTGCGCCTCTACACAATGATTAATCACGCTAACGCCTCACTTGCATCATTCGATAATGTTAAAGTCTGGAGCGCCGGCGAACGCGAGCGTCACTTTGGCGAAGCATATTTCTTACGCGCTTATGCCTACAGTGATTTGGTACGAGTATTCGGAGGTGTGCCTCTACGTACCACGACTGAGGCTACGAACATTCCTCGTGCATCGATAGACGAAGTTTATGAGTTGATTGCATCTGATTTGAAAAATGCAATTGAACTTTTACCCGATCGAATTTATTCTGCCAATACTCCTATGGACGGACATGTAACCAAATATGCAGCAGAAGCACTGATGGCGCGCGTCTTTCTTTTCTATACCGGGCGTTATGACAAAACCGAATTACCGGGAGGCATTACCAAACAACAAGTTATTGAATGGATTGACGATTGTGTGGAGAATTCTGGTCACGACTTGGTTGATGATCAACGTAATATATGGGCATACACCAATGAAGTAACGGAAACTAACGAAATAGGTAAACAATATGCTTATGTTCTTAACAATGATCTGAAATGGGAAGGTAATAGTTCTAAAGAGTCCGTATTCGCTACCAAGTATAAGTTAAAAGACAATGGATGGTCATATACTTGGTTTAGTAATACCGTGTGTCAATACATGTCACCTGCCAGTTCAGGGAATACCAAACAATCTTATCCATTTGGTTCAGGATGGGGAGCAGGTCCTGTATCGCCGGCTATGGTGAATGAATGGAAAATCTGGTCACAACAACAAGCATATACGGATGGCTATACGGAAGATCCTCGTATGACCGGTTCCATCTGGTCGTATAAAGCCTATAATCCGGATACAAAAGAAGAATTAATGGATAGAAAACTAACGCCGGACGAACCGGATTATACAGTAAATAAGATTTATTGGGAAAATACCGGTTATCATCAGAAGAAGTATGTCAATATTCTGGCTTATATCGGTGCCGCTGGTTCTGATGATACTAGCGGAACGAATTACAGATCTTTCGGCGTAGTGATGTATCCCAATCTGGCTGCAGTAATCAGCGAGTCATTGAACAATATTGCCGACTTGATTCATATCCGATTCGCAGACGTCCTATTGATGCAGTCAGAATTGAAAGAAGATGCAACAGGGTTGAACCGAGTACGTGCTCGTTCTCATTTGGCTCCCGTAGCATATTCGCTGAAAGCTATTCAGGATGAACGCCGTTGGGAGTTTGCTTTCGAATCTATCCGTTGGTGGGATTTACTCCGCTGGTCGGGTCCATCACTTGACTTTGCAGGGGATGCGCTTAACAAACAAACAGGATTTGAAGTGGTGAATGGTGGTGAAATAAAACAAATGGTAAACTTCGATTATAAAAAACGCCTGAAAGAAATGCAGGGATATTGGTATATTCCGCAGATTGAAATAGATAGAACCAACGGAGTAGTAGAACAAAATCCCGGTTGGGATGCATCGGCGCAATTTGTGGATTGGAATCAAATGTAACTCATTATTGATTTATAAAATTAAAAACGAATGAAAACAAGTAAATTCTATATTGCATTGGCAATGTTTGCGGTAGCATGCTATGCTTGCGACCCGATTGAAGACACTTCGTTGCGGGAAGAATATTTTGAAAACCCGGGTACACCTATCACACAGGAGGAACTGGATGCTGCGTTATCTGTAACACAACCAATTCCTAACTCAGACGACAAAGTTGAAGGTGACCAATACATCGTGCTGAAAAATGAACGTCGTGATGTACCCGGAGTTTGGCATGTAAAAACGTCTGTTGGCACTATACAAGTTGGCTCCGATCAAGATACAGTTATTATTAATTCTAATGAAACTGTCGAGATAAAATATGTAGGTCTCTCAGCCCAAAAAGTAATAACATCCAAAACATTTAGTGTAACAGTGACCAATGTTTTCGATGTATTTGTAAGCCTCTTGACCGGTGCACAGGATAAAACCGACAAAACGGCGAGAAAAACATGGGTGGCGGATGGATGTAACGGTTTCTTTAGCTATGTCAACGGACACGGGGTATGGCATGCTTATCCCGAAGGCGTAACTACCGGCGGTTGGTGGGCTAACGTACTACTTGCCAATTCACCCGATTATTCCATGGACTTCGTGTTCGATGGAGAGAAGTTAGTAACTTATAAAGTTGACGGTAGCCAGCAGGGAGAAGGAGGTTTTGCAGTTACTCACGACGATAAGGGAGTGCAAGCAATTGCCGGCGAGCTTATTACTACAACACCTATGGTAGGAGGTTATGGAGCCTATAGCGATGCTTGGGGTGGCGCTGCCGACCAATATCTGGGAAGCAGTCCCTATACCTATTGGATATTGTCACTCACCGAAGATAAAATGTTCATTGCCCATCCTGCCAATTATGTAAATGCAGTAGATTGGGATACTGAATGTAACTACTTTCATTTCAAAGTAAAAGAATAACCTCTAAATTTAAACTCCATGTCCAACAAGTGGATATATATTGTAACCATCATACTCCTGTCGGCATGTAGCCGGCAGGAAGATGGCTATTTGTATATTCAGGGAATAACATCTGAAAAATACAATGGGTATAATATGTATTTGGTACCACTTCCTAACCCTACACCGCAAACCGTGGATTCCGTAAAAATCAGTAATGGTACTTTTGATTTCAAAGTAAATGCTGACAGTATGCGGATGTATGACATCAGGCTCTCGCGCAGAGCTAAAGGATACGTACAAAGACTACTGCTTGTGGTAGAGCCGGGAGTGCTGAATGTAAGGATAGATACGGTAAGCAGTAGTTACGGTACAATTCTTAATGACCAATTACAGCGATGGAAAGAAATGCTTGAAAGAACAGCCGTCAATGAGGATGAGCCTGCCGGAATGAATTCCGTCAAAGATTCTACATGTTTACTTATAAAAAACAATCTCAATGCAATGGGAGGTTTTATATACAGTAATATGTCTACCCGGCTGGATAGTGTACAAATTGCCTCATTAGATTCTCTGGGCATAAAAAAATGGATACCCCAAAAGCAATAACCATGAAGACACTACGGAATTTCCTTTTCCCTGTTTGTTTTTTGGCGGGGTGTTGTGCGTTTTTTACGTTCTGCTACCCTTATCACTTGCATTTCCGGGAGCAGACCACCTTGTTTACAGGTTTCGACATCGCACAATATCTGCAAAAGCCGGCATGGATAAGTGAAATGTTTGGTGATTACCTCACTCAATTCTTTTTGTTGAGAGGCGGAGGAGGTTTAATCATCGCCTGTGTCTTATTCCTTTTGTGGGCGGGATTCTATTCTTCGTTCAGAAAGATGAAGTTGCACAATGCGGGATGTATCGCATGGTTGCCTGTAGCGGCGGAATGGGTACTTTCCTGTTATCTGGAATATCCGCTATCAATGGTTATCGGGGCGGTAGTTTCCGTCTGGACATTCCGGATACTTTCAGAAATCAGGAACCAAATAGTATTCAGATTCTGTTGTATTGTTTTTGCAATCATTCTGTATATTTCAGTGGGTGTACACTTCCTTCTGTTTATTCTATTATCCGTCATTTATGACTTTAAGAGGAACAAATCCTGGCTTTTCCCTCTCTTACTTTTGGTGTTATCATTTCTCACGATGTATATAGCAGGTCATTTCTTCTATCTTACGACGAAACAAGCTTGCTTTTATCCCATTATTGAAGGATACCTGTTGAGTAAACCATTTGTGTATTTGATAACAGAAGCCACATTGCTAATAGCCATTTTCTTAGGACAGATAGAAATTAAGCAATGTGTATTGTATATATTGACTGTATGCGGCCTCGTGTCAGGAATCTGTGTTACAAGCAACTGGAAAGAGGAATATGATTTAGGATTTATGTGTGAGGCCTATTATGGACGTTGGGATAAAGTACTCGAAATGAGCAGGCAACAAAAATATAAATCTTATCTGAGCGCTTATTATGCTAATCTGGTCAATGCGCGTAGAGGTCAATTACCCGATTCGCTTCTTTACCGCTATCAACCTGCACACTATGGGCTGTTGATTGAAGTAAAGGAAACCGTGCCCTATTCTTACGTGATGGCAAGCATCGACGCCCTGATGTTGTGTGGTGATCTTGAACATGCGCAACATTCGGCCATGCTTGGAATGGTCTTCACCCCTCATCAACGTTCGTCGAGGATGGTACGGCGTATGGCCGAAATCAGTATGCTGAACAGAGACAAACAAGCGGCGGAGAAATTTTTGTATTTGCTCTCGAAAACAACGTTCCATCGTCGGTGGTCAATCCGGCAACAACAATTAATGGCTAACGGTCATCCGGCAACAATCGCTGACAGTCTTTGCATAGCGGATAATGATGTATTGTTTTCACCCAATGATATACGTACTTCCATTACCAATTTGCTTAAGACTTGTCCGGGAAACAAAAATGCGGTTGACTACCTGTTGTGCTATCATTTGTTGCGCAAGGATTTGAAGAGTTTCAAGATAGATTATGATGCGTACTATTTTCCTTTCTTTGGAAACAATCCTCCTGCTGTTTATCAGGAAGCTTTATTGATGTGTATCAATGAGGGCGTGTTGTATTACCATATTCCGCAATCAAAAAATGAGGAGAAAGAAGAGTACTTGGCATTTTTTGAGAACAACAAGGAGAATGTGGAAGCTATGCGCGAGAATTTTGGAAGTACTTACTGGTTTTATCACTTTTATGCACGGCTGAAATGAAAGTATATCTATACATATTCATCCTCTTGTCTCAGGTATTGACGGCATGTAATTCCAAGCCGGAAACCTATATGCAGGTATCACAACAGCCGGTCTTGTTTCCTGATTATACCGGCATCATTATTCCATGTAATGTGGCACCTATGAATTTCCAATTGCAAGATTCGTTGGCAACCGCATGTTTTGTGTTGATTGAAGGATATGATTGTTACTCTTTCAGCAGTTCTTCTACTTCGATGAAGTTCCCGGCTAAAGAGTGGAAAGCGATGCTAAATGCCGAGAAAGGGAATACGCTCCGTGTATCCATACATGCAAAGCGGAAGCACGAGAATGTTGTCTATGAAAGATTTACATGGACGGTAGCTTCCGAACCCATTGATCGATATCTGAGCTATCGCCTGATAGAACCTGCGTATGAAGTCTGGAACAGAATACAAATCTGCGAACGTGATATTGAGTCGTTTGATGAACGTATTTTGGGCGATAATAATATCACCGAAAACGCCTGTATGAATTGCCATACGGCAAACCGGGGTGAAGTGCAGACAACTTTCATGCACGTACGCGGAGCACGAGGCGGAACGATTTATGCCGATGCAAACGGAATGAGGAAAATAAACACGAAGACTGCGCAAACCACTGGTCCGGCAGTTTACGGTGAACTATCCTCCGATGGACGCTATGGCATTTTCACCACAGCTGAAATCATTCCCAGCCTTCATTCTCTTCGTGGCAAGCGACTGGAAGTGTATGACAAGTATAGTGACCTGATTCTGATTGATTTTGAACGAGGAACAGTCAGTGACAATCCGGCGGTTTCCGGTGAAAGCTACCAAGAGACGTTTCCCTGTTTTTCAGCGGATAATCAAACCATTTATTTTTGTCGTGCAAAATACTTGTCACAACCGGACAGTACCATGCAAATGCATTACGACTTGTATTCCGTGGCCTTCAATCCGGAAACGGGAGTGTTAGGCGACAGTGTTCACAAGGTGTTTGATGCTGCGGCACAAGGTAAATCGGTCAGTTTTCCCAAATGTTCGCCCGATGGGAAATATTTGCTTTTCGCAGTGTCGGATTACGGTACATTTCCCATTTGGCATCCTGAAACCGATTTATGGATGTTGAACCTTTGCGACAACACGCTCAACAAATTACCATTGACGAACAGCTATTTTTCAGACTCATATCATTCGTGGAGCAGTAATTCACGGTGGTTTGTGTTTGCCTCAAAGCGCAGTGACGGTTTGTATGGCCGCCCATACTTCGCATACGTCGATGATAAAGGAAACGCATCGAAAGCTTTTGTCCTTCCTCAGAAAGATCCCGAATGTTACAGGAAGTCTCTGAAATCATATAACATTCCGGAGGTTTATAAGTATAAAGAAAAATATGATGCTCATAAAATGGAGAAAATATACTTTGAGAAAGAAACAGAACAATTTATATATGAATAAACATTTTAAAGGTAATCAAGTATGAAGAAAATCTTACTTGCCGCAATTGCTGCGGCTGTCTTGCTCGCAAGTTGCGAAAAGGACGACTATGTGACGGGTGTCAAAGCTCCGTCCGGTGAAAGTCAGTTAGTGGAACGTGTTGACGGGCGTATAGTGTTAGCTTATGCTACATACTATGGTACCGTCACTCCCAATGCCGCTTTCTTCACCCATCTTAACTACGCATTTGCCGAACCATACATGGAAAACGGCGAGTATGTGGGACTTGGGCTACAAGGTGGCGAAGATCGCTTCCAGAAGATTGTAGAGTTGAAAAAGAAACATCCCGGACTTAAAATCTGTATATCTTTCACCGATACGAAAGAAGATCCGCGTGGCGGTTGTTTCTCCCGGTTGGCAAAGTCCGATGAATTTCGTAAGAAGTTTGCTGCCGATTGCAAAGCTTTTGTACAGAAGTGGGGCATCGACGGAGTGGATATGGATTGGGAATTCCCCGGCCTCTCATGGAGTGGTAATACAGATGCTTATGACGTAGCGGTGGATGTAGCCAATCATGTATTGTTAATGAAACAACTGCGTGAGACATTAGGTAATGGTTACTTGTTGACTTATGCCGGATATAGCAATGATAAAGCTGCTGTTACCGGTGGCTGGCGTTATATCGACATTGCCGCCGTGAACCCTTATGTAGACTTTGTCAACATTATGACCTACGACCTCGACGAAGCTCCCCGCCACCAGTCAGCTTTGAACGATCCGAGGGCTACTTCCGACTGTACCCGTGCCGTACAAGCATATCTCAATGCGGGTATGCCTGCAAACAAGCTGGTATTGGGTGTTCCGTTCTATGCGCGACATTCTTTCTCGGGTTCCCCTACGGCTATCAATTATAATAGGCTCATTGCATATACGTCTGGGCAGGGGTATGAAATTGACAATTGGGACGAAGCCGCATCCGTACCTTACATTACCTATAATGGTGTATACTATGCCGGTTATGATAACGAGAAAAGTATTGCAATCAAAGGAGAATGGTTGCTTAACAAAGGTATGTCAGGCATAATGTATTGGGATTATGACGGTGATGACACTAGCGGAACGTTACGTAAGGCAGTGTGGAACGCAGTCATGAAGAAATAAATAACTTAACACATCGCTTTCAGGAGGTTATTCCGAAAATTAGGGTAAGGATAGTTGTGTCACTGGTCTTCATTCGTGCAAAATATCCGGGAATAACCTCCTTTGTTTCTTTAGCCTGCATTATTCATACTGTAGTTAAAGGAGTTATTGAGGTTAGAACTGGTAATTCATCGTCATCATTGCTTCCCGCGGGCGTATGTTCAACCGCGAAGTATAACTCTGAGTAGCAGAATACGTTGTATATGCATATTCTTTTTTGTTGAACAGATTATTCAGGTTTGCTTCCAGCCGCCATTTTTTGATTTTGTAAATCAGCGAAGCGTCGGCAAACACCGTATTCAGGTAAGCGCCTCCTCCTAAATCATTTCGATAATGTTCGCCGGAAAGGCGTAAATCCACCCGTCCGATAGTGAAAGTGAGGCGTAGGCGTTGCACGAAATCCAGTAATGGAGTTAACCGGGTATCACTTCCTATCTTGCTGCCGCCATAGTTCAACGTGGCATGATATTCTGCTTCAAAAGCATTGGCGGGCGACCAGGTTATTTTAGGCTCTACTTTCAGAAAATCATAACGATAGGTTTGCAATAGACTCTGCCGATTGCTTTTACTCTCGGATGAAGATATCGGTTGAGCATCGCCTCCCGGCAGGCGGGTTAGTTGTTCTCCATTGTTACGTCCCAATAGCATGGTTAAGGATGATTTCAGATGCCAATCATATATTCCTTTTGACAAGGTGGTGCTGAATGTCCAGTTCTCTGTATGGTTGTGATGGTTGCGCCGGGTGTAGACGATACTATCTCCGGTGATATTCTGTTCGAACAAGGTATTCCGGTTATTACGGCTGTACGTGAGCGAAGCGGTAACGAAAAGCTCTTGTACAGTGTTTTTATATTCCCCGTAAAGATTATAGGTCTGATTGATGTTTGTGGGAAACAGTCCGTTTCCGTTCCACCAAGTGCGGTGGTCGGTTTGATAGAGTCCGGGATAGAGGCCGGTGACGTCTTCCGCAGATCGTGTCAGGCTTCCGTAGAGGGAAAACTTCCAGTGATAATCCAGTTGGTAGCGCAGGTATAACGCAGGGTTGAAGGTAAGGAAGTAGCGTTGCTGCGAAAAGTACCGTTGTCCTTTTAAAGGCAGGGAAAGGGTAGCCAGCCATTTTCCCCGTTCTAACAGGAAGTAGGGGGTAAGGTACAATGAGAGGTTGGAGGCATTAAAGTCGGCGGGTTGTGCTGCTGCGCTGTAATTCATTGTAGCCCATTCGCCTTGTACACCTGCTTTGTATTGTTGCGTGAAACCATTATGCTTTTGCAGATATGCCGCACAATTGTCCGTATGGAAGTTGTGCTGGTGGAATTTACTTTCTCCTTTTGTAAGAGAGAGGGAGGCAGGAAGATATGCATACTGTGTTGCCGAACGAAATTCCCAGGTTTTGCCCTCCCTGTTCCGGATGAGGTTGAAGTAATTCCCGGCAGTCAATTGTGAAGTTCGTATTGTTTGCCGGAGTTCTTCCGAATGTCCGCGATTAATCTCCCCGTCTGCGGTGAAACGGTTGGATATATAGTTCCGGCTGCCATTATCTTCGTAACGCAGTTCCAGATTGGCGGCATCACTTATCAGCCGGTAATGATATGTTTCGTCTATTCGTATGCTGTCGGTCGGCTGGTAATAGATTTGCGTGTTTTCCCGTTGCTGCCGGATAAGGTTGTGGGTATATCCGGCTTGCATGCGCAGGCTCCGGTCGTCGTTCCATTTATACATCCGGTTGCCGTTCAGGGTATGTGTTTCATTAAACAGTAGTCGCTTTTTATCTAATGGTGCGCTGATGCCCGGTTGCGACAGGAAGCCGGAGACCGGAAGTTGCTGCCAACTGTTTCCGGTTAGCACGGTTTGTTCGGTGCTAAGGTCTTTACCATTGTTATTAGTCTTGTAGTTGTAGATACTTTGTTTGCCTTTGCCCAACTGGAGCGCATTCAGTCCGCCTTCCCATAGAAACGTGTCGTCATTATTGTTCCAACCGACACCGAGAGTACCGTTTACTATCCATTGGTCGCGCGCTTTGGGATCCAGCTTCAGGTTCAGCGCTACTTTATCCGAACTAATCTTGTCTTTCAATGCATTGACCGACTGGTAGTTCTCCATAATTTCCGCCGTCTTAACGGCCTTTGCGCTCAGGTTGTTGTTTATCTGGTTGTATCGTCCGCCTGTCACATCCATCCCTTCTACAAAATAGTGGTCGATGGGTTTTCCCTTGTATTTCACCTGTCCGTTCTCGTCTACGTCCACACCCGGAAGCTTCTTTAAAACGTCCTTGATATGTACATCTTTTGATGAGGCGAATTGTGCTAAGTCGTACTTTACGGTATCCTTGCGTGTGTTTATACGTCCGGGGCGTATCTGTACTTCTTTCAGCATAATAGCTTCCGGTTGCAGGCTGAAATTCAAAGTTCCTGCCGAACTGACCTTTCTCGTCTCCTTCTTGTAACCTAAGAAGGAGGCGTTCAGTTGCAGTATTCCGTTATGTTTCCACGGCAGGCTGTATCGCCCGTTGGCATCGGTCAATGCGTAGTCTATCATTGTGTTTTCACGCAAAACACTGATCATAACCGCTTCCAAGGGCTGGTTGGTTTCTGCATCTACTATAGTGCCGCTCAAGGTTTGCGCCGGAGCGAACTGCGAAATACAAAGGAGATACAGGAAGGTTGTAATGCAAAGCACTTTATTCATATATCAAAGTGATTGAAAGATTATAGGGAATGTCTGCTCCGTACCATCTCCGTACCTGCTCCGTATCAAGTCCGTTCTATAGGATACGGAGCAGGTACGGAGTTGGTACGGAGCAGACACGGTTTTGATAATTATCGGGTTTTGACGTTTATTTAGAAGCTGTTTTGAATTT
>NZ_DBDF01000215.1:0-7324 GCF_002293435.1 Bacteroides sp. UBA939 | reverse complement strand
GGAAAAGAGACCGAAAACAAACTTAAAAGAGACTGATAAAATTAATTAGGAATAAATTCAAAACAGCTTCTTATTCCTTTCCAACGGATTATGCGATATGTTTTTCGGATTCTTTGCCTTATTGCCCTGTTCGTCTTTTATGGTAATTGTAACGTTGGGCATACTCCCGACGATAAAGCCCACCGGGTCGGCATAGTAACGTTCATGTACTTTTTCGTAAGCCTTACGGTTGACAGGCTCATACTCTTTTCCGTCGAAGATAACAGGTCTGTACGTGTGACACTGTTCTATTCCTGTTGCTGTGAACGAGTAATGTCCTTCACTGTCTTCCGCTTTCAGTATAAGTCCCGGCAATCCGTAGAGCTTCCAAGGTCCGTCACTGACAGGAATCTCCGGAGCGAACCATGCTGTCCAGGTACGTCCCTTGAATTGGCATTCCGCTTTTACGCACAGGTAAGATAGAATGCTGTCGTTTTCCGCCAATACTTTCCATTGTGGACGTTCTTCGGGTTCTTCGCAACGAAGGCGGGTCATGCCTGCTATTTCGTCGAGTGTGGTTACTTTCCCTGTAGGATAACCTTTGAAGGTACGTTCGGACAATTTGCTTGTGCCATATTGTTTCAGGTGTTCGTTCATGATTTCCTGCGATGCATTGTTTGCGAAGTCTGCCGTCAGCACGGAGTCGCAGATGTATTGGGTGTAGCTGTAGAATTTGGAAAGGTTTTTGCCTGTTTCCAACATCATGGTTTCCTCGGTTACGTTCTCCGGTTTTTCTATGTTGGCAATGCAATGTGTTTCGTATTGCACAAGGAGTTGGACTTCGCCGATGGTGTCCTTCTGAATCTCCGAAGCGTTGGTGTGCATCCTGAAGGTGAATTGCGCCGTTGCCTGGGTTGTGGCCAGTGTTGCTACACACAGGCTGAGAATAATAGTTTTTGCATTCATACGTTTTGTTTTTTATGAGTTATACGTTTGGTTACGGGTTTTCCCGTGCTGCAAATCTATGAGGTTTTTGTTTTGGGCAACCCTGAAAGTTATTACTGAAATATTACGCCGCGGATAATATCTGCCTCGCGTGTACTTCTATTTGCAGACTAACGTTTACCTTTGCCGGTACTCGAAAAAAGAATGATTATGGAACGACGGATTAAAATAGTATGGATACTTTCCATTGTAGCGATGTTGCTTATCACGGCAGGTCAGGCTTACTGGCTGAGCAACCAGTATCAGTATATGAACGACGAACAGATACAGGATATCTACGAACGCATCCTCCGGACTGTGGAGAAATACGATACCATCCGTACCCCTCGGTCTGCAAAAGACACCAGCTACTCCCAAAAGGGTATCAACACCACCAACAACATGTTCTTCTACCAACTGAATAAGTTCATAGACATGGAAGAGCGGACTACCATTGATAAACTGATACTGGGCGTCCTCGAGGGTAGAAACCTGGATAACATGGGGACGGATATGGCTATAGAAACCCTCCGGATAGAGCGCAACGACTCCGCCCGGGTAGATGATAAAGAAGAAGACCTGCGCCACGGGCAATGGTCGGATTTCATGCCGAAAGACCGGGTGCTCTTCGTGGACTCCTTCAAAATCAATATGTCCGATAAGTTTGCCCCCAACCTGAATATCATTATCAACCAGTATCGTCTGGAACTGGATGTACCGTTTACCTTGCAACAATTCGATTCGTTACTTGCCATGCGTTTGGATAACCATGACTTTGCCACCCGCCTGGTGGTCTCCAACGATACGGTTTACCAGTGGATGCCTGAACTGATACAGAAAGGTACACTGTTCAATCCCTATATAGAAGTAAGTTATCCCTATAATCCCTTGAGGCATCAGTCGGTTCTTGTCACCGTGAAGATTTCACCGCATACCGTACTTGTGCGCATGGGCTGGCAATTGTTCGGCAGCATCTGCCTCATATTCTTATTAGGTTTGTGCCTGTTGTTTCAGATAAGAACTATCTTGAAGCAACACCGTATAGACGAACTCCGGAAAAGCTTCGTAAACACCATGATCCATGAATTGAAGCGCCCGGTACAAGCCTTGAAGATGTGCGTGGCTTTCCTCAATGACAAATCTCTGCGAATAGACGAGAAAGCGATGGACGAGGTAATTCACGACTCTATGTCCGAACTGGATAACCTTTCGGCCTATCTCTCGAAGTTGCGCGACATGACCCGCGCCGATGATGAACATACACAACTCACTGTCCGTACGTTCGACATAAAGGAAACTCTGGAGAAGCTTATCCGTATTTACCATGCGCCTGAAGATAAAGATGTTATTATTGATACTCAGTTTAGCGCGGAAACTCTGGTGACGGCAGATCCGGTACATATCTCTAATATCATCAGTAATCTGATAGAGAATGCTGTGAAGTATTCCGGTGCGTCGGTACGTATTGTGGTGGATTGCCTGTTGCACGATCAGCAACTGACAATCCGTGTATCCGATGATGGCATCGGCATTCCGGCTTCCGAACAGAACCGTGTGTTCGATAAGTTCTACCGGGGTAGTAATCTTCCCGACCGTTCATTACCGGGCATTGGGTTGGGATTAAGTTATGTGAAGTTGCTCGTAGAGGCGCATCATGGAAATGTTTCCTTAAGTGGCCAGACAGGCAAAGGAACGACGGTAGAAATTAATATTCCCCAATAAGTCAGTACTAATGTAACTACCAACTACTTACTACCAACTACTAACTACTAACTACCAACCCCTAATTCATGAAACCTTTAAAGATCCTTTTCGCCGACGATGATTTGAAGTACTCAATGTTACTGAAACGCTTCCTTGAAAAAGAAGGTTACGAAGTGACGTATGCCGGAAACGGGACAATCGCCCTTGAGCAATTCCTGCTCGTAAAGCCTGATTTGGTATTGCTTGACATCAATATGCCCGGTAGCAACGGCTTTGAAGTAGCCGAACGCATCCGTGAAACGGACAAGCATGTTCTTATCTTCTTCCTCTCCGACCGCAGTGACAAAGCCGACCGCCTGCAAGGTTTCCAACTCCGGGCGAATGATTACCTTGCCAAACCTTTCTATCCCGAAGAACTTATCGCCCGTATTCGTGAGCGTTTTGCGTCGCAGCTTTCCGATACGGTAGAGGAAGAGACGTACTGTTTCGGTCAGTCCGTATTCAATTACAGTACGAATGAAATCCGTACGGGAAATAACAAAGTGCTTATCACATCCCGTCAGGCGGATATTCTTCGTTTACTCGCCCGGCACCCCAATCTGGCTGTAGAACGGGATGCATTGCTGGCAACTGTCTGGGGAACTTCTTCTTATGCCAATTCCCTTGCCTTGAACGTGCAGATAACTTATTTGCGCAAGGCGCTTCGTAACGACCCGGCTGTGCAGATTGAGTCGCTGATGAAGAAGGGGTATGTGCTGAAGGTCTCTGATTCTTCTTTCATAAATAACCTTAAATAAAAGAAAGCAGCCCACACGTTTTATATTAAGAGTTCCTAACTTTGAAGTGTTAATTTAATGCCTCCTTTAACCATTAGCATTATGAGCATTGTACGACAAATCAATGAAGGACTTCAAACGTTAGGTTTCAGCCAATCGTTGGCAGACCAGTTAGATCAATTTATAGCTTTTCTGGGAGTACTCCTTGTGGCTTATCTGGCAGACGCCGTTTGCCGGCATATCATGTTGAAGATTGTTTCGCGTTTAGTAAAGCAAACAAAAGCCACTTGGGATGATATCATTTTCGACCGCAAGGTCATGATACACCTCAGCCGTATGGTGGCGCCTATCCTTATTTATATTCTCCTTCCGTTGGCGTTCTCCGACACCGGTTCGGCAACGCTTGCGCTTATACAGCGCTTCTGCCTTATCTTCGTCATCATCATGTTCCTTAGTTTTATCAGCTCCCTGCTTACGGCGGTTTATTCCGTGTACAGCGAGAAGGAACAGTTTCGCGACCGCCCCTTGAAAGGCTTCTTGCAGACGGCGCAAGTCATTCTTTACTTTGTGGGAGGCATTATTATTGTCAGCATATTGATAGACCGTTCGCCCGGTGTATTGCTCACAGGCTTGGGGGCTTCGGCAGCCGTGCTGATGCTGGTATTCAAGGATAGTATTATGGGCTTCGTCTCCGGCGTACAACTCTCTGCCAACAATATGCTGAAGGTGGGCGACTGGATTACCATGCCCAAATACGGTGCTGACGGGGATGTGATAGAAGTATCGCTGAATACGGTGAAGGTTCGTAACTTCGATAAGACCATCACCACCATTCCTCCTTACCTGTTGGTGAGCGACTCTTTCCAGAACTGGCGCGGTATGCAGGAGAGTGGCGGGCGACGTATCAAGCGTTCCATCAACATCGACATGAATAGTGTGAAGTTCTGTACTCCCGAGATGCTGGCTAAGTTTCGGAAGATACATATATTGACGGACTACATCGAACGGACAGAAGGAGTGATAAAAGAGTATAATGAGGAGCGTGACATTGATAACTCTATCCTTGTAAACGGTCGTCGCCAGACGAATCTCGGTGTTTTCCGCGCTTATATGAATTGTTATTTGAAGGCTCATCCGGGCGTGAACCAGGATTTGACCTGCATGGTGCGGCAGCTTCAACCTACTGATCGCGGCATACCGCTGGAACTTTATTTCTTCTCTTCAACCACGTCCTGGATACCTTATGAGGACTTGCAGTCTGATGTATTCGATCACCTGCTGGCTATTATCTCCGAGTTCGACCTGTATGTGTTCCAGTCACCATCCGGTGGAGATTTCCGGAAGTCAATCTTATCTTAACGGAAACGCCGGACAGTTCCTCTGAATCTGCCCGGCGTTGTTGTAGAAGCTATTTATCCGAGTGATTATTATTTAATCCAGTTACCGCTAATCCAAGTGTCGCCCGCCTTCACTGCGCCTTTGTATTCGGCTTTGGTGAAGAAACTGTCGGCGCTGAGGTCCTTACCGCCATCAAGTGTACCTTCGTAAAGGTTCTCCCAAGTGAGGGTTTGTGAGGCAAGGTTTCCTGTTGCGGCGGCAAACATGTCGCCGGTGTAGATGCTTTCTGCAGAAGAGAATGCTCCGCCGATGGCTACGTATTCAATCTTGGAAACGCCGTCTTTCAGGGAATTCTCTGTTTCGGAAGTCTCTACGGTCAAGGGCTGGCCTTTGCCGCTGATTAGTGTATTGTAGAGTTCCACTTGAGTTCCGGCACGCAGGCGTACGCCTTGTTTGCTGCCGCCGTTACCTATCAGCGTCAGGTTGGCAAGGATGGGATGGGCTACCGGAGTTGCGGCGAAGTTTGTTCCGTTGTTGTCACATTCCATGAGGCAGTCGCAATCGTATCCCAGCGTTCCGGCTGCTTCCTGATAAGCAACAAGGAACTGGCCTTTACCGTTCCAGCCTTCCGTCCAGTCGAAAGAGTCGTCGCTGCAACTGGTGGCTACGCAGTACTTCACGTTTACCGATCCGCCGAAGAATTCAAAACCGTCGTCCGAACCTTGATAAGCCTGGCAGTATTCCACTGTGGTTCCGTTGCCTACACCGTAGAAGGTGAAGCCGTTGGCTTCGTGCTCTTCGTCGAAGGCGTATCCACTATATTCTATGCGGACGTATTTCAGTGTACCGGAGTTGTCGTTGTCGTTATTGCCACCGTAAACGGCGCCGCCGATTTCGGAACTACCGGTACCTCCGGCTACATTGGTGTGTGCATATCCGCAGATGTGGATACCGCCCCAGGCTCCGGCTTCTTTCTTTTCGGAAGTCAGGATGATGGGATTCTCGGCAGTACCTTGAGCATTGATTTTGGCACCCTGTTCAATGAGGAAGTAGTCTACTGTGTCATCGTGCTTGGCTATGATGGTTACGCCCGGCTCAATGGTGAGGGTTGCTCCGTTCTTTACTTTATACTCTCCGGTCAGGTAATAAGACTTTCCTTCCGAGAGGGTCTTGTTGGCGGATATTTCACCTTTCAGTTCTTCAAGCTCTTCTTCTGCTACGCCGCTTTTCAGAGTCCAGCCTTGTGTCCAGTCGTTGTTGGCGGGTACTGCGCCCTGGTAGGCGGCTGCAGTGAAGAAGCTGTCGCTGAGATTCTTGCCGCCTGCAATGGTGCCTACGTAGTAATCTCTGAATGAGAAGCTGTAGTTGATGGTGTTATTGTTTCCGTCTTTGACGAACTCGGCAGATGAGTAGATGCCTGCACCGCAGTTGATGTCGGTAGCCAAGGTGATGTATTGCAGTTCGGAGCTACCGTCTATCAGGCTGTTTTCTGTTTCATTGGTTTCGGTGGTGAGAGTCTTGCCTTTACCTTTTATAATGGTATTGTAGATTTTCGCCTTTGTTCCGGCGCGCAGGCGGATGCCTTGTTGAGCTTCGCCGTTACCTATCAGTGTCAGGTTGGCAAGTGTGGGGCAGGCTACCGGGGTTGCGGCAAAGTTTGTTCCGTTGTTGTCACATTCCATGAGGCAGTCGCAGTTGTATCCCAGTTCGTTTTGAGGACTTTGATAAGCAACGAGGAACTGGCCTTTACCGTTCCAGCCTTCCGTCCAGTCAAAGGAGTCGTCGCTACAGTCGGTAGCTACCAGGTACTTCACGTTTACCGAGCCGCCAAAGAATTCGAAACCGTCGTCCGAACCCATGTAGGCCTGGCAGTATTCCACTGTGGTTCCGCTACCCACGCCGTAGAAGGTTATGCCGTTGGCTTCGTGCTCTTCGTCGAAGGCGTAGCCGGTGTATTCCAGACGTATGTAGCGCAGCGTACCGGAGTTGTCGGCATCATTGTTGCCGCCGTAGTTTGCATCGCCTATTTCAGACTTGCCTGCTCCGCCCGGTACATTGGTGTGTGCATTTCCGCAGATGTGGATACCGCCCCAGGCTCCCGGCTCTTTTCTTTCGGAAGTCATGATGATGGGGTTGCTGGCTGTTCCCTGGGCGTCAATCTTGGCGCCTTGTTCAATGAGGATATAGTCCACGTCGTTGTCGTACTTGGCAATGATGGTTACGCCTGCGGGGATTTTCAGCGTTGCGCCGTTCTTTACGTGTATGCCTCCGCTCAGGGTATAGGTTTTTCCTGCTTCCAGCTCGGTATTGCTTTCGATGTCTTTCGACAGTTCATACTTGTTGTCATCGCCGCCACCGTTGTCGTCGTTATTGTCTTTGTCTTCACACGAGGTGAATAAGGTCAGGCTTGCAGCAAGGGCAAGGCTCATGAATTTCCAAATAATCTTCTTCATAATGTAATTGCTTAAAATGATTGTAATATATGTTAGTATAAGTATTTATTTAGTGATTAGTCTTTAGTGATTAGGGTTTAGTGATTAGTG
>NZ_DBDF01000196.1 GCF_002293435.1 Bacteroides sp. UBA939 | reverse complement strand
TGATTTTATAACGAACCATTGAAATGAACAATGCATAGTTTTATCTATAACATCCTACCTATGAAAAGTCGCTTTTTGACTATTGTCTATTATCATTACGGTGTCTAATATCCACATTCCTGCGTTATCTTTGCCGTCATGCTTCAAAATTCCCATTTTTTTCATTTGGGAAATATCACGTTCAATAGTGCGCTGGCTTACCGATAATATCTCCGACATCTGTCGTCCACTTATCGTCGGAGACACCTTCACGATATTCAGTATTTTCATCTGACGTTCAGTTAGTTTTGTCTCCGACATATCTCCGACACTATCTCCGACATCGGGCACATTTACTGAAGCAAAAATAATCGTTTGAAACTGTGTAGGTGTTGATTTAAATACGGGTTTCAATTCATCCATATACCCAGCAAGAACTTTGGTTTCGTTACAAATCCGTGTAAGTCCACTGCCCCGCTTCTCCATGTAGTCAAGTTGAGCCATTACATTAGCTAGGATAGGATTGCGTCTTTCGGAAGAAACATCCGCAATGTCTAAGTTTTGAATCAACATTCCATTATACATTCCTCCTGGAGAAGTAACGGTGAGACGGTCGTCATAAATATCAAGATGCACCTCACTACCCATCACAGTGTAGTCACGATGGATCAAATGGTTAACCATCGTCTCAAGGACAGCACGTTCTGCATACTCCGGTTTGTTCTTTCGTCCATCAGGCAATTTTTCCCATCCTCTCTTTGTGTTTGACTTCACAAAGTTCATGGCTTCACGAAGCAGCATTAACACATTACCCGTAAACTCTGCATCATTAATGGCATCACCCTTTGTCTTTCCATCCCATCGTGTACAGTAAAGACGTGATTGCCATAATGGACAATCATCGGAAAATAATGCACCTGCGTTGGTGAGATTTCCAATGTTAGTGACAAGCCCAAAAGACAAAAGATACTTCTTGTCCCATTCTTGATTAGTACGTGTTTTGAAAGTGTTTGCCAATATCGTGAAAGAATAATCCTTGATTTTATAGTCCGTGTGTAGAGAATCAAAGGTTTTGTTTGAACCTTTTAACACTAACCGTACCATTTGTTCTGCTGTTATAGGTAAGCTCTCATCGCCAATGCGAACGAAGGCTATACGCTGCCCATCGCCAACATAATAGTAAGGCGTGTAATTACCTGCATAAACTTTCAACTGTAATACATCAAGACTGCCTGTTCTATGAGGAATCAATGCCACTTCTGGTAGAGGATCCATATAATCGCGAATCTTACCGCTGATAGCTTCGCAAACATGCTGTACATCATTAAGACCTCTAACAACGCCGTCATTATCTATACCAAAGAAAAGCGAACCACCCAAGCCATTGGCAAAAGCGCTTACACTCTTCAGCCAACTCTTAGGTTTCTTTTCTTCAAGCATCAATTTAAAATCGTATGCGGTGCATTCTGCTATCAGAGTCTCTAATTTCATTTTTTATAATGACTACTATATTATCAATAAGATTCATCGTCTATTGATTTACAAAAATACAACTAATTATTGAAAATACAACATAAAACCATCGTATCGCTCATATCTTAAGCGCTTTTTTATAAAAACATGCATTTATACTTGCGTGATTTTCACATGCGCCTTCTTTTGCTATTACACAAACTTTTCTTTAACTTCGCACCTTATTCTTTAGAAATGATCACATTCGTGGTACTACTGAATTACAACTGTGAGGAAGATGAACCGCGACTGTGGAAAATGTGAACCACGTCTGTGAGCATCTCTAAAATATTAATATTGAATCTAAGAGAACGCCTTGCTTAAGTGAGAAATATGTGCTGCAAAGCTAAACGGAACATGTATTGCCGGCTTGCGACTCGAGTTTCTTTGTTGAAAAATGCCGGAAATAAACGAGATACAAGAAATAAACGAAAATAAGAACAAATACTTTAAAATTATGCCTATACTATTTGATTGGTACGAAAATCCGAGAACGAAGGATAATCAAGATGAAGAGCTGACCCTGCATCCGCGCATCCGGTTGAATGGCTCTACTACGACTGATGAATTGCGATGCTTCATACAGGAATATTGTTCGGTGACGGCGACGGATGTTGTGGCGGTGCTCGATGCCTTGTCTCACTTTGTGGGGCGTGAGTTGGGGGAGGGAAGGAATGTGCACTTGACCGGTATCGGTTACTTTCGCCCCACGCTGACTTGCACCGAAACCGTGACGATGGATACAAAGCGAAAAAGTACGAAGGTGAAACTCAAGGGAATTCAATTCCGTCCGGACAAGGCGCTCCGTGGCAAGATAGGCACGATAAGGGTGAAACCGTTGCGAGACCATGACCCGACGAAGCGTAAGTTGACCGTGGAAGAAATAGATGAACGAGTGGAAAACTACTTCCGTACACACGATTTTCTGACAAGAAATGACTTCCAAACGATGTGTGGCATGACACGTACTACTGCTACGCGCCATATTCGACGTCTTTGTGAAGAGGGAAAACTGATAAATAAAGGGCTGCAAAAGCAACCGATTTATTACCCGGGCAGTATGCAATAGTTTGTTGATAAGCGAGTTATGGGTGGTTTGGTTAACCGAAATCAGGACGAAATGTCGTGTAGGTAAAAATGTTGCATACATGCAAAAAAAGTTGCTGCCACCACTACTCTAATGCCGATGAATAAGGCGATACTGCGTGTTAGTGTAGGTATGCAAGTAAAAGTAAAAACTACGGGATACGCGTACGCGCGTATACGCGCGCGAGAGAGATTTATGCGTGCCCAATGATTATCGGGTGAGCCGAGTTTCGCGCTTGAACGGAATATGCTACTCAACAGGAATGCGCGTACGCGTGCGAGTTTTGAGTTCGAGTTGTGAATGCGACCGGTGAATAGTGCCTTATTCGAAGTAGATAACTTCCCCTCCGCCAGACGAGGCGTATTTCCTCAATAGCTCCTGTATCATTTCGGCTCCTTCCCGTAAACCGATCTGTCCGCTGTAGCCGTTCACGATGGCGAGGATGTGTCTGGTTGTCAGGTCCATCTTGGTGCGTTCATGGTCGCTGGTGGGGGTGCCGATGCCGCCTGTGGCGTCGCGGTAGACGGGGAGTCCTTCGATGTTCAGTATGCCGCGGCCGATACCTTCGAAAGGTTCTTCCGCACGTCCGATGCCCAGTACGAGGTTGGTTCCCTGTATCTTGTCAGCGTCGAAACCGCCGATGGAATAACCGGTGCGCAGGGAGACGAGGTTGATAAGGTCTACCAGTGTGTCTATCTGATAAAGGTCTATTCCGCGCATGAGGCGGCGGCGCAGTGCTTCAGCAGAAGGGCGGTAACGACTGGGGTCCTTGCCGCAACGCTTGTAGACTTCGCGGGTGGCGGCAATGGCAGGTTGAAGTTTGATGTCTTCCGCCCCGGTGGTGGAGGTCAACTCACGGGTGAAGGTTGCTATTTCCTGCCAAAGTCCTTCGCAGAAAGCAGTGTTGGTGACTTCTGCATAAACGGCTGCTCCTTTGAAGATGGGGCAGGCTGTTTTGATTTCGTCTGATACGGTGATGTTGTACATTGCTTGATTACTTTATGTGCCCAAAGATAGTGGTTTTTGCAATGCGGTATGCTAATTCTCTTTTCAATATGATACTTTCGCCTTACCGGTAATGATGTCCTCTCGGGTACATCAAGCGAGTGAAACAAAATATTTAGTACCTATTTGAAAATATAATGTATCGTAATAGTACTACATTTGATAATAGTACTTATTTTTACATCATGAACGGAAGAACTTTAATGTGAGTCTAAAAAAATAAAAAAATGGAGAGAGATATTAACTATCCATTTCCAATAAAACAAAAATGATTATGGAATTACAAGTGATACAAAACAAAATATACGAGATACGGGGCTACAAAGTGATGCTTGATTTCGACTTGGCCGAACTTTACAATATTGAGACAAGACGCCTTAAAGAACAGGCTAAACGTAATATAGAGCGCTTCCCGGAAGACTTCATGTTTCAACTTAACAAAAGTGAATGGTCGGAGGTTATCGCAAATTGCGATAACCTCCCTGAGAATGCGAAGTACAGTCCTGCTACCCCCTTTGCTTTCACACAGGAAGGAGTTGCTATGCTCTCAGGAGTGTTACGTTCTCCGGTAGCTATACAGGCGAACATCAATATCATGTGTGCTTTCGTCCGGATGCGTCAGTTCCTGATTGAGAACCGGGAAATACTTAAAAGTATATCGCAACTCACCAAGCGTGTTGAAGCTTTGGAGGAGATAAGCGAAGATACATTAGCCTCTGTGAACGATCTGTCAGAAGACACGAGGAAAGAGCTTGATGATATCTATATCGCCATGAGTGAGTTGTCTTCACTGCCGAAGAAGGAAGACAAACCACGCAATTCGATAGGTTTTAATGCCTATAAAAGCCAAGAGTAACAAACATTAAAGCGAGATAACATGAGTAAAAGAGTTCTTCTATCATAAGAGACCGCTTTCTGCCTCCAGCATCTCCATCAAATCCTTTGCCGTCAACTTATGACTCATGTCTGTGCCTTCCAGCAGGGCATCGGCGAGGTTGCGCTTGGTGTCGTGCAGACGCATGATTTTCTCTTCAATGGTGTGCGTGCTCACAAGGTGATAGGCGGTTACCTTCTGTTCTTGCCCGATGCGGTAGGCGCGGTCGGTGGCCTGCTGCTCGATGGCGGGGTTCCACCAGGGGTCGAGGTGGATGATGTAATTGGCTCCCGTCAGGTTCAGACCGAGTCCGCCGGCCTTCAGGCTGATGAGGAAGAAGGGGCAGTCGCCTTGCTGGAATTCCTGTACCAGTTGTTCGCGTTGCTTCATGGTTATGCTGCCGTCCAGGTAGAGATATTCCTCACCGGCTTTGTCCAACGCTTGCCGTACCAGGGCGAGGAAAGAGGTGAACTGGCTGAATATCAAGGCGCGGTTGCCTCCGGCTTTCAGTTCGCCCACTAACTCGATGAGGAGGTTTATCTTGCTGCTTTCGCCTTTCCATTTCTTTTCTACTAATGAGGCGGAGCAGGCGGCCTGACGCAACCTGGTTATCTCGGCAAGTGTGGTGACGTTGATTCCGGCGCCTCCCTCCTCTACCATGCTTTGCGCCTTGCGACGGATTACTTCGTAAATCCTCATTTCATCGTCCGAGAGTTCCACGGGGAGGATGATTTCTTGCTTGTCGGGCAGTTCTTCTACCACCTCCTGCTTGGTGCGCCGCAGCATGAAAGGGTGCACGATGCGGTTCAGTTGAAGTTGCCGTTGTTTGTCGTGCTCTTGTTCGATGGGGAGGATGAACTTCTGCTGGAATTGCTCGTAGCTGCCCAGTAGTCCGGGGTTGATGAACTGGAAGAGGTTCCACAGTTCGCCCAGATGGTTCTGTATGGGTGTACCGGTCAGTATCAGCCGGTTGCTGGATTTTAGCTTCATGGCGCAGGCAGAGGTCTTTGTCTCGCGGTTCTTGATGGTGTGGGCTTCGTCCAGGCAGACGATGTTCCACTCCTTCTCGGTCAGGGCTTCAGCCTCGGATACGAGCAGCCCGTAGGTGGAGAGGACGATGTCGAACTTCCCTGCCTGGCGGATGGTTTGCCGGCGGTCGGCGCTTTCGTTCAGTATGGATACATTCAGGGCGGGGGCGAAGCGTTGAAGCTCTTTCCGCCAGTTGGGCACTACGGATGCGGGTGCTACTACGAGCGATGCTCCGCTGCGGGCTGTATATAATAGATAGGCGATGGTCTGTATGGTCTTTCCCAATCCCATGTCGTCCGCCAGACAGGTGCCTGCTCCCCAGTTGCTGAGGCGCACCATCCAGCGGAAGCCGTCCAACTGGTAGTCGCGGAGAGTGGCTTGCAGCTTGGCGGGTACTTTGACGGTGAGCTGCCGGCTTTCGGAAATCTTCCGGCGCAGATTGTCCAGCTTGGCGTCGTGCTTGATGGTGACTTCGCCGTTGAGTACGTCGTCGCCCAGCAGTCCTGCCTGGAAGTTGGATATCTGCATCTTGCCGTGGTTCTTGACGCTGACGGATTCCAGGCGTCCCAGTTGCTTGCGCAAGGTGTCACTGAGGCGGAGGTAGTCGGTTTCGTTCAGGCGGATGAACTTGCCGCGGCTCTGACTGATGTATTCCAGGAGTTGCGCCATGCTGATGACGATGTCGTCGTCCAGTTGCACGTTGCCTTCCATTTCGAGCCAGTTGCCGTTGCTTGTCAGGTGGATGTCCCAGTGGGAGGGGGATACCGGCTTGCGGAGGCGCATTCTTTCGCCTTCGGGCCATTCTACGAGGTAGTTGTCGGCGAGGGAGCGTACGTAGTCCAGCAGGGTGAGGAGGTTTTCGGGCGTGAGGTCGAAGGCGTAGTCGGTTACGCTGATACCGAAGCTCTCTTCGATGTAGTTGGTGAGCGCCTCGTAGTTGTCCTGCTCTTGGGCGAGGTGGCGTTTCACCTGGTACCGTTCGCCTTTCTTCTCGTCCACTATCAGACTCATTCCTGCGCCGGGCTGTTGCAGTACGGTGCCTTCGGGCATGGGCTTGGCGTACATCTGCACATGGAAACTTTCGTCTTGCGGATGCACCTGGAGACAGATGGCGCTTGCGCCGTCGATGGTCTTCAGCGTGGAGCCGCCCTTGATGAGCGGGGAATGCACTTCGACGATGCGGTTCATCTTGGGGAAGAAGTCCTGTAGTTTCTCTTTCGCTTCGGCGGGAAACTGGCGCAGGGCGAGGAGTTGTTCGTAGTACCGGCGTTGGCGGCCTTGCAGGGGGACGACGGTGTAGTGTGTGGGGTCTTTCTGCAGGATGATGCAGTCGCGGCAGTCGTATCGTTGTTGCGAGCCTTTGGCGGAGTAGTTGGAGGAGAGGTTGAAACCATTCGGGTCTTTCTCTACTACGATGTAGGGTTTTTCTTCGGTCACGGTGACGGGGTCGAAGGGGGCGTGGAGTCCGGAGAAGATGCGGTCGCATCCTACGGCTTCGGGCAGGACGTCTTCCACGTAGAGTTGGTAGTTGCGGTTGGTGCGCCAGCGGTTCCAGATTCGCTTATCGGTTTCGTCCATAAACTCCAGTTTGCCGGTCTGGTAGCGGGTGGAGGCGATGGCTTTTCCGCTGCTCCATTCGCCGGACTTGAGGATGGCTTGTTCGCGCACCTCGACGGAGCGTCCGTGGCGGATGATGTATGCCATGCGCCGGTCGTTCTGCGGGAGGACGTGGTCGTTTTGTTCCAGTTCTTCTTTCAGCAGGTCTTCGAGCACGAGTTCCCAGGTTTCTTTCCGGTGGATGGAAGAGAGCAGGGGGGCGTCGCCGTATTGGTGTTTCAGGGTTTCGCGCTCTTCGTCCGTGAGGGGGAGGTAGGCGGAGAGTTCGTGCCGGAGGATGGCTTGCCGGGGGGTGTAGTCTTCGGGGAGGAACGAGGCGTATTGTTCGGACTTGAAGTAGCGGGCGAACAGGAAGCCGAGGCATTGGGCGGCGCGGGTGGATTCTTTCTTGAGGAGATTGTCTTCCAGAAAGCGGGGCAGACGCCTTTCTACGTCGGAGAAGCAGCACGCCATGATGCGGGCTGGCTGGAGGCTGTCTCGTTTCTCGACCTCTTTCTTCTTGAGGAACAGTTGTAGCTTGTTGAGGCATTCGGCGCTTCCCTGGTGGATGTAGGAGAGGATGAGTATGTAGCTGTTCATCATGCCCTGCAGGAGGTCCTTTTCGGCGGCGGTCTTGTTGAGTATCTTGATGGCGGCTTCGAAGTGGGCAATGGCTTGCGGGTATTGCCGGCTGTAGGCGGCGTGGGCGGCTTCGAGCAGGCGGGTGAAGAGGGTGTCGGGCTGCTGTGTGGGCGGGGTGTACTCTCCGTGGGAGAAGTAGCGGTAGAGCGCCAGGGTTTCTTTGAGTTGTGTGGCTTGCTGTGACGAGGGGAATTTATAGTCTTCGAGCAGGCGGGGGAGGAGGTTATGGGTATCTACGATGTCGTGCTCAAAGAGGTGAACGAGCAGGCGGTCGAAGAAGTGCATGAACAGTTGCGGCGGCATTTGCAGGAGTATCGGGAAGAGTTGCGGGTCGGTGGCGGCGGAGAAGAGGTAGGGCGTCATCTCCTGGTTGAACCATCGGGCGGGGATGCTCCGGGTGTCTTCCTCGAGTGCGTGGCGCAGCATGGCGTGCATGAGCTTGAAGTGGGAGTTGTCGGTGGGGAGGGAGCGCTTGAATTGCTTTTCCCAGTCGGGGTGTTCGGTGAAGAGCAGGCGGAGTACGGGGAAGTAGTGGTCGGGGCTGATGCGGTGTGAGAAGTTCCGGAGTTGCCAGTCGTAGTCGCTGTGCTGCAGGAGATTCCGGGTGTAAAGTATCTTTGTGGTGGAGTTGATGTCTTGCATGTTCAGCCTCTCGGTTGCGGCGTAGTCGTTGAGTTCGTAGATTGATGCACTATGGCCGAGGTAGGCGTAGTAGCACAGCAGTTTCAGGGTTTGCTTCTGGAGGGGGAGGCTGTTGTATAAGTTGGTGTCCATGGGTAAACTTGTTTGTTCTTATTGGGGAATAAATATCTTGTCTTAGTTGGGTTGCACGTTAGTACTCTGCGAAACTTCAGTCGTTTTAATAAATAATCAAGTTGGATTCATAATCATATTAGCTTCATAATCAATCGAATTGGCTTCATAACTTATCAATCAAGGCAGCTTCACTATTGTCAATCAAGTCAGTTTCATGATTCCTGAAAGGATGCGTCCCGACTTGATTCCCAGTCGTCTTGCCGAGAAGAACTCTTCATGCTTCATGTAGGTGCAGATGCCTGATGTTTCTATCTGCTCGCCCGGCAGTCCGAAATCGAGCAACTGCATCCGGTTTGCCGCCCACAGGTCGATGTGATGCTTATGCGTTTCCGGTTTCCACTCCGAGATGTAGTCCATGGCAAAGCCATTGGTGCGGAAGGCTTCGTACACTTCTTCTCCTACTTCAAAAGAGGGCAGGGAGATTCCGGGGCCGATACAGGCCACTACGTCCTCTCCGCGTGTGCCGTAAAGCGCGCGCATCTTGTGGAGCGTATGCACGGCTATGCGGTTCACTGTTCCGCGCCAACCGGCATGGATGGCGGCTATGGCCTGATTCCTGCGGTCGAAGAGCAGGATGGGGATGCAGTCGGCGGTAGAGATGCAGAGGCAGTAGCCCGGTTCGCGGGTTATAAGCGCATCTACTCCCTGTAGCATGGCTGTGCGGGTGTCGGGCGTGGCGGTCAGGTATGCTTCGTCAATTACTTCCGCTTTCGTGCCGTGCGTCTGGAAAGGAATAACCAGTTCCTGCGCAGGCCGGGGCATGGAGTGGAGAAGCAGTTCCTGGTTGCGACGGACGGACTCGGCATCGTCTCCCGTGTAGGGCGTACAGTTGAAGGAGGCGTAATTCTCCTCCTTGCTGAAACCTCCGCGGCGGGTGGTTGCAAAGCAAAAAATGTTGGGGTACGGTGCCATAACACTGTATCCCAACATGCTGTTATCTTCCGTGAGAGCAATCATCAGGGTTTATCTTCCTCCCAGTCTTCCTCCTCGTATTCAAAGTCTTCGAGGTCTTCCACGTCGTCATCGCCCTCCACGTATTCGTAGCCGAGGTCTTCATCCTCGCCCATGTCTTTCAGCTCTTGCTGGAGCTTGCTTACATCTTTGGGGCGGTGCACGATGGCTTCTATCTTATTGCTGTCCTTGTTCAGCTCTTCCCACAGGATGTCCTTCAGCACGGAAAGTCCCATGCCGGTGATGGCGGAGATGAATATGTGCGGGATGTTTTCGGGCAACGCAGGCTCTATCTCGTCCATCAGTTCCTGGTCCAGCATATCGCTCTTGGTGATGGCGAGTACGCGCTGCTTGTCCAGCATTTCGGGGTTGAAGGTGCTTAGTTCGTTCAGCAGGATTTCGTATTCCTTGCGGATGTCGTCGCTGTCGGCGGGCACCATGAAAAGCAGCAGGGAGTTGCGTTCTATATGCCGCAGGAAGCGTAGTCCCAGACCCTTTCCGGCGCTGGCTCCTTCGATGATTCCGGGAATGTCTGCCATGACGAACGACTTTCCGTCGCGGTAGGAGACGATGCCCAGGTTCGGTTCCAGTGTAGTGAACGGGTAGTTGGCTATTTTGGGCTTGGCGGCGGATACGGAAGCCAGCAGGGTGGACTTTCCGGCATTGGGGAAGCCTACCAGACCGACGTCTGCCAAGAGTTTCAGTTCCATGATTACCGTTATCTCTTGCATCGGTTCGCCCGGTTGTGCAAAGCGTGGCGCTTGTCGGGTAGCCGTCTTGAAGTGCCAGTTGCCCTGACCGCCTCGTCCGCCTTTCAGCAGGATGACTTCCTGTTCGTGCTCGGTTACGTCGCAGATGTATTCACCTGTCTCGGCGTTGTACACTACCGTTCCGCAGGGGACTTCGATAATTTTATCTTCTCCATCCTTACCGAAGCTGCGGTTCTTGGAGCCTGACTCTCCGTGTCCTGCCAGTGCATGACGGTCGTAGCGCAAGTGCAGCAGCGTCCAGTAGTTACGGTTGCCTCGCAGGATGATGTGTCCGCCTCGTCCTCCGTCGCCTCCGTCGGGGCCTCCGTTGGGTATGTACTTCTCCCGCCTCATGTGCGTAGAACCTCGTCCGCCCTTTCCGGAGCGGCAGTATATTTTTACGTAGTCAACAAAATTGGATTCAGCCATTTGTTCATCAACTTCTTAAGATGTTTAAACTATATTTATTGCTCCACGCACAGATACTATGATATAATTCAGTTCTCTTAAAGGAATCCATACGAAAACAGGGACGCATAATATCTTTTATGTCATTTTCTTTCTTTTGTATTCTATGCTCCTTTTTGAGATAGAAGCATAGTCGTTTTATAAAATCATGTCCGCATGTTAACTCATAAGGATCGCATGTGTTATGATCAGTTTTAAATTTATTCAATATTGTTTTTGTAACAACTTTTGCTTTACGAGACTTAGGATGTATTTCTCCGTGGATAAAGTCAAAATCATTCAACTGATCTTTTTCAAATGATGTCACGGAAAAGCTATCAAAATTATAGCTTAAATGCTTGGTGTAATTATACCATTTGAAGTAAGATATACATTTCAACTCTTCAAATATATTTTCAAATACTTCTTCTGAATAATTAATAGTCACTAAATTCTCTATTAATTCTTTTCGTGTTTGTTCATCTCTCAAACACATCATTTCATAATCGTGTGCATCCGTATAGAAGAAGCCGTTTATTGAAAGTAATGTACCATTAAGACGTTCGAAATCAGAATCTCTTATGGTAATGTTTTTAATACTATGGCAACAAAGCAACCTCTCGTGAATTTCTTTTAATTTTCTACATCCTTGAGAATTTCTTATTTCAGATGTTTCTGAATTGAAAAATTTATAATAAAAGCACTTGTCACTCTTCCCTTCTACTAATATCAGAACTTTATCTTTATATATAGGGGTGCGCCACTCCATAATAAAGGAATTTACAATATCTTCTACCCTATTTTCCTCTCTTAATGCTCCCATCTCTCAATCCTGATATCTATTTTTAAATAAATCAAAAGCTATATCCCATCTCCCATTTATAAAAGTGGGAGAATGAGTGGCTATGATGACTTGACATCTTAACTCTTTTGCCATTTTCAGATAATCATCCAGCATTTGTCTTTGCCATGCAATATGAAGAGAGTTTTCTGGTTCATCTATGAGTAATAATGAATGATTATTTAGACCAAAGGATAGCTTGTAATATAGTATAATTAGGTTTTGTTCGCCGCTCGAAAGCTTAGAAAGGGGAACCTCTTGTTCATTACTATCATAAACAACAATACCTCTTTTATCATTCAAGCTTATCCTTTTGTTGGAGAGTTGTTTGTATGACACAAAATCATCGAAGATGGCCAATTGTCTATAGAAAGTGTCATAATTAGACAATTTATTTTCCATGTCATCTATATAAAGAGATAGAACTTTTTGAAATTCGGATGAATACTCCTCTAATATATCGGTCTGAGGCACTAAACCATATTTACGGAAATTATTCATTTTGGTTCTTAAGCTTTCTATTTTTTTTTGAAAATCTTCTTTTGAAAGCTGTTGATACTCTTCTTTGACCAATCGTTCTATAAAGGTAGCATCAATCTCTTGGCTAGCCATAGCAAATGCTTGTTGCGCTTTAGAGAAAGTCTCTTGCAATTCTATAGCTATATTTTCGATGGCAGGTAGATTCCTAAATCTTCTACGGTTTTCTTGAACAATAATAGGTGTAATCAACCGCTGCTCTTTAATGAAAGAACATCTGAATTCTTGCATAAACATTCTGATGTTTTTGCTTTTTTCTGATAAAATAGTGTCATTTATTTCATTGAAATATTCACTATAAAGTTCTTCTTCGTCAATAAACTCCTTTTCGCCAATTCTAAAATTGATAGAGGAACGTAGGCTTTTTCTTTCCCAACGAAGAATATCAGTTTCATTAATTTCAAAAGTTTCTATATCTTTCCCTTGACTATCTTTAAAAGAGAATTTAACATACTCCTTTGCTGTTGAAAAGAGATCTTCTCTTTCATTATCTGGTAGGGTTTTAGAACCTTTTCTGACAACAATCTGTTTGCCATTACGAAAATAAATATTAATTGATGCGAATTTCAAAAGTGAAAAGTACCAAAAATCACATGCAAATAAATGACTTATTATTTTCAGAATGGTTGTTTTTCCATAACCATTAGGGCTTGTAATAATGGTTACAGGCTGATCTTTATTTATTTGTATGTCGTAATCATAGATACCATATAGCTGTTCTATAGTAATACGTTCTATCATTTTGAATATATAGCTTTTAAAGTTGCTTGTAATTGGGAATTTACAGTGCAAGTTGTTCTTGTTTTAATATTCTTATTGTTCTCTGATGTGATCTCAGCGATATATTGTGGATAATCGTCACCTTTACTGCGATTATTTCTCCAATTCATGGGACGAAGGTTTTCTATGTGATTTTTTCCTCCTCTAACGGTAGGATATACATGATCTATTTCCCATCCGAACATACTATCTGTATCCCCATAAGCATCTCGAGATATCCATGCACCTGCAAAATCTTGCCGATACAGGTCTTCGTTATAGCCTTCAACAATAATACCTTTTTCCCAGATTTCTTGTATTGCTTGAGGGTTATTTAAATCCTGTATATATTCACTCATGATATTTATAATATTATTGATCCTATTTGAAAAAGTTTTTTATTAGGGTTTAAGCCCCTACAGATATTTCTGAAAAGGGATAAAAGTACCAAAATGCACTTTTTTAAGTGGGATCATTGTTTGAAATTTCAAAGATAAGAGAATATTTTGTATTCACCTATCATTTCATTATTTTATTCCTTAATTGCACAGTCTACCGCCTTGCAAACCTCCGCAAATATTTCCTCCAACTCACCCTGTCCCTTGATATGCCGGTACTGACCCTCTTTCTTATACCAGTCAATCAGCGGAGAAGTCTGTGAATGATAAACAACAAGGCGCTTTTTGATAGTCTCTTCGTTATCGTCAGCACGACCGGAATCTTTGCCGCGCTTGATGAGGCGGGTCATCAGTTCTTCTTCGGGAACGTCGAGGTCAATCATCACACTGACACCCTGTTCTCTTTTGGCAAGCATCTTCTTCAATGCCTCCGCCTGTGCAATGGTGCGGGGGAAACCGTCGAAGATAACACCTTTGCTGTCTTCAAAACTGTCGAATACGCTTGCAAGAATGTCAATCATCAATTCATCGGGAATCAACTGTCCCTGGTCGATATAAGCTTTGGCGGTCTTACCCAGTTCCGTGCCGTTTTTGATTTCAGCACGCAATACGTCACCGGTAGAAATGTGGTTGATGCCATATTTGTCCACAATCTTTTCACTTTGTGTTCCCTTGCCTGAACCGGGAGCACCGAAAATTACAATGTTCAACATTTGTTTAGTTATAATATATAAAGGGTTTATTATTTAAGTTATTTCACTTCATTAAATTACTTCACTTCATTAAGTTATTTCACTTCGTCACTTGCGGCTCGTAGTTTGTCAGTCTTCGACTACCGTATAGATATCGGAGTAGTTGCGGCCGAAACCGTCGTAATCCAGTCCGTAGCCTACAATGAAGTCATTGGGAATCTTCATCGCTACGTATTCGATGTTCAAGTCCACTTTCAGCTTGTCCGGTTTCACCAGCAGGGAAGCGATGAGGATTTCTTTCGGATTGCGCGTACCCAGATTCTCCAGCAGGCGTTGCATGGTCAGTCCTGTGTCTACAATATCTTCTACAATAACTACCGTGCGGTCGGTGAGGTCTTCGGTGATGCCGATGACTTCCTTGATGACTCCGGTAGAGGACACACCTTGATAAGAAGCCAGCTTCACGAAAGACACCTCACAAGGAATCGTGATGTGTTTCATCAAGTCGGCAGTGAACATAAACGAACCATTCAGCACACTGAGGAACAGAGGATTCTTGCCTGCCAAATCGCGGTTGATTTCATTGGCAACGCGGGCTACTTCTGCCAGAATATCCTGTTCCTTGATGGAAATAGTGAACTTCTTGTCTTTTATTTGTATAGTGTCCATAACGAATGGATTTAATAAATTGGCACAAAAATACGATTTTATTCTACTCCGTGCATCATCTTCTGCAATTTCTTTGAGAGCAGGAAGAGGATAAGGGAGGCGACGCCGGACATGAGGACGAACATCATAAAGAAGTCGAACATATTCTCGATAGGGTATCCAAGCAGGGTTTTCACCTTTCCGGGTTCGGGATAAAGGCCGCCCAGGATTCCGGCAAACTTATTCGCCGTAGATGTAGAGAGATACCAAATGCCCATCATCAGAGAAGCGAAACGCACGGGCGTCAGTTTGTTCACCATTGACAAGCCGATAGGAGAAAGGGTTATTTCGCCCATTGTATGAATGAAATAGAGTCCCGTCAGCCAGATAAGGCTGACTTTTATACCCGGCTGCACATCTTTTACGCCAAAGCAGATGACCAGGTAACCCAGCGAAAGCAACAGCAGACCGATGGCTTGTTTGGTGGGAGAAGCAGGCTCCATGCCGCGTTTGTTCAAAGCTCCCCACACGCCGGGCATGATGGCTGCCAGTATGACAACAAAGAATGGATTGAAAGACTGTATCCACGACGCAGGCATCTCCCAACCGAAGATGACACGATCGGTTTGTTCGGCAGCGAAGAGGGTAAGCGAGGCGCCTGCCTGCTCGTAGGCTGCCCAGAAGAAGATGACGAAGAAAGCAATGATGTAGATAACGAAGATACGGTCGCGTTCTATCTTTGTCAGTGAGCCGTCCAGCAGAATGTTGACGGGGAAGATGATGCAAGCGGTGAAGATGCCGATGCTGACCCAGTCGTTACCGAAGCACCAGTAGAAGAAGAGGACGAGAGCAACTGCCAATACTCCGAGAAACAGATTGTTGCGGAACTTCTTTTCTCTGTCCATGGCCGTTTTCCGTTGGCTTGTTTTACTCTCTTCGGGCTGTTCGCGCTTGGCATCCGGAATGATGCCGAGTGGTTTGCCGTCGGGACCTATCAAGTACTTATTCTTCTGGGTCTCAAACAGGACTACTGTGAGGATGGTTACAATGGCTGCAATCAGGAATCCCCATTTAAAGTCGTGCGGATTGCCCGTCTCGCCAAAGTAGCCGCAAACCAGCGGTGCAAAGAAAGAACCCACGTTGACGCCCATGTAGAATATGGTGTAGGCAGAATCCAGTCGTTTGTCTCCCGGTTCATAGAGTTGTCCTACTATGGAAGAAACTGTCGGCTTGAAGCACCCGTTTCCTAATATCAGGAAAGTGAGTCCTCCGTACATCAGCCAGTGGGAGAGTTCTTTGGTATCCAGCATCGAGGCGCTGAAGAACATGAGGAATTGTCCTACCGCCATCATCATCGCCCCCCAGAATACGGAGCGGCGGATGCCCCAGTATTTGTCGGCAATGTATCCGCCGATAAGTGGTGTGAGATACACCAGCCCGGTGTAACTGCCGTAGATGGAAGCCGCGTGTTCCTTGTCGAACAGGAGCGCCTGGGTGAGGAACAAGATGAAGATGGCGCGCATACCGTAGTAGCTGAAACGTTCGGCCGTACTGGTAGCGAAGATGAGGTAAAGCCCTTTGGGATGTTTTGATGTACTCATTATGCCCTTATATTTTTTTTATGGGGTGCAAAGTTATAATTAATTTTATACTTTTGCTTTTTGAGATATCAATAATCTAACCTGAATAATTCATGCTTCAGGAGTTAGAGGAGTTAAAGGAGTTATCAGCCAACAAGTTGGCTTAGGAGTTAAAGCCGATAGTCTTGTTATACGATTCACGGAGTATTGGCTTTAACTCCT
>NZ_DBDF01000082.1:4604-20013 GCF_002293435.1 Bacteroides sp. UBA939 | reverse complement strand
CGGTTGGCGATGAACTCGGAGAACTCCGAATACTGGGTCGGCATTTTCGGCGACCAGCCGTTCTATGCCATGAGCTACAGCCAGTTCAACGACCCGAGAAAGACATTTTTTCATCGCACCCTCTATTATGAGCTGGATGCGAACGACGATGCAGGAAAAAAATCCCAGAAGCCGCCCAAGCGTTATGACTATTTCAACCGGATTCCTGCCGATTTACAGAATGGCCCGGTGGCCTTCTCTCCCAATATGGACATGATGGTAACTACGGTTATCGAATACGATATGGCGCGCACGTCGGTTGCCATGGCAGATAAGAAGTTCCGTCCGTTCCGTACCAAACTATACTATTCCGTACTGCAAAAAAAGAGAAACCGCTTCTCCAGATATATTCCGGTGTTGCCGCAGGAATCTGTGGCTTCGTACGCCCATCCGTATTTGTTCAATGACGGCAAGTCTTTGTTGTTCGCCTCAGATATGGCAGGCGGACACGGCGGCTTCGACCTGTACGTCGTTCACTGGAACGACGAAACCCAGTCGTGGGGAGCGCTCGTGAATTTGGGCGCGGAGATTAATACGGAAGGTGATGAGATTTTCCCTGTATTCTTTAAGGGACGGCTCATCTTCTCCTCCAACGGTCTGGCAGGCTTCGGCGGGTACGACCTGTTCAGTTGCGCTTTCGACAAAGACGGCATCATGCCGGGCGGCGTCAGCCATTACCCTTACCCGGTGAATTCGGTTTTCAATGATTATTATATGTGCCCGGTCGACGTGCAAAGCGCCTATTTCGTTTCCGACCGCGGCTTGAAGTCGCAAGACGACATTTACTATCTGCGCACCATGGAGGATCTGGGCGTCCAACGGGAGAAACCCTTTTACGGCATGAGCGAAGACATGGCTGTTCTGGGCGGTGCGTTGCTGCTGAACGGAGCCACGGAAAATGTCCGCAAGGAAACCGTGTCTTTGAAGAAATTTGTTCCGGAAGGCTTGCTGATGACTCTCTATTTTGATTTCGATTCGGATGCCTTGACAGAAGAGTCTGTCCGTCGCTTGAATGTATTTGCCGATGAAATGGGCAATTATGATCTTTCCGAATTGAAGTTCGACGGTTATGCCGACGAAATGGGTAGTGCAAACTACAACTACGAGTTGTCCGGCCGCCGGGCTGAACGTGTTGCCGATTATCTCCGCAGCCGTGGTGTGGATGTGAACTTTATGATTGAAGCCCGCGGCAGGACTAAACTTTCTCCGGAAGAAGTGAAGGAAGAAGTAGGCAGTTATGTTTGGGGCGAAAACAATATTGACTGGATACGCGTGAACCGCCGTGCCAGACGTGTGGAAATATATAGCAAGAGGTAGAAAATTATAAAAGAAAACAAGATATGAAGAAGAGAAGAACTCATAGTGTGTGGATGTTGCTCCTGTTGGTTGCCACAGTCTGTCCGTTGGCGAAGGCGCAATATATGCCGGTGGTTTTTGATAAACAGTATGGTGATGCGAACCAGATACAGCAAGTTTGCCCGTTGCCCGGTGATGAAGCGGTAGTGTTGGGCAAAGAAGGAAAAGCGTACAGCCTGACCTGGTTAGACCGTTTGGGTGAAGTAGTTTTCTCCTTGCCGTTGACGGGATTTACGAATATCAGTGAAGTGACCGAGGTTGATAACGGTTGTGTGTTGATTGTAGGGCAGTCGTTTCCGCAGCAGATTAAAAACAAGAAGGACCAGGAAATGCTGAGCGGACGTGCGGTTGTTGTAAACCGCAAGGGACTGCTCGTACAGAATATCTATGCCGGCGAGCAAGGCAGTGAACTTCTGAAAGGAACGCTGTTGCGCGACGGTTCATTGGTGCTTTCCGGTACTGAACCCAAAACCACCGGTGAGCGCCAAGGTATATTGCTGAAAACGGATAAAACCGGCAAGGTACTTTATAACTATAAGAATGCCGGTAGCGGCTATTGCAACCAGTTTGTTGTAATGGGCAACGCTACGGAATATATATGCGCCGCCTTTACCGGTGAAAGAGAAAAGGAACAGACCATTATTGTTCGTTTGGATGACAAGGGCAAGCCGTACTATACCACTACTATCCCTGCTAAGAAATACGTGGTAACCGGTCTTCATGCCAATATCAACGAAGGTTCTGTAATAATTACCGGCAATTCTCCGGTAGAAGGCGGCGTTATTTATAAGATACGCCCTGAGGGAGACATTGTCTTCGGCAAAACGCTGATTCCTTCCAGCCAGGGAGTGGCTTTATTGAACCATCTGCGTGTTGCCCGTAACGGCAATATCCTGGTAGGCGGTAGCGGCGACAGAGGATATTACGCCCTGTTGCGTAATGACGGAACGGCTCTCTATTCCGGTTCTTCCACCGGCCAGGTGAAAGGCTTGGGCATGAACCTGGTTACGGGCGAATCGGTGGTGACTACTTACGATATGAATGCCCGCCGCGGTACATTCGTACGTATCCAATCCAGCGGCAAGGCTGAGTTCGACCGCACGATAGACGGTAACTTCAACATGGTACGTGTAGACAATAACGGCGAAGTGCTGTTGCTGTCGTCAGAAGAAGGTAGGGTTTGTATGTTCTCTGGCACCGGACAAAAAGAATTCGACCGTTACGTGACCGACAACCAGCCTACCGCTTTCCGCCAGGCATTCACCACCGCATCCGGCGAGTTGATGTTCCTTGGAAGGGGCAGCCGCCTGGTAAAACTGGGACACGGGCTTTATGTATCCGACGTTAAGATTACCAAACCGGTGGTTGGAACAGCCACGGCTGTGTTTACCGTAACCCTTACCGGCTACGCCACTACCAAAGAAGGCGCTCCTGTTCCTGTAACCGTGGACTATGCTACCCGTGAGGTTTCGGCTACTACGACTAATAACTATATTCCGGTAGAAGGCAAACTATCGTTCACTCCCTCGCGCGGTTCATCAAGCAAGTATCTGGTGAAGCAGGATATTGAAGTACCCATCAAAGCGAACGATTTGGTGGAAGGTGTGAAGAACTTCAAGTTGGTACTGTCTGATGTACAGCAGAGCTATCTGGTGAAACCCGTAGGTGAAGCCGTTATCGACGACCAGCAGGCTGTCGTGAAATTGGTACGTACCGAACGCGGTGAAGAAGGCAGCAAGGACATTGTATATGAACTGGGTCTGTTCAAAACAGACGGTACTTCTTTGGTGAACGCTACCGGCGCCAATATCATTGTCGACGGTATGTACGGCGAAGGCACCACCGATGCACTCGACTTCGATATGGGTTTAACCCCGAGAGTAGTATTCGCCAACGGAGCACGCAAGTCATCGTTCAACGTGAAGACACTTGAAGATACCCGCTACGAACTACCTAAAACGGTTATCATAAACTTCAATAAGACGCATTGTCTGAGCGGTTCCAATGTAATGTTCGATGGTGAAATGTTGAGCTGTAGCGGCGTGGTTGTCGACCAGCCTGCCCGTTTGGCTATTGCTTCGCTGGGCGACCACCGTGTGAACAACAACGTAGTATCCGGTTTCTTCACCGTCTCTCTGCTTCGTGCTTCGGATGGAGCGTTGCTGACCAACGCAACCGGTAGCGACATCGTTGTGGACTGCACAATCCTGCCCGATGCAACGGCTAAGGAAGGTAAGGATTTTGTATTCACCAACCTGCACGACCTGCGCATCAGCGGCGACGGAAACCACAGTTCTACGAACGTGAACGGTGTAATCCTCTATACTACGGATACTGCCGAAAAGCAAGTTAAATTGAAAGTAAAATCTGTGAAACAGCCCGTTGGCGCACAACCCGTCAATGTGCTGGAAGCGGAAAGTGCGGCTGATTTCACTATAAGAAAATAATTTTGAATTTTGAATTATGAATTATGAATGGGTACGCGGACGACGCGGATTTATCACTTTAGTGCTATTATCATTTGTTTAAACAATTGATGGTTTTATGAAAAGGAGTATTTGTGTCACAGGCATCTTGTTTTTGTTCTTGACTTTGCTCTACGGGTGCAATGAAGAAGAACCTGTCCCTATAATAGACGACAGTAATACTTTTCAAATCTCCATGAGTGAGGGCGTGACCCGTTCGCCGGAAAGCGATGCTATACTCGACAACATGCAGTTGTATTGTTTCTCGCAGGACAGCAATGCCCCCCTTTCCGGCAATGGAGGCAGTTGGGATTCCAATTTCAGCCATCAGCTTCTTGGAGTAACCCGGACGAACATGACCCTGCATACCAGCCAGGCGCGGGCAGGCGATTGGGATTTGGCGATGGTATCTGCCGGCGGTGCCGTATTTACTCCACCTGTCGCTAACAGCACAGCGAGCGAAGCCCTGATGTACACATATACCCCGGGAGAGATTCAGACCGACGGCTACCGGAGTCGCGCCCATGAGATCTGGTACCGTATGTTGCGCCTGCCTACCATTGATGGAAATACTGTTACCGCCGCGTCAACCGGCATTACGCGAAATGCGTCGATGGTTCGGGTAGTGATTGACAGGGCGGTGGATGTAGATGTGGACTCGGATGATCACTTGTTTGAACTTCGCGGCGTGCCCGACAAGCTGTCCTGGGGCGGAACCCTTCTGCGCACAGTATCTGCCGGTAAGTACGAAACTTCCACGGACAATCCCGATGTATTGGAAGAACCCCTGACGGGTAAATTTACCTTCACGGACAACAGCGCGGTGGAGACGGGTACGTACAAGAGCGACACGCTTACCTTTATTATTCCCGCCCACCGGGAAGCTGATTTCTGGGCAGACGCTACCACCCCGAACACAAATGTACAGGATACCATTACCCATAAAATGAAGGTTTTTGTTTCGTTGACCAGGGCATCGGGAGGAGGTAAGTTCGAGAAAGAAGCCGAGATTAACCATGTTACCCGTTGCAACGGGATATTGGAGGTGCATATCCGCATGAAAGATACCGGCATTGAATTAAGCTCTTCGATTACTCCTTGGACAGACTGCTTTGTCGATGGAGATATAACGCATCCTTATCTGAATGTATCCGACCAAACAATTACCGTATACGATGGCGCTGCAAGCCGCCTCTATTTCTGGAGCAATCAGCCTGCGGATAGTGTGTATGTGCTTAAAGAAGGATTGCAGGGGACAACGATCAGAATCCCTAATGTGAACACCCTTTTCGACAGTATAGCCGGACTGAACTCCCCGAACAGGCATTATGATCCCGATACACAGTCGGGTTACATTGACATAGCCATGCTTGGTATGTTCACTTCTAACCAGACTGATACAAAGATCTATCTTAAGACAGGAAATCTACGCCGAGAGATCATGGTGAAACGTCTTGCTTGGTCACAACAAGGGCGTAAAGGAATTGCTACCCGTTACGTAGGTACATTCCACCGTTCGGAGCAGGTTGGCGAACGGATAGTGACTTGGAGTAATTCAGGAGAGTGGACGGCATATATTGATGATCCTGAAAACTCAGGGAGCCATGTACTCATTGACCGGTTGCCAAGTCCAGCTTTTTCAAACGGTACTACTACAAGTGGTTTACTGTATGGTACGTCTCCCTTGAATGCTGAGACGTGCCTCGTGTCTGACGATGGCGCCAAGAGCGTATCGGGCAATAATACCATTTATTTCCGGGTAGGTTGGAAGGATACGTCTCCAACAGATGAACCCCGTTATGCCACCATCACTGTTCGGAAGGGTAGAAATAAACCCGACGGAGAAATCATACAAACACTTTATCTCCGGCAGGGAGAAAAGCCGGTTGCTGTTTACTCTCGTCCTAATTCGGTTCGTTTTGCTTCCTTTAACCTGAAACCATTGATAGCGTCGACAACGTGGCCTCGAACTATTGATTTTAAAGGTGGAACCGGGACAGATTTCCCCACGCAAGCCGGTTCTTTTTTCCAATGGATGAACGCTGCAAGGGTCAGATACGCTTATGCTGCTTACCCAGCCTCTACCGGTTCTTGGAGCAATGCTTCTCCTATTTATGAATACTATTGGACAGAATCGGGGTCGACTTTACCCGCTAATTATGAAACTTGTCCTCCGAATTACCGTCGGGTTAGCGATGGTGCTACGGATGGCGAACCCACCGGTACATCGGAATTGCGTCAATCCCTTTGGGCAGATCCGAATGCCGCTAATGCTACCAATACCCTGACGGGATATTATGCGGATGGTTTCTTTGATCGTCTTGCTACCGGTAACCCTTTGGGTAATTCGTGGGTAGCAAATTCTGCCGTATCTCTCAGTAGTGCTGAAACGGTGGCATACAAGGGGCGATTATTTTATAATGTCGATACTAAGGTATCCCTGTTCTTTCCTGCCGCCGGATGGCGCAGACAAACTGACGGCGTTTTAGAAAATGCAGGAGCAAAAGGGTATTACTGGACTGCTTCCTCTACCGTATCCACGGAAGTACCAACAATACCCCTTGGTTTCAGAGCTTATGTTTTGACAAGTCACCGCAATGCCGGCATGAACATTCGTTGTGTAGTAGAAGAGTAGTAACGATTCGTATTGTGAACATAAAAACGAAAATAGAAGAAATGAAAAATAGAGTAAGATATGCTTTTATGTTATTGGCATTGGGATATGGAGTCGTAGCCAATGCTCAGGTGACATTAACGCTGGGTAAGGTACATGAGACTAGTACTACGAATTGGGAGTACAGTATGGTAGAGTGTACTGGTACGACCTCTATTAGAACCATCCTCATATCCATGATTAACAATGATGTAATTCTTGCCCCTACCACCCATGCCAAGGATACATATACTTCGTCCGGTTATAATCCGCGAACGGTATTGTATGTGTTTCATACTCCCATCACGACGGCACAAGCTGCAACTTTTATCGCTGGAATAGATTTTAGACGAGAGGTACCTAATAGAGTTGATGCTACTCCCTATGCAAACATCACTGTAGATGCCAATCCTACCGATCTTCCGGATGTACCAACTACCACCAAAATTACCGTGTGGGACGGTCATCCGGATGGTTCGCTACATTATTATGTTTGGGTACCGGCAAGTACTGATGATACTAAAGCTTATAAATACGCATACGAACATGCTAAGAGGTGCTATTTCCAGGGTATGCGAGGTTATTTGGCAACGATAACAAGCCAAGCCGAGGATGCGAAGCTTACTAATATTTCAGGTTTAGAGGGTTGGAGCGGAGGTGCCCGGACACCGGATGATATAGCGGACGGGGAAACGATTCCTGGCACCGGGCGTGTTCCTACTATGACACCTGTAGACAATTACGGTAATAGCACTGATGTTTATGATGGAAGATACTACAGATGGCTTTGCGGTCCGGAAACAGGCTTTCAATACTACTATCATGCACCAAATAATCCTCCTTATGTCAATGGCGACGGTCACCCCGATCGTAGTCATGTGATGAACAATGCTTACACAGCCTGGAATGGTACAGTAGGACAAATAGATCAAGAGCCGAATAATAATCATGGTGACTTTGGCGAAAATATTATGCAGATTAATTATGGTCCTCAACGTAGATGGAATGACTATTCGCCTACCAATACTGATATTCAGGGCTATTTTATAGAATTCGGAGGTAATGGACAAGCTTACAATGTAACATGGAATGGCGAAACGGCTCACTATCCTGTCAATGAGAATTATTATGAGCCGACATCGACAACGCCCACTACCAATGACCAGTGGGTTGGATTCTCTCCGGGAAACAAGGCCACTACAGTTACTACATTTAAACCTAATCTCATGTATTCCAATGCATTGGTTATTGATGCTGCAGAATAGTGATTTAAGCGTAACGATATAAATATGAATAGAATTGTAAAAACAGTAATGTTCATCGCTATACTGACAAAACTTGCAGGTTGTGCGGAAGAAATGATGGAGGAGATTCCGGTTCCAGTTATTCCTGATGGATATATCCGGGCTGCTCTTGACTTGCAGGTGGAAGAAAACGAATTGATTCAAACAAGAGCCGACGCTACGGATGAGCAAGCTTATGATGATTCAAATGTTTGGGTATTGCTGTTTAAAACCAATAATGTTGGAATCCCCATCGAGTTGCTGCAGGCTCCTGCAAAAGCGACCAAGTCAGAAAATAAGTTGTATGTCTTGTTGCGCTCCACTCCTGACCCTGTAACCCTCTACGTGGTTGCCGGTCTAAGTGCGGACTTGAATACTGCAATGGCGAGTCTTTCGGAAGGAGATGATTTTGCTACTGTGAATACTGCGTTACAAACGGCCCCCATTACGCCAACCGGCGTGCTGATAGGAGGAAGTTCTTATTTCCATCTGAGTTCTGAACCTGCGTTTTATGAATACGGTACCACGTCCATTGTTTCGATTACGCTACCGCTTATCCGGAATGCAGCCAAGATCAATGTAGACGCTTCGGCTATAAGTTCTGATGATTTCCTGTTGGAGGGAGTCACCTTAGTCAATGGCGCTAAGAAAGGATATGTTTTGCAACAGGTGGCTATTTCGGCTAATTATGACTCTAATATACAACAGTACGAAGAAAAGATACCGGGTGACGAAAACAAACTGACATCACAGATATACTTGTATGAAAATGCCGGTTTGCGTTCGGATGGAACAACACCCAATCCGACAACGCTTATTCTCAGAGGTAAATACAAGAGAGCAGGAGGTTCAAGCTATTACCGCATTGATTTATTGAAAAGAAACACCAACGGCACCTATACACCCTATGATATAGAACGGAATCACTGTTACACCTTGACAATCACTAAAATAGAAAATGCCGGTTACCTTAGTTATGACCAAGCTATCGCCAATGAGCCGTCCAATAAATGGTTTCAAACGGATGTTGTGGTCACCGATACGTATGCTCATGATGTTGTCAGTAACGGGCGCTATTATCTGGGAGTTTCCAATTCGGAATATTTCGTATATAGTAACCTCTCCTATTCCGCGAGTCAGCTTATTGTTACAGTGACTACCAATGCTCCGAGAAATACCATTACTTCGATTACATTTTCTTCGAATATTACTGCGGTATCTCCGACGTCACTTACAACCCCTACAGGGGGAGTCACCACGACCAACATCAGTGCAAATCTCTCTGGTGTTGTAACAGACGGCTGGATAGACGTGAGGGTAGGTAACTTAACCCGGCGCATTACCATTCGGAAAAGAGAGGGCGTGGATCATAATTTAGTTAATGGTGTGATAGGAGATTTTGCCACGGGGAACTACATTGCAGGTAAGGTGATGTCCAATGGATCAAATACGGTACATTTAGGTACTTCGGGAAGCGACTACAATTCTTCTTATGGTTCTACCGCTACCTCCTCGCTCGTTAATCCCAATGGGGGATTTTACATTTATTATAATTCATGGGGAAGAGGGAGTGGAACCCGTTTGGGGGAGGTATATCTATCTAAAGCCAATAACGAGGGCCGGGCTAAAATAGTCTTGGTTGTTAAATGACCGCCCTGCTGAACGATTATAGTGAAGAGTAATAAAATGAACCCTGATACTTCTAAAATAAATGGTTTTAAAATTGATGGTTTTATGAAAAAGAATATTTGTGTTACAGGCATCTTGTTTTTGTTCTTGACTTTGCTCTACGGGTGCATTGAAGAAGAGACTGTCCAAGTGATAAAAGACAGTAATACTTTTCAAATCTCCATGAGTGAGGGCGTGACCCGTTCGCCGGAAAGCGAGAGTATACTCGAAAACATGCAGTTGTATTGTTTCTCGCAGGACAGCAATGCCCCCCTTTCCGGCAATGGAGGCAGTTGGGATTCTGATTTCAGCCATCAGCTTCTTGGAGTAACCCGGACGAATATGACCCTGCATACCAGCCAGGCGCGGGCAGGCGATTGGGATTTGGCGATGGTATCTGCCGCCGGTGCCGTATTTACTCCACCTGTCGCTAACAGCACAGCGAGCGAAGGCCTGATGTACACATATACCCCGGGAGAGATTCAGACCGACGGCTACCGGAGTCGCGCCCATGAGATTTGGCACCGTATGTTGCGCCTGCCTACCATTGATGGAAATACTGTTACCGCCACGTCAACCGGCATTACGCGAAATGCGTCGATGGTTCGGGTAGTGATTGACAGGGCGGTGGATGTAGATGTGGACTCGGACGATCACTTGTTTGAACTTCGCGGCGTGCCCGACAAGATTTCCTGGAGCGGAACCCTTCTGCGCACGGTATCTGAATCTCCCAAAGTGTACGAAACTTCCTTAAGCAATCCTGACACTTTGGATACTCCCCTGACGGGTAAATTTACCTTCACGGACAACAGCGCGGTGGAGACGGGTACCTACAAGAGCGACATGCTTACCTTTATTATTCCCGCCCACCGGGAAGCTGATTTCTGGGCAGACGCTACTACCCCGAACACAAATGTACAGGATACCATTACCCATAAGATGAAGGTTTTTGTTTCGTTGACCAAAGCATCGGGAGGCAAGTTTGAGAAGGAAGCCCAGATTAACCGGGTTACCCGTTGCAACGGGATATTGGAGGTTCATATCCGCATGAAGGACGTCAACATTGAGTTAGACAATTCGGTTACTCCCTGGGAACAGGATGAGCCTATTGATGGAGATGCACAGGCCGCTTATCTGAATGTGTCCGACCAGGATATCACCGCGTACGATGGCGCTGCAAGCCGCCTCTATTTCTGGACTAATCAGCCTGCCGACAGTGTGTATGTGCTTAATAACGCAAACGGAAACTCGAATGTGAACGGTACTTTCGACCGTATAGCCAATCCGTATGCCGATAATTTGCATTATGACCCCTCGACAGGGTCGGGTTATATTGATATAGCCTTGCTCTCTGTAGCTGCCGGTCAGCTCACTTTTAGTTTTATTACTCTGAAGGCAGGAAGCTTGCAGCGCAGAATTCAGGTGTGGCGTTCTAGTACGGTACAAGGGCGTAAAAGAATTACTACTCCTTACGTTGGTACATACCACAAAGCGAACCAGGTTGGCGAACGGATAGTGACTTGGAGTTATTCGGGATACTGGACAGCATATATTGATGAACCTGAAGGTTCAGGGGCGCATGTACTCATTGATCGGTTGCCAAGTCCTTCCTTCTCATTAACCGGCGATTACACTTTGTATGGTAGAACTCCCTCAGATGCTGAGATGGGGCTTGTGTCTGATAATGGCGTCAACAGTGTATCAGGCATGAATACCATTTATTTCCGGGTAGGTTGGGATAGCCCGATAGACTCTACAGATGAACCGCGTTATGCCACCATCACCGTCCGGAAGGGTATAAATGATCCCAATGGAGAAAAAATACAAACACTTTATCTCCGGCAGGGAGAAAAACCAAGCACTGTCTTTTCTGCAAATCGTGCCAATACGGTTTGTTTTTCTCCCTATAACCTGAAACCCAATGTCGAGGTATCAACATGGCCCCATGCTGTGCCACTAAACGGTGGAAGATTTACAGACTTCCCCACGCAGTCCGGTTCGTTTTTCCAATGGATGAACATTGAATACCCCAGATACACTTTCCCTGTTTACTCAGACGCTACTAGTAATTGGAGCGCCGTTAATCCTGTTTTTGAGCCTTACTGGACAGAAGCGGGTTGGGGACTACCCGATACTTATGAAACCTGTCCTCCGGGTTACCGCCGGGTTAGTGATGGCGCTACGGACAGTGAACCCACCGGTACGTCGGAATTGCGTCAATCTCTTTGGGCAGACCCGACCGAGGCTGAAGCTGACAATACCCTGACGGGATATTATGCGGATGGTTTCTTTGACCGTCGCAGCACTGGTCCTAATACTACTACTACTACGTATGTAGCAAATTCTGCCACAATCGGCACGAATGCAATGGTGACAAACAATGATGTGGCATACAAGGGCCGGTTATTCTTTAATGACGATACCAAGGCATCCCTGTTTTTTCCTGCTGCCGGACGACTCGTAGAAGGTATCGGAAGTTTAATTGATGTGGGAAAAATAGGGTATTACTGGACTGCTTCCTCTACCGTAAACACAACGCAACCAACAGGCGAAGGAGCCTATGTGTCGACACGTCTCCGCAACGCCGGCATGAACATTCGTTGTGTAGTAGATGAAGATGAAGCCGCAGCCAGCACTCAGACTACATTGTTACTGGGTGATGTGCAAAATATCAGTTCTACAAGATGGAGGTACACTGGGGTAACCAGTACCAGTGCGAACCCTATTACATCCATCATCCTGTCTATGGTTAATAATACATATACGCTGCCTGCCAACCGCCCGTCCGGGGTAGAATATACTTCGTTGCATGACGATCCACTAACGGTATTGTATGTGTTTGATACTCCTATCTCAGCAACACAAGTCGAGGACTTTATTGAGGGAATAACTTTTGAACGAACCGCTAAGTATGGAGGAGTCAGTCCCTATGTAAAAATGACTATAGATGCCAACCCTACCAGTCTTCCGGACGGTGCAAGCATCACTGTATGGGATCATCCCGATGGCTCGCTGCATTACTACGTTTGGGTGAAATCTGTGGATATTCATTATAAGGACGCATACAATAGCGCCAAGTCTTACTATTTTCAAGGTATGCGAGGTTATCTGCCAACCCTGACATGCGCAGATGAAAGCGCATTACTTACCAATATCTCAACTCTGAGAGGTTGGAGCGGAGGAGTCCGAACACCGGATAATATATCGGACACAAGGAATGCTATTAGTGCTCCTTCCTCTGTAGATAGTGGGGAGGGTATTTATTACAGGTGGATTTGTGGTCCGGAAACGAATTTTAAATATTATCAGGGACCAAAGGCTAACTCTAACGGAGCAGGTCCTATGAACAATGCATTTTCGGGATGGGCTCCTGGCGAACCGAATTGTTACGGCAGCACCGGCGAAAACTGTATGCAGGTTAACCATGCCCTCTACAGATGGAATGACAGTTCCGCTATCCCTCTCAATATTGACGGAATTTCGGGTTACTTTATCGAATTCGGAGGTAACGGACAAGCTTATAGTGTACATACTGATGGAGTCGGAAGGGCTTACTATCCTGTCAATGAAGCCTATCATACGCCGACATCGCCAGGTCTCACCAATAATAACCAGTGGCATAATTTCTCTCCGGGAAATAAGGCCACTACATCCTCTACATATAAACCCAACGCCGTGCGTTCCCATGTATTGGTTGTTGATGATGTAAAGTGATTTAACGTAAACAATATGCATTATGAATAGAATAGTAGACACAGTAATATTCTTCGCTATACTGGCAGGATTTGCCGGTTGTTCGGAAGAAACGATGCAGGAAGTTCCGCCTCCGGCTATTCCTGAGGGATACATCCGGGTAGCTCTTGACTTGCAGGTGGAAGGACACGAGTTGGTTCAAACAAGAGCCGACGATACGGTAGAGCAAGCCTATGATAAATCAAATGTTTGGGTACTGTTGTTTAAAGCCACAAACGACAGCGATAGCACTCCCACCGAGTTGCTGCAGGCTCCGGTAAAAGCAACCCAATCGGGAAATACGTTGTATGCTTTGTTGCGTGCCACTACCCAACCCGTAACCCTCTACGTGGTTACCGGCCTGAGTACGGCCTTGAATACTGCAATGGTGACCGAATTTCCGGAGGGAACTGATTTTGCTGATGTAAACAGTCGGTTAGTAACGGCTGAAGTTCCGTCAACCGGTGTGCCGATAGGAGGAATTTCTTATTTTCACATGAGTTCCGACCCCGTGTTTTATAGTTCCGGTACCACGCTCATTACTTCGATTACGCAACCGCTTATCCGGAATGTAGCCAGGATTGATGTAGACGCTTCGGCGATAAGTATTACTGATTTCGAGTTGGAGGGAGTCACCTTGGCCAATGGCGCTAAGGAGGGATACGTTTTACGGCAGGCGGCTATTCCCGCCGCTTATGACGGTGATATACTACAGTACCAGGAAATGGCATCGATTGACGGAAACAGGTTGGTATCACAGATATATTTGTATGAAAATGCCGGTTTACGTTCGGATGGAACAACACCCAATCCGACAATGCTTATCGTCAGAGGCAAATATAAGGATGCAACCGGTAGTGTTGTATCGGGCTACTACCGTATGGATATAGTGAAAAGAAACGACGACGGTACTTATACACCCTATAGTATAGAACGGAATCACTGCTACACATTGACAATCACTAAAATAGAAACCTGCGGTTATCGTAGTGTTAATGAGGCTATTGCCAATAAGCCGTCCAATACCGAGTCTCAAGTCATAGTCACCGATGCGAATTCTTATAATGTTGTCAGTAACGGGCACTATTATTTGGGGGTTACCAATACGGCGTTTATCTCTTATGGCGCTGCCACGAGTCAGACTATCACTACTATAGCGAGCAATGCTCCTTCAGGTAACTATACTAATTATGGAATCCCTGATATTCTTGATGGTTCGTCGTTTACAGTCCCTACAACAAAGGTAGACTTCAATGCAGATCTTTCGGGTGCTGCAGTAAACTATACCGGTGTTGCTACCGTGAGGGCGGGTAACTTGGTGCAGTACATCACCATTCAGAAAAAAGCGGCTGTATCTCATTCATCTACTGGTGTGATAGAGGATTTTTCTACGGATGACTACGTTGTAGGTAGGGTAGTGGGCACTACCAGTGGAGGCCGGGTGCGCATTGCTGTTAAACCGGGCGACTTCAATTCTGCTAATGAAGCTATTGCCTCGTCGCTCGTAAGTCCCAATGGGGGATTTTATATTTATTATAACTCCTCGTCACTTGCGAGTGGAGCTTTAGTGGGGGAAGTGCTTTTGGCCAAAGCCAATAATGCAGACCGTGTGAAAATAGCATTGTATGTTGAATAGGCGAAGCGGGGCTTTGCGATTATGAATTATTTATAAATTATGAATTGTGAATTGTGAATTATGAATTGCTATGCAGCACGATTGCGCGGCTATTCATGATTCAAAATTCATGATTCAAAATTCAATTTTGATTATGAATACGTTATTAAAAAGCATTTTAGTAAAAGAGTTAAAGAATGACGCGAGTGTGTATCTGTATTACTGTGCAGAGACTGATCTTTGGAAAGCGTACGAACAATCGGCGATGCGGCTGATGAATCTTATTCCCAAGCTCAAACCGGCACTGCGCGAAGAGTATATCCCCGGAGCATACACTTTGAAATGTGTTTATGTGGATTTAAACCGAAAAGAGCACAACGTTATACTGGAACGTTGCGTCTCCGTGGATGATGATTATATGGAATTGGCTGTGTAGAAGCAGGCTCTTCTGTCCGCAGAGAGGAGGTGGTAGGCTTAATTAATAATAAATATATCACTGCAAAAAAAACTAACCTTAAAGATTCTTTCTCATTCCTGCCACCTCCCTTCTGCGGGTAATATGTTGTAGTAGTAAGTAGTAAGTAGTAAGTAGTTAGTA
>NZ_DBDF01000082.1:863-4474 GCF_002293435.1 Bacteroides sp. UBA939 | reverse complement strand
ATAAGCGGACGAACGCGGACTATTATTATTTAAGAAAAAAATCCGCGTTCGTCCGTTTAATCCGTGTCGTCCGCGTATCCATTCTTCGCTAAATTCTCATTCATAGTATAGAATAATTATTACGAAGTACTTACACTATGAATAATTCAGGATAACTCCTCTAACTCCTGCAATTCTTTCCGAATGAATAATTCAGGTTAGTGCTTTGATAGTTCGCCTCACGCGTTCGGCGGTAGTGATAGGGCGCCAGTAGTCTTCTATATGCACTGTTCCTCCCATAGATACTGCCTCATTGTGGTACAACATACCGCTTTTTATGTTTTCTCTTGCTGAAAAGTGATATTCGCGGATACCGGTTCTGGCGGCAATGCGGGCAATGTTGTTCTCGTTCACTCCGCAGCCTGCCAATAGGATGATGCGTCCTGCTGCCTGCTGCTGCAATTCTTTTAGCAAAGGGATGCCCTGAACTGCCGTAGGTTGCTGTCCGGAAGTAAGGATACGGTTGCATCCTGATTCAATAATCTGTTCCAATGCTTCCTGCGGATTGCGGCATACATCGAAAGCGCGGTGAAAGGTGACGGACATGCCATGCGAGGCTTCCATAAGCCGCTTCATGACCGGCATATCTATATCGCCTTTGGCGTTGAGGCAGCCGAATACTACACCGTCCGCTCCCAGCCTGCGGGCATTGTTGATGTCTTCCAGCATGGTACGTTGTTCGATGGGGGAATAAAAGAAGTCGCCGCCACGCGGACGGATAATGACGTGCAGCAGAGTCTTGTTCAATAGTTGGCGTGCAATGACAATATCTCCGTAGGATGGGGTAGTACCGCCTTCCGGTATTCCGGCGCATAACTCCACCCGGTTTGCTCCTCCTACCTGGGCGGCAATGCAACTCTCTACGGAGTTGGCGCAGATTTCAAATTGATATTGTTCCATGTTATCAAGTAATTTTTTAGACGCGAATAACGCGGATGACACGGATTTTTAGATGTTGCGCTATGTTGCTCTATCTAAAAAAAGAAATCCGTGTCATCCGCGTTATCCGCGTCTGAAATATTATATATTGGTAGTTAAGTAGTTATCACTACTAACAAAGTGCTAACTACTCTAACTACTACAGCTTATCGTTTACTTCGCATAGCTTACAGCACGCGTCTCACGGATTACGGTAATTTTCACCTGTCCCGGATATGTCATTTCGTCCTGTATCTTCTTCGCAATCTCACCGGAAAGGTTTTCTGTCTGCTTGTCGTCAATCTTGTCAGCGCCAACGATTACACGCAGTTCGCGGCCGGCTTGGATAGCGTACGTCTTGGTCACGCCCGGATAGGCCATTGCCAATTGTTCAAGGTCATTCAGACGCTTGATATATGCTTCAACAATTTCGCGGCGTGCTCCCGGACGTGCGCCCGAAATGGCGTCGCACACTTGTACGATAGGTGCCAAAAGACTTGTCATTTCCACTTCGTCGTGGTGGGCGCCGATAGCGTTGCAGATGTCCGGTTTTTCTTTGAACTTCTCTGCCAGCTTCATTCCGTAGAGTGCGTGCGGCAATTCGGGTTCTTCATCGGGCACTTTACCTATGTCGTGCAACAATCCGGCACGTTTTGCTTTCTTCGGGTTCAGTCCCAGTTCCGATGCCATTACGGCGCAAAGGTTGGCTGTTTCGCGGGCATGTTGTAAGAGGTTCTGTCCGTAAGAAGAACGGTATTTCATCTTACCGATAATGCGGATCAGTTCGGGGTGCAAACCATGGATGCCGAGGTCAATCGTTGTACGTTTACCGGTTTCAATGATTTCTTCTTCCACTTGCTTGCGTACTTTGGATACAACTTCCTCGATGCGTGCCGGGTGGATACGTCCGTCGGTCACTAATTGGTGCAATGCCAGGCGGGCAACTTCACGGCGAACCGGGTCGAAGGCTGACAGTACAATAGCTTCCGGTGTATCATCTACTACGATTTCTACGCCTGTTGCCGCTTCGAGCGCACGGATATTGCGGCCCTCGCGACCGATGATGCGTCCTTTGATTTCATCAGATTCGATGTGGAACACTGTAACTGAGTTCTCAATGGCTGTCTCCGTAGCCACACGTTGTATGGATTGGATAACGATGCGTTTCGCTTCTTTACCTGCGGTCAGTTTGGCGTCGTCCATGATATCGTTGATAAAGGACTGTGCCTGTGTTCTGGCCTCTTCTTTCAGGGATTCCACCATGCGTTCTTTGGCTTCTTCGGCGGAGAGTCCTGAAATGGTTTCCAGTTTTTCTATTTCCTGCTGTTGCAGTTTGTCCAGTTCATCTTTTTTCTTGTCGATGATGGTTAGCTGGGCTTCCAGGTTTTCTCTCACCGCTTCGGCTTCCGCTTTCTTGCGCTGTATTTCTTCCTGGCGTTGGTTCAGCACTAATTCGCGTTGTTTCAACTTGTTCTCCGCTTGCTGAATTTTTTGATTGCGGATGGCTACTTCTCTCTCCAAGTCAGCTTTCTTGTTCAGGAACTTTTCCTTTACTTCGAGCAACTTATTCTTTTTAATCACTTCCGCTTCCGTTTCGGCTTCTTTCAGTATATTATCGTATTTAGACTTCAAGCCATGCTTGAAGAATATGTACGCTAAAAATCCACCGATAATGAAACAGGCAATGGATACGAGTATTACTGTCATTTCAATTCATTTTTTAATAAGTATATAAATAAAAACGCACTGTAGAATAAGTTGCTTCCATCTTTCGGGGAAGTTACTTTCATACAGTGCGCGGTTTTTCCTGGTTCTTTTACAGATTTGGTGTCGGAGGTACTAAATAAAGGTTTACAGTCCTTTAAAGTATGTTTCCAACACTTCTGTCAGTTCTTCTATCTTGTCTGCATACGGGCGTGTATCATGCCGGTCTTTCATTTTCAGGTTCTCCAGAGCGAATTGATACGCAACCATGGCGATAATCTTCTCAGAAGTCACATTCCGGTAATGTTCCCGATACGCATTAAGCCGTATATCTACCTGTTTGGCAGCCTCTCTGACCATTTCTTCCTCTTCACGCAGTATGGTGAGGGGGTAGGTGGAGCCTGCCATTTGCAGGTTTATTTTTATCTTATCGTTCATACATCTCGTTATTCATTCAACAAAGCGATGCATTTATCGACTTCACGCACTAATTTCGACAATCGCAGTTTAGTCTCTTTTACGTCACTACCGTTAAGGCTGATTGTCATTGCTGTTTTTAAGTTTGTATAGTTGGCCTCTAAAGTCTGATATTCGGCATGTACCTGTTCGCATTCTTCTTGTTTAGTTTTCAGAAGTTGCTTTAATTCAGCATTTTCACGCCTTAATTCATCATGCAAAAAGAGCAAATGGCGTAATCTTGCTTCAAAGGTACTTAATCGCTTCTTTTCTTCGTCAGTCATTACTATACCAAAATTGACACAAAAATACGATTAACTTAGAGATTACAAAAACTTTCCAAGAAAAATTGTACGTCTTTGGCTAAAATAAATGGTTTGTGCGTTTTTAGAAGTATAAATGATGAGGATTTATGCTTGAAGATTATGAGTTTTGAATTATGAATTATGAATTATGAATTATGAATTATGATCTGTTATAAATTCAACAGACGT
>NZ_DBDF01000082.1:0-816 GCF_002293435.1 Bacteroides sp. UBA939 | reverse complement strand
AGGACAGCATGCGGATAATCATTAAAAAGAATGCCTCGTAGCCGCACACCGACAGATTGAGGCCGATGAGTAGCCGCCGCCAACCTTCCGGTGCTTTATAACAAAACTCCAACACATCCTCCCAGGTGAATGCGTAGGGCGCGTCATAATCGGTCTGCCCCACAAGGTTTCCGTCCATGTCGAACTCATACCAGATTCCCTTTCGGAAATTCCATTGCAGGCCTTTGAGGTGTATATTCCCGTTTCTCCAATAGAATTGCTTGAAGAGAGTGAAGTAGGAACCGGGAGACCACATGTACTGAACAGTGGCGCACCACCGTAAATACTCATATCCAACTCCGTCCCGTCGGCCAATGTTTTCACCACCCGCTTGAATCTTTCATCGTAATATCGGTCGTAAAACTCCCGGTCGAACCGCTCGAAATCTTTTGTAAGCCGCGTGTCCAACAGTACCGGGATGGTGTCGAAATAGCCGTCGGGGTAGCCGTTGTTGGAGTTGCCGGAGCGGCCGTTGTCGTGCTCGCTCCGGGATTCACTCGCGGCTGTTTCGACACTCTTTTTCTGTCCCCGCCCGCCACAGGCGGTGAGGGCGAGGATGGCCGCGAGCGCGGCGAGGGTTTTAGTCGTTGTCATATTTTCAATTCGTTGCAAAAGCAACGGTGTAGTTGTCAGTGCATGATTTCAATCTTATTTTGTCCATCTCGTATTCCAAAGTAAAATAACTGATACCAAAAGCTGTCAGGTGAATCAAGGCTAAACCCCAATCTGTGTTCATTGGTATCTTCCAGTATCGCGAGTTTACCATCCCCGTACATT
>NZ_DBDF01000083.1:4721-20403 GCF_002293435.1 Bacteroides sp. UBA939 | reverse complement strand
TCTCAGGCGATTAAAAATACAAAGTGTCAATCTGACAATTCCCTTAACCTCAGTATGAATAATGCGGGCTAAGGAACGGCCCCAATAATAGTCTCAAATTTGTAAATAGTGGTTTGCCTGTAAGTTTCTCCCGGAAACAAGCTTGTGGTAGGGAACTGAGGATTATTGGGAGAATCCGGGAAATGCTGCATTTCAAGGCAAAATCCATAATATCGTCCATACGTCTTACCATCATGCCCAACAAGGTAGTTCATATTCGAACTCGGAATATAAAACTGCATACCCGGTTCAGTAGTATATGCCTTTAAAACCCTGCCGGAGATAGGCTCCATTACAACTGCCGCCAGCTCCGGGGAATCAGAACGCTTATTCAACTTATAATTGACATCGTATCCTTTCCCCATTTTCCGTATCCGCGTTTCTGCCGGCAATGGAGAAGTATAATCGTATTCAGTCCCTGCCACAGCCAGCAATTCTCCGGTAGGAATACCTGTGGAATCTACCGGAGTAATGGAGTCTGCTTGAATCATATATATATGTCCCAACACGGATTCTTTGCATCCGGTCAGATTGAAATAACTATGATTCGTAAGGTTTACCACCGTTGGTTTGTCTGTTACAGCGGTGTACTCCAAGATAATTTCATTATGATTAGTCAGTTTATAAGCAACCGAAAGATTTAAATTACCCGGAAAACCTCCTTCCAGATGAATGCTTCTATACTTGAAAACTACAATTGCCGTGTCTTTTACTGTATAGAATGTATCCGTATCAAATGTTTGAAGATTGAATCCTTTTGTCCCCCCATGAATGGAATGTCCTTTATTGTTTTTATCCAAATGATACGTCCGGCCATCCAAACTGAATCCGGCATTTCTGATTCTATTGGCAAACCTTCCGATTGTAGCGCCTAATTTGGGATGTTTTCCCAAATAATATTCCAAGCTGTCAAAGCCTAAAACCACATGTCCGAAGTTTCCCTGTTTGTCGGCAACAGAAACATCAGTCAGGGAAGCGGCATAATTCGTCACCTTGACTGACATGCCATTCTCATTCACCAATTTATAAAGTTCTATAGTCTTATCTCCATTCGGAATACTGCTGTCCTTAGACACGGACAATTGGCATAAAGCCGTTTGCCTGCATAAAACTGCGAAGAATAAGACTGCTATCCGGAATATGGTATGTACTTTCATACGTCATAAATATCATTTCTTTCCGTACTCAGTTGGCAGGTAACCGGTATATTTCTTAAAACGCGCCGCAAAATAAGAAGGCGTATTGTATCCTACCATGAAGCTGATTTCGGAAATGGTATATTTCCCTTCCTGTAACAATTGGCACGCCCGGTTGAACCGTATTTTATGAATAAAGTCAATGGCCGATTTCCCGGTTATCGCTTTCAGTTTCAGATGAAGGTTGGAACGGCTCATATTCATTTCACGTGCAAACTGCTCAGTTGAGAATTCTGCATTATCCATATTCTTTTCAACAACTTCAATAGCCTTTCGCAGCAGTTTCTCATCCATAGTGTTGTTCGTGAGCTTTTCGGGTTCCACTTCCGTCATATTGGAGTAGCGCTCAAAAATACGGTAGCGTGTACGCAGCGTATTCAGTATCTTGCTCTTCAATACCTCCATCGAGAATGGTTTGGCAATATAATCATCAGCGCCTACATTCAAACCTTCCAACTGGTATTTCATGTCCGTTTTGGCAGACAACATATAGACTGGTATATGGCAAGTACGCAGATTCTGTTTTACCAGCTTGCACAACTTGACGCCATCCATAACGGGCATCATTACATCCGTAATAATCAGGTCTACATCCTGCTCTTTCAACAGGTCTAATGCTTTTTGGCCATTCTCAGCTTCCAATGTCCGGAATAGAGGAGACAAGCCATTAATCAGGTATTGCCTTAACTCATTATTGTCTTCTACTATCAGAATCGTTCCACGCTTACTGTTTTCCGCATCCACAACGTCTGTTTCATCCGTTATTTCTTCATCGCCGGTATAGACATCATGTGCATTGGTGGAATATACACGTTGTTCTTCCACATCCCCTTTACCGCTCAGCAGTTCTTCCTCGGTATAAACCGACTTATCCTGAGGAAGATAAATAAAGAATGTGGAGCCTTTGCCTGTTTCGCTCTGCAATACAATTCGCCCATGATGTAGTTCAACCAGCCTTTGAACCAGGGAAAGACCGATGCCACTGCCTTCGCGCCCGCTTTCTACCTGATAGAAACGCTCAAAAATCTTTTCCTGCTTTTCCTTCGGAATGCCAACGCCGGTATCCGCTACCTGCAACACAAGGTTATTGTCCTCTTTATAAAGTTTCACCGTGATGCTTTCGCCTACTTCGGTATATTTGAAAGCATTTGAAAGCAGATTGTTCACAATCAGATCCAGGTAATTCTCGTCAAACAGTAGCTTCTCGTCCTGTAACTCCGTGTAGAAGTTATAGTCTATATCCTTTCGTTTCGCCAGATTTTCATAATTCATGAAACAGTTCAATACCTTTTTATACGCATTGGAGTACGTGGGCCTAAGTTCAAAGATGCCCAACTCTGCCCGTCTGTAGTCCATCAACTGATTAACCAGATGGAGCAGGCGATTTGTGTTCCGCTGGATATACAGTAATTGTTCATGTTCCCAATGTCCGCTGATGCGACTGACAAGTTCCTGCAAAGGTGCAACGATCAATGTCAGCGGAGTACGCAACTCATGCGAGATATTGACATAAAAGCCAATCTTCATCTGGTTGATTTCTTCACGCTTTTCCTTATCCAGTCTTTCCAGGAGGATTTCAGCCTGCATGTTTTTACGCGACCAGAGGAAACGGACAATACCTGCTACCAGTAAGATAAATAACAGGAAAAATAAAGTGAACGCCCACCAGGTACGATACCAGACAGGCAATATACGGATATGGAGTGTGGTAGGTTCTTCACTCCACTTGCCATCGTTATTTTCCGCTTTTACATAGAAGGTGTAATTGCCTGCCGGCAAGTTGGAATATGAAACCGGACTGATATCATCCTGGTTGTACCACACATTGTTGTACCCTTCCAGTTTATAGGAGAAAGTGTTATGCTTCCCGGCAATATAATTGGATACGACAAATGATATGGCAAAAGAATTTTGGGAGGATGACAAAGTAATGTGATTTGCATATTCAATGCTTTCTTCCAGGATACCGGTCTCGTCGTCCGGCAATACTTCCTTATTATAAACAAACAGCTTATTGATTACCGGTTTGGGAGCATAAGGATTATCAATCAATGTTTCCGGACGGAATGACGTGATACCGTTAACACCGCCAAACAACATGTAACCATCCTCTTTCCGGCAATAAGAACCGGCATTAAACTGATTACCCTGCAAACCGTCAATAATTGTATAGTTGCGGAATTTCTCATTTTCCGGATGCAGGCAACTCAAGCCCTGATTGGTACTTAACCATAAACGCCCGTAAGCATCTTCCAGAATCCCATAGATGACATTGCTCGGCAAACCACTCTCCGTGGTGTATTGAAGCGGATTTTCTTCACCTTCTTTCAATGCGAAAAGTCCGTTACGCGTGCCGATCCATACATATCCGGAGGAGGATTCATAAAAGCAATTCACAAATGCTTGTTGCAGAATGGGTGTTATGTGAAAATCCGTATTGGCCTGCAAAGAATTACCCGCCTGATTATACACCGAAACACCCATTTCGCCTCCCATCCATATACGCTTTTGGGAGTCACGAAACAGCAGGCGATTGTATGGTTGCCCTTCACGTCTATCCTTATTGATAATCTCAAAGTGACGCTTTTTTATATCAAAATGCAACAGATACTCCAGTGAGGTTATCCAAAGTCCCCCGTTATCGTCGGGGATAATGGAATAGATGTTATTGCTCGGTATGTCGCTGTTCCGGCGGTTGTAGTATTCCACATGCCCGGACTTCCTATCCAGCACCATTATTCCTCCGGCATGGGCGCCTGCGTAGACTTTATTGTGCAACTCATCTACATACACCGTTTTGATGTCTTTAAAGGGAATATCCAAAGTTTCCGAATTTAATAAATAGTTCTTATACGTCTGTGAACGGTTATTATAGAAGTTCAGCCCGCCATCGGTTGTTCCAATCCACAGATTCTGTTCGTTATCCTCTGCGATACAACTTACGACATTGTTACTGAGTGAATTTAGAAAAGGAATATGTTTGATACTCTGAAAGCGGTTGCACAAGGGATGATAATAATTCAGTCCGCCCCAATAAGTGCCCAGCCACATGCCACCCTGTGAATCCCTGAAAATACTCCGGACTGAGTTCTGCGATAAGCTCCCTTCCTGTATCTCCGAACTTTTCAATGAAAAGAAAGTGTCCGTTCCTTCATTATAAATATTCAGTCCGCTATAGGTTCCTACCCATAGATGGTTCTCGGTATCCAACGCCAGGGAACGTACATAATTTGAATTCAATCCGGACTTTCCATCTTCAGAACGATAGTTCTTCAGTTCTTTCGATTTGGTGTCATACATGTACAAACCAGCTCCTTCGGTCGCCATCCATATCTGGTTGAACATCTGGCACAAGATCGCATGTATCCGCACATTGGCAGGTATATCCACCAATTTACTCAGAGCACCATTTGACAAGGAATACGTATAAACTCCATTTTCGGCGCCAATATAAATGTAGTCTCCCTGGCGCACCAGGGTTGTAGGTTTCAGCAGATGCAAGGAAGATGATAAAGTATCGTTCAGGAAACGCTCTCCTTTTACATCAAAAAGCAGAATACCTTCCGTAGTACCCAACATCAGCCAATCTTCTTTGATAGATGCTATGCTGCTAACAGCTATATTCGTTCCTTTCTTCTTATAGTAATAATTGGAGAAAGCATTCTTATGACGATTATAAAGAGACAAGCCCTCACGTGTTCCTACCCATATCCTGTCGGAATCATCAACGGCAATGCAACGCGAAATGTCACTGGCAATACTGTTGGGATTTGTATATTGATGGCGATATACGGTAAAGTTATAGCCGTCGTACTTGTTGACGCCGTCATACGTGGCAAACCATAAATTTCCACCTTTATCTTGATTAATAGCAAAAACCGTACTGTGTGATAAGCCTTCCACCAAACCGATATGTTCAAAATGAATGTTTTCGATTATGTTGGCCTTCATTACATAAGGGAATAGCACTCCTGAAAGCACTAACAATAATTGCTGTATTCTTATATAAGTGCCAGACTAAAATTAGTTTATATTATCAATGATGTTTATGGCTGTTGATAATAAGCGATTTATAGTCTGCAATAATATAAACTATTTAATGTTTTGTACTTACATATATTTATTATGAATTAAATGAAATGAGTTATATGGTGCATACCTACGTGTCTGTATCCATATAATCTATTAATAAAAACGTATATGAATGCTAATTTGTTTACCAGCATTATCCGGCAGTACTCGCAAAGGTATAAAGGAGAATCCGGGAACCGGATTAAAGATTCGTCCGTCATCGTCCGTAGGAGCTACTTCCATATTTCCTGATTCGCAAGTGATGCTTAATACACCTTCATTCTTCTTAATACATACTTTACGGGAAGTTATCTCTACGTCCTCTCCGGGTGACGCTATAACAGGTAACATGAGGCGGATAGGTTCATTGCAATGTTCCACATTTACGTCGATTCCTTGTTCGGAATACGTATAATTCATTCTCACAGTCACTTCTCCCTGTTCAGGCGACTGCTGGTTGATATTAACCAGATGGGTATTTACGGTAAAGGTGCAAACTCCATCTTTCGTATGGCAGGTAATGTCCGTATTCAAATCGTCCAGGTTACTGTATGTAACTCCGTTCCGCACCAATTCAATCCGGGGAGTGCCGCCCATCAGATACTTACGGGTATTACTTTGCATATTGGGAGCCTCAATCAGTTGATATTGATTCATGGTTGCGGCAAAAACGGGGCCTGCCTGCGTATGCCACAGCAGGGAAAGAGCGCCTCCCATTGGGTGCGTTCCTTTTACCTTGTATTCCGCATCATATCCGGTGAATGTAGCGCGCCAGGAACCATAAGACAGAAGCCAGGTATGGATATCCTTAAAGAATTTCGTACCGTAAGCAGCGTCACGCGGCAGTTTTCCGGAAGAAGCTATTTCCCGGGGAGGCAGTTCAAGAAAGGCTGTCAATGCCTTGGCGTGTCCGAAAGTGTGATGGATGCAAGGAGGAATGCCGGATACAACGTAATGCATACCGCCGTAAAGAAGTCCGTCGTGAGTGGCTTTTTTCAGTAACCGGACATTGCGATGAATGGCTTCTATGTATTCCGGGTGGTGGGCGGCGAGCATATAGTAACCTCCCATGAAGCCGTCACTGGTACGTCCTCCCCAATAAGTCCATTTGAAGCTGCGCGTTCCCCAACTGTTGTCCCAAGCGCCATCGGGCAACATAAATTCCAGATGGGTGTTCATGGAACGTTCTACGAGTGACAGCAATTCCTTGTCGCCTGCCATCACCGCGTAATATGCCATATTGGGCAAAGACTCTTCTACATTATAAAGTAAGTCTACCGGGCGGCAACCATTCCTGGTTAGGGAGCTGATATTCGGGCCTTCGCCATACAGAAAGAAGTTATTCTCTGTGAAGTAGCTTTTCAGTCCGGCGGCTATCTCTTTGGCTTCTGCCTTGAAATCGGGACGGTTGAACAATTCGCCGATGGCGTACAGGGCATAGATTGCCGAAGCCGAATAGTTTACGTTCATATTCCGCATACCTTCGCGCTTGCGGCTGTAAATAAACGGGTTGTTCATCATGAACTCGCCGGCTTGCAATAATTGTTGTTTCCAATGGTTACGGGTTGAATCGTCCAGTAAATGCCCGTGATAATGCAGAGCTTCGTAGAGGGCTATGGAAGCGAATACCGTCGTACCGTTCCAGTCCGAAACATGTACATCGTTCATCCAGGAACCGTCCGGGCGGTGTACATTCTCCATCCACGCCATTAAACGCTTGGCGCCATGCAAGTATTTGTTATCTCCGGTTTTTTCCGCCAGATACATTAAAGGAAGTACGGCATCACCGGTACGTCCGTGCATACGGGCACATGCAGGACACAGAACACCCCCATTAAGTGCAGGATTCGGATTGTCACATTGATAAGTCAAAAAGGTATCCATCCATTCTTTCAATAGCGTGTTCGCTTCGTTGCGCAGCGAACTGTCAAACGGACTTTCATTCGTATTCCGTGGTTGTCCCGATAAGAGTACTGTGCTGAAAGTAAAGTACACTATCAAAAATAGATATTTCATCCGCAGATTATGCTGATAACACAGACTTGGTTTAAAATAAATCCGCATAATCTGTGTCATCTGCGAATAAAAGTCAGTAGACTTAAGCTTTTGATATAGCTTTAAAAAAATCATGTTTCCCATTTGTCCCCGCATTAAGTTTTTGTATTCAAAGATAGAGCTTTGCGATTAATTTCCCTATCTATTAATTTTAAATTCCTCCTACATACGTTCACAGTTTCCCGTAATATTGTTGAATTGATACTAATATTGTTGAAAAGTTAGCTACCGAAACAATATTAGTACATTTTGAAACATAATAAAGCGCCGGTCAGGCGCGAATACCTTATTTTGGTAGCAAGTTTTAGTAGCGAGAAAACAAACTTAAAAGAGACTGATAATATTAGAGCCTGTTTAAATTTTCCTCAAAAAGTTTTTTATTCAGCTTGTTTTGAGAGTTATTTTTGAGNNCTGTTTTTATGAGGAGCATAGCGGGCTATGTGACGAGTGAAAACAGAAAAACAGACCGAAAATAAACTCAAAACAATGCTGAGCAAAATTTAAACAGGCTCTTAATTAGGAATAAATTCAAAACAGCTTCTTAATACTTATATAGTTTATGAAACACTTTCCATTATTAATGTGTACAGCCTTTTACGGACTGTATTCCGTACCGGCAGAAGCAGCGGACAAAAAAGGCGAAAGACCCAATATTCTTTGGCTTACTTTTGAAGATACCAGTGCGTACGAATTTGGTTGTTACGGTAACACGGGGATACATACTCCCAATGCCGACAGTCTGGCCGCCGGCGGTGTACAGTTTATGAATGCATGGTCTGTGGCTCCCCAAAGTTCGGCAGCCCGTTCATCGCTTATCACCGGATGCTATTCAAGCACTTACGGAATGGATGTTCATCCCGTACCTTACGATACGCCCGCCGATATATTCTTCCCGCAAAGGCTACGTGAGGCCGGTTATTATTGCACGAACAATAATAAGACGCACTATAATTCTACCACCAACAACAAAATCTGTTGGGACGAATGCGACAAGAAGGCTTCTTACAACAGTCCCAAGCGGAAGAAAGACCAGCCTTTTTTTGCTGTGTTCAATACAGTTACCTCGCACATGGGGCGCATCCGCACTTTCCATACCGACGGGCGAAGGGATTATACCCGCGAAGGCATCTATCCGGCATTGCTTTCGCTGCCCTCTTACGTTCCCGACCTTCCGGAAGTGCGTTCCGACTATGCCGGTCACCTCGAAGCTGTGCAAGACGTGGATACTTGGCTGGGATTCTTCCTGAAAGATTTGAAAGAAAAAGGATTGGATGAAAATACTATCATATTCTTTTTCAGTGACCACGGCGGTTGCATTCCGCGCGGTAAGGGATATTTGTACGAAAGCGGTCTGAAAGTGCCGCTGATTGCATATTTCCCGCCCAAGTGGAAGCATTTGGCAAACAATGTAGCAGCTAAAGAGTATGGTTTGGTTAACTTTACGGACTTGGGGCCTACCGTACTTAGCCTTTCGGGCATAAAACCTCCCAAGCATATACAAGGTAAAGCCCTTTTCGGCAAATTCGCAAGCAGGGAAAAGCGCGAGATGCAGTTTGCATTGGCAGCCAACCAACTGCACCACTTCATGCCGGTACGCGCCGCTACAAACGGGCGTTTCAAGTACATCCGCAGTTATATCCCTTACCGTCAGTTTGCTTTGCGCAATTATTACCAATGGGGAATGCCGTCCAATAAAGCATGGGACAAACTGGTATTGGGAGGTCACAATACCAATCCGGACTGGAAGCTGACTTACGAAGCTCATCCGGCGGAAATGCTGTTTGACCTTGAAAAAGATCCGGGCGAACTACATGACTTATCCAATACTCCCGAATATGCGGAAACTTTGTCCGGAATGCGTCAGGCGCTATCCGAACATATCCGCGCTACCGTTGACCTGGGGTTTTTCCTTCCCGATTCACGTACCGGACATATACTTTATGAAAAAGTACGCAAAGAGAAATATCCTTTGGACGAACTTTATGCGCTTGTCGAAACAGCAGGAGCGGCAACAGTAGCTTCTCTTCCTATGCTGGAGAAAGCAATTGCAAGTCCCTTGCCCGAAATGAGATTCTGGGGAGTGGTGGGGTATGCGAAACTTGCCAGAGAGAATCAAATCAAGGACTGTCCGCAAGCCTTGTTGATGCTGCTGCAAGACAACAATCCCTATATAGCTTCCGAAGCCGCTTACGCCGTTACTTATCTGGGTAAAACGCAGGAAGGGATTACGCGCCTCATTACTCCGGTTCAAGAGAAGGATCGAAAAATAGGTTATTCCTCTCTGGAATGTCTGTCTTTAGATTCCGGAATGCGCGACTTTATCCGTCCGTTTCTGCCTGAATTGAAGAAGGCTGCTGAAACCCTGCCGCGTCTTGAGAATGAAGATGCCGGACTTATGGCTCGTGGCATACTCATAAATCTGGGTGAAATGGACATTAATAACTTGCACGGTTCTGAAGTCTATAAGAAAGGTTTGGAGTTGAACTACGGTCGCCGGCCAATGGTGCCTCTGCCCAACTAATAATAAGAATCGTATCACGGAAACTATAGGCGGAAAACCACCATGGCAACTGCTTTTCTTTAATATCCAGGAAAAAACGTATTTGGGGTAGTTTTTTTTTCTTAATTATGTTTCTTTTGTATAATAATTAACTTATATTTGCGCTTAAATTAATATTTGGTATCAACAGAATGTTCGCCTTTTTATTCACAAAAATCAAAATTATTATGTTAGGGAAGAAAAAGAACGATGATTGTTCTGCAAGAGTCACGAAAGAATGTGCTGAGGGATTGACGACAATTGCTCAGGGAACAAACGTAAAAGGTACGATAACACTAGAAGGTAACTTGCGTTTAGATGGAATAGTGGACGGTGATATATCCTGCAAGGGTAAAGTCGTAATCGGTTCACAGGGTAAAGTCGAGGGTAATATATCATGTTATTCGGTTGTATTGCATGGTATGTTGCACGGGGATATTCATGTAACGGAAGGAGTGATTATGAAATCCGGATGTATAATGAATGGCGATATCTATACCTCCAAGCTCGAGATTGAATCGAAAGCACGGTTCAACGGAACATGCAAAACTACAGAAGAGGGTATGCTCGCCGATAAAGAAGAGCGTCCCCTCGAGTAAATATCAGCAGAAGGCTGGTAACCGAGAAGAAGAGGGTACGCGCGTCGATGAGGAAGAGCGTCCCCTCGGATAAATATCAGCAGAGGACTGATAACCAAGAATTGTATTTTAGAAAAAGAAGCATTAGTTAATCTATTATTTGGCGATAAATAGAACTTCTTAATTAAAGCAAAATTATCTGAATTGAAAGGGTAATCTTGCAAATGATTTGTTATGGATTATGCGCAAATAATCTGTTGATATATATGATGAATATATATAGCTGTATTAAATGTGCTTTTTCATTAAGTATGTAACTAAATCAAAATTGTGATGAAAGAAGTATTTTTAACCAAATTTATGGAAGGACTAATTGTCGGATTAGAGAAAGAGCAGCGAGATGGTACTGCTCACGTGTACAAAAGCACATTAAACAGGGTGCGAAAATTCATGAACGGTCGCGAAATGAGTTTTAAACAGTTAACTTCAGAGTGGTTGAGCCGGTTTGAACAGAGGTTATTGGCTGAGCAATTGAAGTGGAATACGGTTTCTACTTATATGCGCATGTTGAGGTCTATCTATAATCAGGCATTAGAGTCTGGAGTTGCCACATATATTCCACGTCTTTTTAGTAATGTACATACAGGTGTTGACAGTCCGGTGAAAAGGGCTGTTTCGCCGGAAGTGATGTCCCGGCTGATGAAAAACGAAGAGAAACTATCTCGGAAGCTTTCTTTCAGTCGCGATGTCTTCGTTCTGTTGTTTTTGCTTCGCGGAATGTCTTTTGTTGACTTGGCATTTTTGCGTAAGTGCGATATGCAAGGGGATATCATCACATACCATCGTCATAAGACGGGGCGTAAGATGACCGTTGTGGCATGTGCCGAAGCAATGGCGATTATTGAAAAATACAGGGATGAATCTCCCGATTCACCTTATCTTTTTCCTATTATAAAGAATCCGCAGAGAAACGAGTACCGGCAATATACTTGTATGCTGCGTCTTGAGAACTACCGTTTGATACAGTTGGCGCGTACCTTAAATATAAGGGAGCGGTTGAGCACTTACACCGCCCGTCACACATGGGCGACTACGGCGCTGCGGCAGAATTACAATTCAAATCTGATATGTGATGCGATGGGACATTCTTCCGTGAAGGTAACTGAAACTTATTTTCAGCCTTTCAAAGAGGCGGAGATAAATCGAATGAATCAATCGATTGTTGCATTTGTACTGTCAAAAAATGGATAGCATACGTATTAGCAAAAATTGCTAACTAACTGATTCACAATGAAATAGGACGACGTTACTTGTTAGGTAACGGTCAGTATTATTTGTGCGGCAAAATTATAGCTATTTTTTGGAAAAGCAAATAAAAATGCAAAAAATATTATATCTAACGACATTTTTTATTTAAATCAGGCAAAATTCCGAGGATTTTCAGATAGATTTTTTCATTTATATAAAATAAAAGTATAGTCCATCTTTATTCGCTATAAAGGTGGAAAATGATTTCTATTGCCTAAACAATACGTAAATTTTAATTTTATAGTAGTTCGTACACGGAAACATGCTCCTGGTGTATGTTATTATGTATATTCCCGTTACCTAACAAGTAACGGATAAAGTAGAGGCTTCTGGCGAAGAAGTAAGGGACATTCATTTTGATTAGATACCAATATTATTATTATTAATTAAGTTTTAAAAGTTATGAGAAAGAAAGTGATTTTAATGTGGTCATTGTTCGCGGCAATGACATTTAGTGCGTGTACGGAGAATGAAGATGCTCCGGAAACTGAGAACGTGGAGTTTTCCATTGAGTTAGACTTTAGCGGATCTGCTGGTACAAGAGCGGCATCTACAAATGCTATTCCTGTAACGTCGTGGGATATCATAGATAAGATACAGTTCTTCCTTTATGATAAAACAACCGGCGTAGTGAAATTCTCTGCTGTAGAAACACCGACTGCCGGAAATTTTAATGAAGGAAATCCCCCAGCGCTATCACCCAAGAAGAAGTACGTGTACACCAGTGTACCGGCAGGTACTTATAAGTTAGTTGCTGTAGCCAGTACTACAGCTAAACCTTTGACTAATATCACTCCTTTTGGTGCTACTAATGATGCAGCATGGGATAAATTCAACGTCCTTGATAAGAATATATCGTCGTTGTATATGACGCACAAGGCAATAGTTGATGGGGATAATGATCCTGTTTGGCCTGCTTTTATGGATAATACAGAGTTTGTTGACCCTGCTACCGCCATGATACCTTATCAGGAACCTGCAGAAATCTTTTTGGGTACTACTTTGAATGATGCGGATGTAGTAGTGACTGGAAATCAAATGAATAGTGCTGCTATCACTTTGACGCGTGAAGTGTCTTTGATGCGTGTGCGTATAGATGTGAAAAGCAACGCTAATGTTGCTTTTGCCGGAACTGGAGCTGATGCTTCTTCTGTCTTGATTCGTCATTTGCCGGAGAAAATGAATATCGGAGCCGGTACTGCTGGTGGAGTAAATAGTGTATATAATGCTACTACTCTTAAAGCTGTTCAGTTTATTACTGAGGGTATTAATACATTCAAAACTGCAGACCCGGTTGTTAATGCAGGATATGGTGCTGATGCGTCTAAATTGAAAATTGTAGATGCTAATTTCAAGCTGTGGAGAGATATCATCGTATTCCCGAACTCCGACCGTGCTGCGCAAGCTGTTACTGCCGGTGGTAATGCCATTGGTAATCGTAAATATCTTATCACTGTTACCGGAAAAGCAAAGGCAGGTCATACCTTGGCAGACGGAACTCCTGCGGTAGTCGGTTCAACTGTATACTGGACCGGTATAATAGATGATAAGTTCTTGCCCAACCAGATTCGTGAAGTGAACATTTCCTTAAATACAGGTGGTTATGAAGAACCTCCCGTTACGGAATTTGGTGACTTGACTATTGTTGTTAACGAACCTACGCCTTGGGATAACAACATCGTAACTTCTATCGTTGAAATGTAACAATCATCCCTTCATACCTCTGGATATATAGCAGGGAGCAGCATTATGCAATAGCGGAAAACTGCTCCCGCTATATTTCTCTTGTACTAATGAATAAATTATAGAAAATGAGCAAGAACGGACTTCTCATAGTGCTGTTCGCCCAGGTAGTTTCTTTACTTTGGTTAACTTCGTGCACCTATGACTATTTTGAAGACGAGACCACCTATCAGGTCTTTGTACCGGAAGTCCTGAATAATACTGTCAGCGACTGTCGTGTATTAGTCTACAGTAATACCGGAGCCTTGGTTGCGACACGTTATGCCGCCTATCCGGATTGGAATAAAGACCCGCGTATGGCAACAGGTCTGTTCAGTTTCAAGCTACCTCCAGGCGAATATGATGTGTATTGCTATACCAATACCGATAGTCTTCAGTTTGCAGATGATCATCATATAGAATCTTCGGCTTTTGTATTGAATGAACACCCTTACGCCGACAACCACTACGTGCACCCTTCGGATATACACTATCAGAAGTATGCGGCTGTGGTAGTAAAGCATCCGGGTATTTTGGTGACTGATACCGTGCAATTGGCGCGTTATACCGGTCGTATTACCGTACGTTTTAAGAACTTCCCCGCCGATGTGTCCCGCATCAAGAATGTTCAGTTGCGTGCTGAAGGTGTTTCGGTGATGCAATATCTGAAGTATCATGAGTCTGTGTCTACCCGTTTAACCACGACTTCCCGTTTAACCTCGGACGACCAGATGTTCCATATCGACCAACTTCCTGCGCAAACAAACCCTGAGATATTGGAAGTGGATCACAGCTACATGCCTTCCATTGAGGATGTACCCATGGAACTGAATTTTACGTTCCTCACCAGTGACGGTCTTACCGTAATTCATGTGCCGGTTGATGTGAGAGATAAGGATACAGGTCAACCCTTGCGGCTGATGTCCGGTGAACGTATCATTATTGAAATTGATGCCTATACGGTTGTCAACATAGGTATTGTAGGCTGGGACGAGGATATCCAAACCGGAAAAGAGATAGAATTGGGATGATTATATACATAAATTAAAGAAAGAATTATGAAACTGATTGTGCGACATATTTTTTGTCTTACTCTCCTGCTCTGTTCTATCAGTGGCGTGCAGGCGCAAAGCATAAAGGTTAATGTTCCGTTTTGGCTCACCGGGTCGCCCAACATTGGCTTTGAATACACGCTGACCCGGCAGATCACGGTAAACGCTGAAGCGATATGGATGCCGTATATGTTTAAAAAGAGCGAAGAAGTTTTTCGTGCCCTCCAGTCTACGGTAGAGCTGCGCTATTATATAAATCCGCATAACTTCTATACGAATGATTCCTGGGACGGCTTTTATGTAGGTCCTTATGCCATGTATGGCAACTTCAATATCGGTTTTCTGACTAATAACGACCCGTTGCAAAGCTACCGCCGTATGGGTTGGGGCGTATCGGGCGGTGTTTCCGGCGGATATAAGTATGCATTCAATTCCCGTTGGGGATTGGATTTCAATCTGGGTCTTGGGTATGCGCATCTGCAGTACGACAAGTATTACTTGGGTGGAGATTATGCAAACTTCCCTTTAGAGCGAAAAAAAACAAAGACATGGATTGGCCCTACCAAGGTGGGCATAAGTGTCACCTATAATATATACCGTTAATGTGTACTGATAAAGAATTGCAGAAAATGAAAAATAAGAAGATTCAAGTTCTACTGTCTGCTATTGCATTTCTCCTGTTGTTGGGAGTTAGTGTTTCCGCCACTGCGCAGGAACGTAAAGTGGGCAGTATGGAACGGCGGGCTGATCGCAATTTTATCAGTCAAAGATTTGATAAGGCCATGTCTCAATACGAGGTGGCTGTCAAGCGCGTAATGGACGACGAATCCAAAGCTGCGCTTCATATAAAGATTGCACGTTTATACTTCATGGTGAGAGACTACAAACGTGCGTCCGAACACTATGGTAGCGCCATAGAACTCCGTTCTGACATACTTGAGATGGACGATGTCTGCGAATACGTAGACGCCCTGCGTTTCCAGGGCAAGATTCGTGAGGCAGAGGCTATTTGCCTGAACAATGCCTACAAAAATATTTATACCCGCTCACAGCGTTACCAGAATACGCTGGAGGCTCTTACCATGAGTCATGCTATTATGGAAGAACCCGGTTACTCGGCTA
>NZ_DBDF01000083.1:0-4545 GCF_002293435.1 Bacteroides sp. UBA939 | reverse complement strand
TTACAGAATGGCCCGGTGGCTTTTTCTCCCAATATGGACATGATGGTAACTACGGTTATCGAATACGATATAGCCCGGACATCCGTTGCCATGGCGGATAAGAAATTCCGTCCCTTCCGCACCAAACTATATTATTCCGTACTGCAAAAAAAGAAAAACCGGTTTTCTAAATATATTCCGGTGTTGCCGCAGGAATCAGTGGCTTCGTATGCCCATCCTTATTTGTTCAATGACGGCAAGTCCCTGTTGTTTGCTTCGGATATGGCAGGCGGTCACGGCGGCTTCGACCTCTACGTTGTTCATTGGAACGACGAAACCCAATCGTGGGGAGCGCTCGTGAACCTGGGTGCAGAAGTCAATACCGAAGGCGATGAAATTTTCCCTGTATTCTATAAAGGACGGCTTATTTTCTCGTCCAATGGCTTGGCAGGCTTCGGCGGCTACGACCTGTTCAGTTGTGCCTTCGACAAGGACGGCGTTATGCCGGGCGGCGTCAGCCATTACCCTTACCCGGTGAATTCGGTTTTCAATGACTATTATATGTGCCCGGTCGACTTGCAAAGCGCCTATTTCGTTTCCGACCGCGCCATGGAGTCGCAAGACGACATTTACTATCTGCGCACCATGGAGGATCTGGGCGTCCAACGCGAGAAACCCTTCTACGGCATGAGCGAAGATATGGCTGTTCTGGGCGGTGCGTTACTGCTGAATAAATCTACGGAAAACGTCCGCAGGGAAACCGTTTCTTTGAGGAAATTCGTTCCGGACGGTCTGTTGCTGACTCTCTATTTTGATTTCGATTCGGATAAGTTGACCGCAGAGTCTATCCGTAGTCTGAATGTATTTGCCGAAGAAATGGGTGGTTACGACCTTTCCGAACTGAAATTCGACGGTTACGCCGACGAAATGGGCAGCGAAAGTTACAACTACGAATTGTCCGGTCGCCGTGCCGAACGCGTTGCCGAATATCTCCGCAACCGTAATGTGAATGTGGACTTCATAATCGAAGCCCGCGGCAGAACCAAACTTTCTCCGGAAGAAGTGAAGGAAGAAGTCGGAAGTTATGTTTGGAAAGAAAACAATATTGACTGGATACGCGTAAACCGCCGTGCCAGACGTGTGGAAATATATAACAAGAGGTAGAAAATTATAAAAGAAAACAAGATATGAAGAAGAGAAGAACTCATAGTGTATGGATGTTGCTCCTTTTGGTTGCCACAATCTGTCCGTTGGCGAAGGCGCAATATATGCCGGTTGTTTTTGATAAACAGTATGGTGACGCAAACCAGATACAGCAGGTCTGTCCGTTGCCCGGTGATGAAGCGGTAGTGTTGGGTAAGGAAGGCAGAGCGTACAGTCTGACTTGGGTAGATCGTTTGGGCGAAGTGGTATTCTCCTTGCCATTGACGGGATTTATAAATATAAATGAGTTAACCGAAGTCGACAACGGTTGTGTGCTGATTGTAGGGCAGTCGTCTCCTCAGCAGATTAAGAACAAGAAGGACCAGGAAATGCTGAGCGGGCGTGCGGTTGTTGTAAATCGCAAAGGACTGCTCGTGCAGAACATCTATGCCGGCGAACAGGGAAGCGAATTTATGAAAGGTCACCTGTTGCGTGACGGCTCTTTGGTACTCTCCGGTATGGAACCCAAAACTACCGGTGAGCGCCAGGGCATATTGCTGAAAACGGATAAAACCGGCAAGGTGCTCTATAGCTATAAGAATGCCGGCAGCGGTTATTGCAACCAGTTTGTCGTAATGGGCAATTCCACTGAATATATATGCGCCGCCTTTACCGGTGAAAGAGAGAAGGAACAGAGTATCATCGTTCGTTTGGATGATAAGGGCAAACCGTACTATACCACTACCATCCCCGCAAAGAAATATGTGGTAACCGGCTTGCACGCCAATATCAACGAAGGTTCTGTTATCATTACCGGTAATTCTCCGGTAGAAGGCGGCGTTATTTATAAGATACGCCCTGAGGGAGACATTGTCTTCGGTAAGACACTGATTCCTGCCAGCCAGGGAGTAGCCATACTGAATCACCTCCGTGTTGCCCGCAACGGCAATATCCTGGTAGGCGGTAGCGGCGATAGAGGATATTACGCCCTGTTGCGTAACGACGGAACAGCACTCTATTCCGGTTCTTCCACCGGCCAGGTGAAAGGCTTGGGCATGAACCTGGTTACGGGCGAATCCGTAGTGACCACTTACGATATGAATGCCCGCCGCGGTACATTCGTACGCATCCAATCCAGCGGCAAGGCTGAGTTCGACCGCACGATAGACGGCAACTTCAACATGGTACGTGTAGACAATAACGGCGAAGTGATGCTGCTTTCCTCAGAAGAAGGACGGGTATGTATGTTCTCCGGCACCGGACAAAAAGAATTCGACCGTTACGTGACCGACAACCAGCCTACCGCTTTCCGTCAGGCATTCACCACCGCATCCGGCGAATTGATGTTCCTCGGCAAAGGCAGCCGCCTGGTGAAACTGGGACACGGACTCTATGTCTCCGACGTTAAGATTACCAAACCCGTGATTGGAACAGCTACGGCTGTATTTACCATCACCCTTACCGGCTACGCCACTACCAAAGAAGGCGCTCCCGTTCCTGTAACCGTAGGCTATGCCACTCGTGAAGTTTCAGCTACTACAACCAATAACTATATCCCGGTAGAAGGCAAACTCTCGTTCACTCCTTCCCGCGGTTCATCAAGCAAGTACCTGGTGAAGCAGGATATTGAAGTACCCATCAAAGCCAACGACTTGGTGGAAGGCGTGAAGAACTTCGAGCTTGTACTGTCCAACGTGCAGCAGAGCTACCTGGTGAAACCCGTAGGTGAAGCCGTTATCGACGACCAGCAGGCTGTCGTGAAACTGGTACGTACCGAACGCGGTGAAGAAGGCAGCAAGGACATTGTATATGAACTGGGTCTGTTCAAAACAGACGGCACTTCCTTAGTGAACGCTACCGGCGCCAATATCATCGTCGACGGCATGTACGGCGAAGGCACCACCGACGCGCTTGACTTCGATATGGGTTTAAGTCCGCGAGTAGTATTCGCTAACGGTTCCCGCAAATCCACGTTCAACGTGAAGACACTTGAAGATACCCGCTACGAACTGCCCAAGACAGTGATTATAAACTTCAACAAGACCCATTGCCTGAGCGGTTCCAACGTGATGTTCGATGGCGAAATGTTGAGCTGTAGCGGCGTAGTTGTCGACCAGCCTGCTCGTTTGACTATCGCCTCGCTGGGCGACCACCGTGTGAACAACAACGTAGTATCCGGTTTCTTCACCGTATCCCTGCTTCGCGCCTCTGACGGAGCGTTGCTGACCAATACCACCGGTAGCGACATCGTTGTGGACTGTACAATCCTGCCCGATGCAACGGCTAAGGAAGGTAAGGACTTTGTATTCACCAACCTGCACGACCTGCGCATCAGCGGCGACGGCAACCACAGTTCTACGAACGTGAATGGTGTGATACTCTATAGTACGGATACTGCTGAAAAGCAAGTTAAACTGAAAGTGAAATCTGTAAGACAGCCTACAGGCGCGCAGCCTGTCAGTGTACAGGATACGGAAAGTACGGCTGACTTTATAATCCGAAAGTAAACTTTCGCAATTATAAATTATGAATTATGAATTATGAATTTGAATTTTGAATTTTGAATGATGAATGGCTATGTGTATGCAGTATGATTGCGCATCCCAATTCATAATTCATAATTCAACATTCATAATTCAACATTCATAATTCAAAATTCAAAAATATGAAAAAGAATGTTTGTGCTATATGTATCTTATATCTGTTCTTGATTTTGCACTCCGCGTGCAATGATGAGGAACCTGTCCCTGTAATAGACGACAGTAATACTTTTCAGCTATCCATGGGGGGCGACGTAACCCGTTCGATAGAAAACGAGGCTATACTCGACAACATGCGCCTGTATTGTTTCTCGCGGAACGGTAACGATGCCCTTTCCGGCAGTGGAGGCAGTTGGAATTCCAATTTCAGCCATCAGCTTCTTGGGGTAACCCGGACGAACATGACTCTGCATACCAGCCAGGCGAGGGCAGGCGATTGGGATTTGGTGATGGTATCCGGTGGTGACGCTGTATTCACCCCTCCTGTCTCTAACAGAACATCGAGCCAGGCTTTGATGTACACATATACCCCGGGGGACATTCAGTCCGACGGCTATCGAGGCCGCGCCCACGAAATTTGGCATCGCATGTTGCGCCTGCCTACCATTGATGGAAATAGCACTACCACCACGTCAACCGCTATTACCCGGAATGCTTCGATGATCCGGATAGTTGTTGACAGGGCGGTGGACATAAAAACGACTTCGCCGGCGGTTCACACGCTTCAACTTCACGGCGTACCCAGCAAGCTGTCCTGGAGCGGAACTCTTCTGCGCACAGTGTCCGGAGGGTACGAAACTTCCTTAAGCAACCCTGACACTTTGGCTACTCCCTTGACAGGTAAGTTTACCTTCACGGAAAACAATGCTGTGGAGACGGGTAC
>NZ_DBDF01000221.1 GCF_002293435.1 Bacteroides sp. UBA939 | reverse complement strand
TTAATCCGTGTCGTCCGCATATCCATTCTTCGTTAAATTCTCATTTATGACGCGACACTTATGAATAATGCAGGCTAAAACAATTGTGGTGAAGTATTTACAGCCTCAGCCGAAGTGCTTCAGCAACCTACCGGCAAGTTGCAAAACCACAGTTATATAAAAATCTCCCTGATGCATGACAAAAATAGTGTCTGTCAAGACCCGTTGGGTGTTTAGTCGTCCGAGAATGCGATATTTCCGTCCGAAGACAAGAACGCTTGGAAATACGGAAGTAAAAATCCGTATCTGCCTGATAGATAGATGAATATCGAAATACGTACATCTCTAAAAAAATACGGAAGACCTCTTTGAAGGGATTTTCATAATTTTCCGGGGATTCTTTAAAAACGTTCCAGGAGTTTTTTAAAAACTATCGGAACGTTTTTTAAAACTATCCTTACGGAATAGTGTGATTTCCGCACGGCATATATGCGGTTCCAGCACGGGATATATGCGATTCCCGAACGGCATATATGCGGTTCCCGAACGGGATATATCTGGTTTGCGCACCGGATATATCCCGTTCCCGCACCGGATATATCCCGTTCGCGCACAGCATATTACATGATTCACGTATGAGATTATCCCGTTCGCGTTCCACACATACACTGTTCGCGCAGAAAGCAACCGATTATTGCATAAATCCCCTGTTTTGCACCCCATTTACAGGGAATTTCTGCATATATATTCACTACTTCCTGCCTGCACCTCCTCTTTCTCCCCCTTCCGGCAAAGGAGTTCGTCAGGAAAAAAGCGTTTTACCTGTCTTTTTTGATTAAAATACTGTAAAGGATACCGCTAATTAGCGGATAACCCTTATTTTTGCATCATGTTACGTAGCAAATATATGAAATCCCTTTCCCACCGCTTGGTAAGCTTCACTGCCGTTATCACTGTGCTTTATTCCTGCGCCAGCATTGGGCGCCCGGAAGGTGGGGATTATGACGAGGACCCTCCTCGATTTGTAGCCAGCACCCCGCTGCCGTTTGCGCTTAATAATACCAAAACGAAAATCACGATTGAATTCGATGAATTCATCAAGCTTGAGAAAGCGAGTGAGAAAATCGTAATCTCGCCCCCGCAAGTGCAGCAACCGGAGATAAAGACCAACGGTAAGAAAGTTGTTGTCGACTTGCAGGATACCCTCAAGCCGAACGTTACCTACTCGATAGACTTCTCGGATGCCATACAGGACAATAACGAAAGCAACGCCTTACCCAACTTCGGATTCACTTTCTCTACGGGTAGCGTTATAGATTCGATGGAAGTTTCCGGTTTCGTCTTGAATGCCTCCAATCTGGAACCTGTAAAAGGAATGCTGGTAGGCTTGCATGGCGACTTGGCTGATTCCGCCTTTACGAAGAAACCTTTCGAACGCGTGGGACGTACCGACAGCCGCGGGCGTTTTGTAATCAGAGGCATCGCGCCCGGCGAATATCGTATTTACGGATTGCAGGACGTGGACCAGAACTTCTATTTCAACCAGCCCACCGAAGTAATTGCATTCAAAGACTCCCTGATTATCCCCTCCATGGAAGGCCGAATACGCAACGACACACTGTGGAGAGATTCGCTGACCGTAGATACAATCATGGAAAAACCCTATACACACTATCTGCCGGATGATATATTGCTGCGATGCTTCAAGGAACTGAACTTCTCGCAACGCCTCATAAGGAGCGAGCGCCTCGAACCCTGGAAATTCTCACTCTATTTCACAGCCCCAGCCGATAGCCTGCCGCTGCTGAAAGGTCTAAACTTCGATGAAAGCGACGCTTTTGTCATAGAGCAGACTACCGGACGCAACGATACCATCCATTATTGGCTGCGCGATTCGCTGGTCTATAACATAGATACCTTGAAAATGAGCCTTAGTTATCTGTACACGGATACGCTGAATAATTTAGTACCCCGTACGGACACTCTGAAACTTGTGTCAAGGAACAAGGCTCAAATGGAAAGGGATAAAGAAAAAGAAAGGGAACGGATAGAAAAAGAGAGGAAGAAAAAAGAAAAAGACGGTGAAGAGTACATAGAGCCTACCGTGTTCCTGCCCATAGATATATATGCTCCCGGGACGATGGACGTTTACGACTTCATAACCCTTACCTTTAAGGAACCTTTGGCGAGTATGGATAAAGCCGCCTTCCATTTGCGGCAGAAAGTGGATACTCTGTGGCAGGATATACCTTTTGATATTGTTGTCGATTCGCTGGACTTGAAACGCTACAACATATTTGCAGGAGTAGACTGGAAACCCGGTGAAAGCTATGCTTTTGCAATCGATTCGACGGCTATTCACGGACTATACGGCCTGTTTACCGATAAGGTAAAGAAAGAATTCAAGATAAAGAAGCTCGAAGAGTACGGGCAGATTTTCTTTGATATATCGGGAGCGGACTCCCTGGCGTTTGTGGAATTGGTGGACGGGCAGGACAAAGTGCTGCGTACTGTACCGGTTGTGAACGGCAGTGCTGATTTCTACTTCCTGAATCCCGGCAAATACAGCGCACGTCTTATCAGCGACGCAAACGGAAACGGTATCTGGGATACCGGCAATTATGCGGATAAGCGGCAACCCGAAATGGTGTACTACTATTCTCAGATATTAGAACTTAAAGCAAACTTCGACCTTACCCAGAGTTGGGACTTAACTGCCAATCCATTGGATAAACAAAAACCGGAAGAACTTAAAAAACAAAAACCAGATGAAGACAAGAAAAAAAGAAACCAAAATAACCGCAATGCCCGCAACAATCGCCGGTAAACGCGGATGGGTATTCTGCCTTCTGGCGGCCTTGTTATTTGCTGCTGCCATGCCCGCCCGGGCACAGTGTACGGCAAAGAATGAAGCTTTCCAGTCTGGCGAGCAAGTGGTGTACGATTTATATTTTAACTGGAAGTTTATTTGGAAAAAGGTGGGGCTGGCAAGTCTCACGACTTTCTCCTCCAGTTATCAGTCTCAACCGGCTTACCGCTTTAACCTGCTTTCGGTAGGTAGTAAAAAGACGGACTTCTTCTTCAAGATGCGCGACACGCTTACCTGTTATGTAAGTGACAAGCTGGAACCGCTCTACTTCCGCAAGGCAGCGGAAGAAGGCGACCGTTATACGATAGATGAGGCTTGGTTCTCTTATAAGGATGGCTTGTCTCACGTAAAGCAAAGGCGCTTGCGTCCCGGCCATGCGCCCTACGAGATGGAGTACAGCGACAGCCGTTGCATTTTTGATATGCTGAGTATCCTGGCGCAGGCGCGTTCCTACAATCCGAGTAATTATAAAGTAGGTGAACGCATACGCTTCCCGATGGCTACGGGGCGTAGGGTGGAAGAGCAAACGTTGATTTATCGCGGGAAGGAAGAAGTAAAGGCCAATAATGATACCGTTTATCGCTGCCTCGTCTTTTCTTTTGTAGAATATAAGAAAGGAAAAGAAAAGGAAGTAATTACTTTCTTCGTATCAGACGATAAGAATCACCTGCCCATTCGTTTGGATTTGTATCTGAACTTCGGTTCGGCTAAGGCTTTTCTGAAAGGTGTTAAGGGCAATCGCTATCCGATGAGTTCGATAGTGCGGAAGAAGTAAGACCGAACGGCAACGGGTCGCCTTTCCTGAATACACTTGATTCAAATGTAGCAATCAGCTTACCGTCTTGATTCGTGACATCTATTTGGTAATATCCGGTAGTCCGCCCGATGTAACGCTCGTGTGCCTCGGCATACAATACGTCGCCCGGCCCGCTTCCGCGCAGGAAAGTGATGCTTGAAGAAAGAGAAAACGCCAATGCGCCGTGCGAGTTGGCGGCGGCAGCCAATGCCAGGTCGGCAAGGGTAAAGATGGCTCCGCCTTGTGTTCTGCCTCCGGCATTCAGATGTTCCTCCGTTATGGTAAGACTTGCCTTGCCGTATCCTTCACGTATCTCCAATAACTTTACGCCTGCTCCTTCGGCGAAACGGTCGTTTTTGAAAAACTCTTGTGGGGTCATGTCCTGTATATGATTAAATGATACTGTCAATTTACATCTTCCGATACTTTTGCATCTTCCGATATTCTTCTTACATCTTCCGATATTCTTCTTATATTTCCCGATACTCTTGCATTTCCCGATACTCTTCCTGTTTACGCTTAGGTAGCTTTTTAATCACTTCATCTACCGAATGCCTGATTAGTTCTTCTATCAGGCTATCGGGTACGTCGCTCTCCAGTGTGACTAAATTCCATAGAGGAGTCTTAAAGTCGGTTTCGGATATTCCGCTATACTTCTCGCGTAACTCTATCGACCTTTCAGGATTGCATTTGAGGTCTGCCCTGAATATGCCGTCTTTAGGCGCTAATGGAATATAGGTAAACATCTTATCCATTACCTTGAATACCAAGATGCTGCGATCCAGAAAAGGTAACGACTCGGTAGAACCTTTTATCGACAGGCAGTATTTGCGGAATTCTTCAATGTTCATAGATGTTCATGTTCTTATTTGTTCAACTTCCACTCGCAACCGTCTTTTGTATCTTTGATGGCAAAGCCAAGCGCAGTCAACTCATCGCGTATCTGGTCGGAAGTAGCCCAATCCTTATTGGCTTTGGCTTTCATACGTTGCTCCAGTAGCATGTCCACTACCTTGCCGAAAGCAACTTCACGCTCTTCGTTAGAGTCGTTCTCTTCCTTTAATCCCAAGATCTCGAAGCAGAAGAGGTGGAAGGTTTCTTTCAGGTCTTTCAGGTCTTCGGCGGTGATGGTATCGTTGCCTGCAATGATATTGTTTATCATCCGGGCGCCGTCGAAGAGGTGAGCGATAACGATAGGAGTATTCAAATCATCATTTATTGCCTCGTAGCAGTTCTTACGCAAGGACTTGGCGTCCACGCTGGATGCAGCGGACGGTGTAATCTTCTCTAATCCGTTCACGGCATCCATCAGTCGTGCCAACCCCTTTTCGGCGGCTTGCAGGGCTTCGTTGCTGAAGTCCACCGTGCTGCGGTAGTGCGCCTGCAGGATAAAGAAGCGGATAGTCATCGGGCTGTAAGCCTGCGCCAACAGCTTGTGCGAGCCGTTGAAGAACTCATCCAGGTTGATGAAGTTGCCATAAGACTTGCCCATCTTCTGCCCGTTGATGGTAATCATGTTGTTGTGCATCCAGTAATGCACCATGTCGTCGCCTTGTGACGCTACCGACTGTGCGATTTCACATTCGTGGTGGGGGAAAATAAGGTCCATGCCTCCGCCGTGAATGTCGAAGTGGTCGCCGAGGTACTTCTTGCCCATAGCTGTACATTCGCAGTGCCAGCCGGGGAAGCCTATACTGGTAAATTGCTTGTATTCTGTAGTATCACCGTCCGGATACTTCCCTACTTTGTATTTGAATTCTGCAGGCCAGCGCATGATGTGTTCCGGCTGCGCGCGTTTCCACAGGGCGAAGTCGGCGGGGTTGTGCTTCTCTTCTTGCCCGTCCAGTTCGCGGGTGGTGTTCAGTACATCATCCAGATTGCGTCCGGACAGTTTCCCGTAATGATAATCTTTGTTGTATTTCTCTACGTCGAAGTAGACTGAACCTTCACTTTCGTAAGCGTAACCATTCTCCATGATTTCCTTAACAAGCTGTATCTGTTCGATGATATGCCCCGAAGCGTGCGGCTCGATGCTGGGCGGAAGTACGTTGAGCGCTTCCATTGCCTTATGATAGCGGTTTACGTAGTATTGTACAACTTCCATCGGTTCCAACTGTTCCAGGCGGGCTTTCTTTGCAATCTTGTCTTCGCCATCGTCCGCGTCATGTTCCAGATGTCCTACATCGGTGATGTTGCGCACGTAGCGCACCTTGTAGCCCAGATGGGTAAGGTAACGGAAGAGTAAATCGAAAGTAATGGCAGGACGTGCATGTCCCAGGTGGGCGTCACCGTAGACAGTGGGGCCGCAAACATACATTCCAACATGCGGCTCGTGCAATGGCACAAATTGTTCCTTTCTTCTATCTAAAGTGTTGTAAATGGTCAATGGATGTTCCATAACGTTTGAGTTTTAATTCTTTTGAAAGCACAAAGTTACAACAATTTCATAAGATAATAAGTTCTCTTATCCTTTTTCTGGCTGGTTGTTAGCTTGTATTGTTCTTACTATCGGTTATCATGAGGATGTTATTCCAAAGTCTGACTCTTTTAGTTGGAAACGTTCCATCAGGTAGAGTAGTAACTCTGCGGCCTGTTTCACTTCCACCGGAGCAGGTGTAGGACGATAGTTGAATGAGAACCGCATACATTTCGGCCCTATACTAAAGAGTGCAGATATTTTTCCTCTAAGGAATCCTTTTATTTCTTCAAACAGTTCTTTAGTACTTCGTTCCGGTACGTCTTGATAGGGCAATATGATCATGAATTTCCCCTGGGTTGGCGATAAAGCACCGGTGGTTCGCTTTTCTGCAAAAAAGGCATAAAACTTGTGTTGCCGGTAACGCAAGGAATAAGATACGGGCGAAGTACGTTCGATCTCCTTTGCTTCAGGAAGTGAGGCTATGAACTTGTATAAGGCGGAATCAATCTTCCGAGGGTGTTTATACCATCCGAAGTAAGCTAATGCCCAGAAGAAAGGGGTGAAGACGGATGCCGGGCATATGATTGAGATCAGGATTGCATTAATTATAGGCATGGATTCTGTTTGATCACCGGTTCCGAATATACTATCACTTATTAACTGGATCATGAATGCTACGAATATGACCAGACTCGTTATAATGTTCAGGCTGACTGAGAGCATCAGCACGTCTCGCGTCATCTGCCAAAGGTTGGAATAGATGCGTTGTCCATCCTTATCTTCTTTAAGCAGTGAAAGAGATTCTTTCCAAGTGATGTTATCGCAGATATAATAGTTTAGTTCATGTGGAAGGTGTTTTGTGAAATCATCTTTCATTCTATTCTATTTTATGGCTTTAAAGAAAACAAAAGTAGTGAATAAAACTTTCACTCTTTCGTGGTAAAGGTTAATTTTGGAGCTTTATATACTGGAAATTGTATTTATTCCTATTTTTGTATGAGCTTTCTACTTCCCGGTAAGGGGAACCATCACAATAACAATGCGATATGAAAAATATTATTAATTCTTTTATCAATCCGTGCAACTTGTTTTTTCTGATTCTATTTATAGTATCTCTGGTAGGTTGTACAAATCATCCGTCGCCCATTTCATTATATAAGAAACAATTGACAACCCTTGACAGCCTTGTCGCACTTCGTATTCAAATTCAGGCGGAAAAGGAACAGGAAATCAAAGCTGCCAAGAATAAATTGGGTAGCCTTCCCGCTTTCTCTTCTAAAAGATACGACCTGAATAAGGAGATACAACAGTGTTACCGGGGATATATCTGCGATTCGTTGATATATTACATATACGAAAACATCAAGTTCTCCAAGTATCTGAAAGACGATGACAAAACATTAGAGTCGGAAATATCATTGGCCATTTATCTTGCCAAATCGGGTATGTATCTGGAGGCTATGGTACTTATGGACTCCATCAAAAGAGCAAATGTCAATGAAGAACTGCTTGACTTGTATTACAGGGCTTATAACATTATCTATCGTCAGAAGGCTTACATCTCTAAGGATAAAGTACTTGCCGAACAAGTCTTTGCACCGTTGGCAAAGATATATCAGGATTCTTTGCTTGCGGTGCTGGATAGCGGTTCCAACATGTATTATAATGTTCATATACAGAAGTATATGGATGAGAAGAAGTTTACAGAGGCATTGAAACTCTCTGAAAACCGTCTGGCATCTTTGACACCCGGTGACAGGGAATATGCTGCTGTGTGGTACAATATCGGCGATGTGAAGAATATCATGGGAGATAAGAACGGTTTCTTTGAGGCTATGTTGAACTCTGCCATAGCAGATATGAAACATTGTATCAAGGATCATGCTTCATTGCACCGCATAGCTCGTACTCTGTACGAATGGGATGAGGTTTCGCGGGCGGCAAACTACATACAGATATGTATGGAGGATGTCTACTTCTATAATGCCAATTTGCGTAGCTTGCAGATAGCCAAGACCCTACCTGTTGTTACGCAGGCTTATGAAAAGAAAAACCAGACTTATATCACGAACCTGCGTACAGAAGTAGCGGTCATCTTCCTGTTGCTTTTCTTTTGTACCGGTATATTGATTGTGGTAGTGGTGCAAAAGAATAAACTCTCGCGTATGCACCGCAAGTTGCAGGAGTCCAATGATAATCTGAACGTTCTAAGCCGCAAGCTGGCAGACACCAATACTCATCTGAATGAAGTTAACAACAAACTAACGGAGAATAGCTATATTAAGGAGAACTATGTGGCACACTTCATCAGTCTAAGTTCTGAGTATATAGACAAAAATCATAAATTCAGGTTGGAAGTGAACAAAGTTCTTCGGAAGGGAAAGATAGAAGAAGCGCTTCGTATGACCTTGAGCGCCGGAGCAGATGAAAAAGATCTGGAAGAGTTCTATGCCAATTTTGATGAAGCTTTTCTTTCCATATTCCCCCATTTCATCGAAAAATATAATAACCTGATGACAAAAGGCGCCGAAGTAATATTGACTGATAAGCAGAAAGAATGTAAAACGTTGACTTCGGAACTGCGTGTTTTTGCATTGATACGTTTAGGATTCAGCGATAGTGCAACCATTGCCCAGATGCTTCGTTATTCCATTAATACGATTTATAATATACGTTCCAAAGCCAAGAACAAAGCAGTGGTTTCCAAAGAGTCTTTTGAATCACTGATTATGAAAATCGGTACGTTTCCTGCGGAATAGAGTGGTTTTCCCTTCTTTTCATTTCCTTTTCACCTCATTCTTGTTGTCTCGGAAGAATGGGCAATTTGTTGTATATCAAATACTTATGTAATATGACTATCTCACTTAACTTCATTTCGACTTAATTGCCGGAATCCGGATTCCTTTTCCTCCTATTTTTGTTCCATTCAAAAAAACATTTATTATGAAGAACATGAAGATCTATCAAAATCTGGTATGGGGAGGTTTGCTGGGAACGGTTGGGGTTTCCTGCACGCCGGCAACTCCATCCAAAGAGGCGAAACCTAATTTCGTCTTTATCTATATGGACGATATGGGCTATTCGGACATCAGTTGCTATGGCGAAACCAAGTGGACTACTCCGAATATAGACGCATTGGCGGAACAAGGGATTAAATTCACGGATTGTTATTCGGCATCTCCTGTTTCAAGTCCTTCGCGTGCAGGTTTTCTGACCGGACGTTATCCGGTGCGTATGGGTATTCAGGGGGTATTTTATCCGGATAGCTATACGGGTATGCCTCAGGAAGAAGTAACAATGGCGGAAGTCCTCAAAATACAGGGCTATTCTACTGCTTGCATCGGCAAGTGGCATTTGGGTAGCCGTGAAAAGTTCCTTCCTTTGCAACAAGGCTTCGATGAATACTTCGGGATACCGTATAGTAATGATATGAGCGCGCAGGTATATTTGCGGGGCAATGAAGTGGAGGAGTTTCACATCGACATTGACAATGTAACCAAGAAATATACGGAAGAAGCTGTAGATTATATCCGCAGGAAAGCAGACCAGCCGTTTTTTCTTTTCCTGGCGCATAGTATGATGCATGTTCCCATCTATGTTTCCAAAGAATTTGCAGGTAAATCGGGTGCGGGTATTTATGGTGATGCCGTGCTGGAAGTGGATTGGAGTGTGGGAAAGATAATGGAGACTCTCCGTGAATTGGGACTTGACGATAATACGTTGGTGGTGTTTACCAGCGACAATGGTCCCTGGCTGCAAGAAGGTACATTGGGTGGTAGTGCTTTACCCTTGCGTGAAGGCAAGACTACTGCTTATGAAGGCGGCGTACGTGTGCCTTGCCTTGCATATTGGAAAGGACAGGTTAAGCCGATGCTGAATACGGATGTGACAAGCCTGCTCGACTGGTTCCCGACCGTGACAAACCTTAGTGGCGCTTCTTTGCCGGAGGTACGGTTGGATGGATACGACCTGACGGATGTTCTGAAAGGAACAGGCAAACGTGCAAGCGAGGATTACGCATACTTCCGTAACAACCGTGATATAACCGATTATCGTTCCGGTGACTGGAAAATTTCTCTACCGGCTCCGGCTATTAAAGGCAACTTTTGGCGAGCTTCAACGGCTGCGCATGACACGTTACTCTTCAACCTTCGAGAAGATGTCGGCGAGCGTTACAACGTATATCGCAAATATCCCGGGAAGGCAAAAGAGATGTTATGGAAACTGCAAGAATACACAAAGAACTTCGGAGAGATACCTCCAGGGTTGGTGATGACTGGAAACAATGCATCTATATACTTGCGTCAGCAACGCCAGGATGCCAGAGAGAAAGCGAAGGTGGCGGGCGTAAAAGATAAAAGCATAGAAACGGAAGGATTTATAGACATACAATAACTGTTGAACTTAAATAGATACACATGAAGAAAGTAAATTTATGGATGCTGTTGCTGCTTATGCTGGCACAGATGTTTGCTCTTGATACATACGGGCAGCAAAGGACAGTCAAAGGTCGGGTACTTGACAATGCTACGGGCGAAACGATGATCGGTGTCTCCGTACAAGTGAAAGGTACGGCGACAGGAGGTATTACCGATATGGACGGTAATTTTGAAGTGGGTGTACCCTCCGGCGGTACGGTACTGGTATTCAGCTATATCGGCTATCAGACGGAGGAAGTGAATGTGGGGCAACAAAGCAATCTGACTATCCGTTTGAAAGAAGATGGAGAGTTGTTGGAAGAAGTGGTAGTTATCGGTTATGGTACGCAGAAGCGGAAGGATGTAACGACAGCTATTTCCAGTGTTTCTACCAAAGACCTCGACGAACGCCCCATCATATCGGCAGCGCAGGCTTTGCAAGGAAAGGCTGCCGGAGTATATGTGATGCAACCCAGCGGTACGCCGGGTGCGGATATGTCTATCCGGGTGCGTGGTACTACTTCTTTCAACGGAAGTAACGACCCGTTGTATGTTGTGGACGGAGTAGCTGTGGATAATATCAATTTCCTTTCGCCTAACGATATTGCCGGTATGCAAATCCTGAAAGATGCTTCTTCGGCTGCTATTTACGGTTCGCGTGCGGCAAACGGTGTGATTATGATTACCACCAAAGCCGGAGAAACAGGTAAAGCGAAAGTCGTGTTGAATGCCCAGGTAGGCATCAATTCGGTAGCCAACAGGATTGAATCTTTGAATGCTGTTCAATATAAAGAATTACAAGAAGAGGTAGGAGCTATTCTCAATTCGAATACTACTGATATTACCGACTGGCATAATGAAGTTTATCAAACGGGGTTGACCCAGAACTACCAGGTATCTGTATCCAATGGAAATGAGAAGTTCAAATACTACCTGTCCGCCGGTTACTTGAATGAGCAGGGAGTACTGAAAGCGGCTTTCTTCCGTAGGTATAACTTTCGGGTGAATCTGGAAAATAAGCTGAAGGATTGGCTGACAATCGGTGCAAACGTTTCTTATTCGGACAATGCCAGGAATGGTATTACCACCGGTATGGGTTCCAACCGTGGTGGCGTGGTGCTGGCTGTTGTCAATCTCCCTACCAGTGTGCCCGTGTGGAATGAAGAAAACAATTACTATAACCGCGATTTCTATGGCATGAACTTGGTTAACCCGGTGGAAGCGATGAAAAATGGAGAAAACAACGAAGCGAAAGAGAACCGTTTGATTGCTTCGGGTAATGCTGCCATTACTTTCTTGCCGGAACTTTCTTTGAAAAGCTCTTTCACGTTAGACCGCAGGAACTACTTAAGAACAACTTTCAGTCCCCCTGTACACGTTGAAGGTATTGATGAATACGGTAACGCTTCGGACAACCGGAATATGAATACAGTTATCGTTTTCGATAATGTGCTGACTTATCAAAAGGCTTTCAACAAACACAATGTGGAAGCAATGGCAGGTACTTCATGGACTACCTCCAACTATAATAATAGCTGGATTAACGGTTCCCATTTCCGTAATGCGGATATTATGACGCTGAACGCTGCCAATAAAATAGCTTGGAACAATACAGGAACGGGAGCTTCCGAATGGGGCATTATGTCTTACTTCGGTCGTGTGTCCTACAACTTTGACGGCAAGTACATGGTTACCGCTAATATGCGTGGAGACGGTTCGTCCAAGTTGCATCCCGACCATCGTTGGGGAACTTTCCCTTCCGTATCGGCAGCGTGGCGCATATCTTCCGAAAAGTTCATGAGTGGGCTGGGATGGCTGGACGATATGAAGATTCGCGCCAGTTGGGGACAAACCGGTAATCAGTCGGGTGTGGGCGACTATGCTTATTTGCAGAAGTATAATATCAGCCGTCAGGAATGGTTTAAGGAAGGGAATGAGAATGCGCTTCCTACAATTACACAGGCTAATCTGCGTACCTCCGATCTGACATGGGAGACAACTTCGCAGACAGACATCGGGCTGGATATTACCATGTTCAATAACCGCGTCAATGTTACGATGGACTATTATTACAAGCGTACTACCGACATGCTGATGTACGTATCACTGCCTGCCGGCGCTGCGGCTGCCAATAACATTGTGCGCAATGAAGGAGAGATGACCAATAAAGGTTTTGAATTTGCTGTCAGTTCACAGAATCTCAGAGGGGCTTTTACATGGAACACAGACTTCAATATATCTTTCAATAGAAACCGTCTTGAGAAGCTGGAATTGCAGAAGATTTACCCGGGAGCCCAACTCACCAGCGATATCTTGAAAGAGTACGTTGTGCGCAATGAACCGGGACGCCCGCTGGGAGGATTCTATGGTTATATAAGCGATGGCGTAGACCCGCAAACCGGTGAATTGATGTACCGGGATGCAAATGACGACGGCATTATTTCCGCCTTAGACCGTACGTATATCGGTGACCCTAACCCGGACTTCACGTATGGCATAACGAATACTTTCTCCTGGAAGAACTTCAATCTGAGTATTTTTATCCAAGGTTCACAGGGAAATGACGTGTACAATGCTTCCCGTATTGAAACAGAAGCCATGTTCGATGGTAAGAATCAGTCAACGCGGGTGTTGGACAGATGGAGAGAACCGGGGCAGATTACGGATATACCCAAAGCCGGATTCGCCATTAAGAACTCTTCTTATTTTGTGGAAGACGGTAGTTATCTGCGTCTCAAGAACCTGACTTTCTCGTACAACGTTACAGGGAGACTGTTGAAGCGCTGGGGCGTGACCCGCTTGCAGCCCTATTTCACGGCGAACAACCTGCTTACCATTACCGGTTACAAAGGCATGGACCCTGAAGTAAACGAATGGGGCAACGACGGCGGAGTACAGGGCATCGACTGGGGTTCTTATCCTCACAGTAAATCGTTTGTGTTTGGTATTAATATTGAATTTTAATGAAGCATACTATGAAACATATATCTATTCTCAGATTATTGGCAGGCGGTTTGATATTTACCGTTGCCTCGTGTTCGCTGGATTATAATCCGCTTGATACATACTCTGACGTGACGGAGGGAGTACAGACAGAAGAAGACAAGGAAGCCGTCTTTAAAGACAAGGCTGCCGTTGAGGCTCATTTGCAGACTCTTTATGATCAGATGCGCACTCGTCAGGAGCATTGGTATCAGGATATGTATCTGATTGGAGATACACACTCCGACAATGCGTATGCGGGAACACGCTCGGGCGCTCCGCAATATTTTGAAAGTAATACTATTCCAAGTACGATTCCGCCTTTGCAGCGTGGGTGGAATAACTTCATGCAAGATATAGCGCGTGCCAATAAGCTGATTTGTAATATTGATGCGGTGGAGGACGCTTCGATGACTTCGCAGGAGCGTGAGTCATACAAGGCTCAGGCTCAGATATTCAGGGCGATGATTTACTTTGATATGGTACGCAACTGGGGCAGTGTGCCTATTGTGGTTACGGAAGCCGGAGATATTACTTCCGAGACTGTGGAGGATGTATATCCGGCATATTTCCCTGTCCAGAATACGGAAGAAGAGGTGTACAGGCAGATTGAGAAGGACTTGTTGGAAGCGGTTGTTACCGCCCCGAATAATAATCCGGCGGATAAAACCCGTTTCAGTAAGTCGGTAGCCCGCACTTTGCTGGCTAAGATTTATGCCGAAGAGCCTCTGAGAGACTATGCTAAGGTGATAAAGTATTGTGATGAAGTGGCGGCGGACGGTTTCCGTCTGACGGATAAGTTCAACGACTTGTTCGGCGTAAAGCTGCAAGACGAAACGTTGCCTCCCGGTTCGGATAACTTGGCGATAGATACCAAGTATAGGAACACAGCGGAATCTATTCTGGAAGCGCAATACTTCCCCGGTAGCGGAGCATGGTTGCCCAATATTTTAGGCCGTTTCCTGGACGATTGGGAAAAACAGTTTACCTATGCAAAATGGATTACGCCTTCAAGAGACCTGATAGCAGCCTTTGAAGAGGCAGGAGACACGGAACGCTTTAATGAAACCGTAGTTTATTACCAAACTAACTGGGACAATCACTATCCGCGGGAACACTATCCGTTTATGTACAAAATCCGTTGTTCTTATTCCACGGTTATCAAATACCGCTACGCCGATGTATTGCTGTTGAAGGCGGAGGCTTTGCTGTTGGGAAATGGCAGTGTGGCTGATGCGGTTGGTATCATCAATCAGGTGAGAAGCCGTGCAGGATTGGAGGCTTTGCCTTCGTCCGCATCTTCCGGCAAGGAAGCGGCTTTTGAAGCATTGGTAAAGGAACGCCGGCTCGAACTGGCGTTAGAAGGGCAACGCTGGTACGACCTTGTTCGCTGGGGCAAGGTGGAAGAGGTGATGAATTCCCTTCCGGATCGTGATGAAGGACGTGCCAAGCTCGGTAATCTTTTCAATAGGAACTATTATAAGTTACCTATTTCCCAATCAGTGTTAGATCAGAATCCTAATCTGGAACAGAATCCGGGATATTAGTAGCTGATAAAGTCTGAAAAAGGAAAAGAAAGGGAAAGCCCCGGATGTTTTATTCTAAAAACATCCGGGGCTTTGGGGCATTTAAGCAGAGTAACAGCATCAAATTTCCAACAAAAGGTTCTATGAGGCGTATCTTGCCTTTACGTGGTATGCATCTTCTTTGAAAGTAAATCAATGTCCGGACGCTAATGCGATTGAATTGGCAATATGTAGCTTTAAACAAATAGATGCTTTCAAAAAGGCAATCAAAGTGTCTTTTTACTAACATGACATTCTGTGAAAAAAGGAGAAATAGAAACTGTAACTACAACATTTTGAATGTATATACAGATATCTTGTATAAATCATGGGTGATATGCAGGATTTATGCAATAACAGCCTGCTTCGCGCACGAACCGCATATAGATGGAGCGTGAACGGCATATATCCCGTGCGCGAAGCATGCAAGTGTTCTACGTGAAGCACACAAGTGTTCTGCAGAGACAGTATATATCCCGTACAAAAGCCACGCATATCCGGTAGAAATAAACCATTAAAACCTCTTCCGAAAGAGGCTTTCGTCTTTTTTTAGAGATGTACGTATTTTGATATCTCGCTATCTGCCAGAGAGATACGTATTTTTACTTCGGTATTTCCAACCGCCCCTGTCTTCGGACGGAAATATCGCATTCTCAGCCGATTAAAAATACAAAGTGTCACTTGGTTTACAAAATGATAATTTATTAGTGGGAATGGATACGCGGACGACACGGATTAAGCGGACGAACGCGGATTTCTTTCTTATACTGCTAATTTAGGGGTTTATAAGCAGGAGTATCTCTGTCAGCGAAGCTAATAGAGATACTTCTGCTTATCACTAAGAAGAGAAGAATCCGCGTTCATCCGCTTAACCCGCGTTCATCCGCTTCATCCGCGTCGTCCGCATACCCATTCTTCGCCAAACTATCATTTAATGGTACTTATACGGATAATAAATGAAAAATACATGTAATTCCCATAATCATTCTACTATTGTATAACTTCTTCTTTCATACTTTTTTCCCGAACAAAAATCAACCTGCTCTGTTAACTATAGAAAACGTTTGAATTTCTAAACCAATTAAAATCAATAATTGTATGAAGCGTATCTATTTATTAGTATTTTTTGCTTTCGCAGCAATAATGGTTCATGCCCAGACAGATGATAAAGGATATCAGGATGGAGCTTGGGTATTGAAAGGTGTAACCGGCGTGAACATGTCGCAAACTGCCATGACAAACTGGTCTGCCGGTGGTGAAAACTCCGTAGCGGGGAATGCTTACCTGAATGGTTCTCTGACGCATAAGAGCGGATACTGGTTGTGGGTGACTAATCTGGTGCTTGATTATGGATTGTCGAAGACTAAATCGCAGGGCATGAGGAAAAGCACCGATAAGATAGGACTATCCACCCAGTTAGGTTATTCTACCAACAATGTTTGGTTCTATACATTTATGGCCGACTTGAATAGCCAGTTCGCCAAAGGATATAACTATCCTGATAAGAGCCACTACATATCCAATTTGTTTGCCCCGGCTTATTCTAACGTAGCCTTAGGTATGGAATATCGTCCGAAGAGTAATTATTCAATCTTTCTTTCTCCTGTATCAGCCAAGATGACTTTTGTGTGCGATGATTATCTTTCCGAGCTTGGCCTTTTTGGTGTTGACCCGGGCGAGCGCTTTAAACTTGAAGCCGGCGCTTATGTGAAAGCCCGTGCGGAACTGCCTGTTATGGAGAATGTAAACGTGATTACTACGGCGGATTTCTTCACTCCTTACAGCAAAGCCTTTGGTAATGTGGATATCAATTGGGACATACTTGTGAGTATGAAAATCAATAAAGTATTGTCGGCTACGTTGAACATGACGCTGAAGTATGATGATGATGTGAAGACTTTCGATGATAAAGGTATCGAGAGAGGTCCAAAGGTACAGTTCAAGGAGATATTGGGCGTCGGGTTAGCTTATAATTTCTAAATACGAAGTGCTTGGTGAAGCGGAGGTTTGGAGTGATAAGTGTTTAGTGATAAGTGATAAGTGAATCAAAAGGGTATCTCTGTCAGCGAAGCTAATAGAGATACTCTTATAATCATTTACCTTCCCTAAATCATCATTTAAGAAAGGAATCCGCGTTATCCGTGTAATCTGCGGACGAAGAATGGCTCGGTACTTACTTTCCCTTTCCCGTAATTAGAAAGAAATCCGTGTAACCTGCGGATGAAAAATAGCTGATTAAAACTTATATCCTACGGAAATTTGAATATTGACACTATTCTTGTATCGTAAATCTGGATAGTAATAGTCATCCGAAGCAATATCCATTACGCTACATTGATAACCAATGCCTAAAACATATTTTCGATATTCCAAATCAACTCCGAATCCTATTCCCAAATCAAACCGTTTTAATGTTTCTCCGCGTAAATAATCGCGGCCTTCATCAAAGACACCATTTCCAAAGGTATCCCATTCAATTTCCGTGTTTCCTTCACTCCAAGTCCCACTATTTAATTTTTGTTTGGTTTTACCTCCGATGCCGTACCCCAAATAAGGGCCAACCCCTAACACAATATTAAAATCATTGGAAACATTGAGCCTATAGGCGCCACGTATAGGCAATTCCAGATAGAATTGGTTAAACGTATGCGTAAAGTCCGGTTTTCCTCCCATATAATTGCTTCCATAGAGGTTGTCTATTTTTGAACCTTTGGCTGAAAGATACAGGCCTGATTGAATTAGAAAATTCTTCGGCAAAAGATAGTCAACAGTACCACCAATATGATAACCTGTCTTAAAACGAGTATTAGTAGCCTCGTTGACAATTGCAGTCGACAAATTAAGTCCTGCTTTAACTCCAAAACGAAATGATGAATCTTGTGCAAGCAGATTTAAACTAAAGAAAAGCACTGCTGCTGTAAAAAACACTTTGTTCCAAATTCTCATAAGTACAATATCTATAATTCTACAATTCTACAATTAACCACTAACCACTAACCCCTAATCACTAACCCCTAATCACTAACCCCTAATCACTAACCCCTAATCACTAACCACTAATCACTAATTTACCGCATTTTGTTCAATTCCAGCATCTCCTCAATATACTTCCGCGTATTACTGAGGCGTGGAACCTTATGCTGCCCGCCCAATTTCCCTTTTTGAGCCAACCAGTCGTGAAACAGTTCCTTGCGTGCAATGATTACTTCCAATGGCTGTAAAGCAAGATTGTTCTGGCGTTTAGCTTCATAATCAGAGTTTATTTCTTTCAGGGTTCCGTCTAATATACTGGCGAACTTCTCCATATTGTCAGGCATCTGGGCAAACTCAATCAACCATTGATGGCGACATTTGGCATTGGCATCCATAAAAACAGGAGCAGCCGAATAATCGGAAATCAATGCTCCGGTAGCCTCGCAAGCTCTTGCCAATCCTTTCTCTGCATTGTCTACAATTAATTCTTCACCGAAAGCATTGATATAATGTTTGGTACGCCCGGTAATAACGAACTTGTAGGGAGACTTACTGGTGAACTTCACAGTATCGCCAATCATGTAACGCCACAAACCGGCGGAGGTAGAAATAATCAACGCATAATTCTTGTCCAGCTCTACTTCTTCCAGACAGTAAACCCGCGGGTTCTCTTTATCCAAATCTTCCAAAGGAATGAATTCGTAGAAAATACCGTAATCAATCATTAACAGCATCGACGGGTCTTTCCAGTCGTTCTGCGTACCGAAATATCCTTCGGAGGCATTGTACGTTTCCACATAATGCATCTTGGAGGAGCGGATAACTTCCTTATACTGTTCACGATAAGGTGTAAAGGCCACGCCCCCGTGAAAGAATACTTCCAGGTTAGGCCATATCTCTTCTAATGATTGTTTCCCGGTCTTTTGGAGAATATGCTTGATAAGAACCAGCATCCATGAAGGAACACCGGATAAGTTGGTTACATTCTTTTGAATGGAGCTGTTGGCAATCGCTTCCATCTTACTCTCGAAGTCGCTCATAAGAGCTATCTTCTTACTGGGAACGCGAATCGTGTTAACCAACGGATGCACATTTTGTATCAGAATGGCGGAAAGGTCGCCTACCAGACTATGTTTGGAGTTGAGGTTGGGGCTGTGGCTTCCTCCCAGAATCAATCCTTTTCCGGAAAAGAAGCGGCTTTCGGGGTTTTGTCCCAGATAAATAGTCACAGCATCTGCGCCACCCCGGTAGTGCGTATCGCGCAGAGACTCTTTACTGACGGGCAGGAACTTGCTCTTATCGTTCGTTGTACCCGAGGATTTGGCAAACCAGCGTATCTCCGAAGGCCATAGTAAGTTCTGCTCGCCTGCACGCAGGCGTTCCACATACGGTTTTATCTCTTCGTAAGTTTGTATAGGGAGCCGGTCTCTAAAGTCTTCGTAGGTGTGTATACTTTTATAGTCATATTTTTTGCCCCATTCCGTATTCTCTGCCAAGCGCACCAAACGGTTCAATACCTTGTGTTGCAATTCTCCTGCGCGAGTAGCATAGAGGCTGATCTCTTTTAGGCGAGGGGTAAAATACACCTTATTCAGCAATGTTGTGATATTCATCTCTCTTAGCTAAAAACAATTTCGATGCGCAAAATTAATCTTATTTATTAGCATCTCTATCTTTTTCCCTCTTTTTTTTCTACCTTTACGGACATATTCGGTTATTAAGTTAAATAAATCTCATTAACTCTGATAATTATTATGAGAATCGGTATTCTGACTTCGGGGGGCGATTGCCCCGGTATCAATGCCACTATTCGTGGAGTGTGTAAAACGGCGATCAATCATTATGGAATGGAGGTAATAGGCATTCATAGCGGGTTTCAAGGCTTGCTGACAAAGGATGTTGAGCTGTTTACCGAGAAATCTTTGTCTGGTTTGCTGAATCAGGGCGGAACTATGTTGGGTACTTCGCGGGAGAAACCTTTCAAGAAAAGCGTAGCGTCTGACGTCAATAAACCGGAGTTGATTGGACAAAATGTGAAAGAATTGGGCCTGGACTGTGTGGTATGCATCGGCGGTAACGGTACGCAGAAGACCGCTTCAAAGCTGGCTGCTATGGGAATAAATATCGTATCTGTGCCCAAAACCATTGATAATGATATCTGGGGAACAGACTTTTCGTTTGGTTTTGACTCGGCAGTTAGCATCGCTACAGACGCCATCGACCGTTTACATTCAACCGCCAGTTCGCATAAGCGTGTCATGGTGATTGAGGTAATGGGGCACAAGGCCGGCTGGATTGCGCTTTATTCCGGTATGGCGGGAGGCGGTGACGTCATTCTGATTCCCGAAATCCCTTATAACATTCATAACATAGGCGAAACTATTCTGAACCGCTTGAAGAAAGGGAAGCCTTATTCTATTGTCGTAGTTGCCGAAGGCATTCAGACTAATGGTCGTAAACGTGCAGCCGAGTATATTGCACAAGAGATTGAGTATGAAACAGGCATCGAATCCCGTGAAACGGTGCTGGGTTATATACAGCGAGGGGGTTCTCCTACGCCTTTCGACCGCAATCTTTCCACACGCATGGGCGGCCATGCTACGGAATTGATCGCTACCGGGCAATTCGGTAGGATGATTACTCTGAAAGGAGATGAAATTTCTTCCGCTCCGCTGGAAGAGATAGCGGGGAAACTGAAATTAGTGACGGAGGATAATGACCTGGTGGTTCAGGGACGGCGTATGGGGATTAGTTTTGGCTGATGCCTGTCTCCGATATATATCTTAATCTGCATTCTTATCGATAAATGAGAATTTAGCGGTGGGAATG
>NZ_DBDF01000084.1:4371-7676 GCF_002293435.1 Bacteroides sp. UBA939 | reverse complement strand
CATAAATGAGAATTTATGCTTGAACACAGAGTCACAGACACACAGAGTCTTATCTTTCTTTTAAGAAAAGAACCTGAATAAGAGTACACAGAGAGAGAGCGACTACGTCGCAGAGAAAAAACTCTGTGCCTCTGTGTCTCTGTGTTCTATAAAAAAGAAAAGAACTCTGTGCTTCTCTGTTCAAGGCAGTGCTAAAGAGAACTCTGTGCCTCAGTGTCTCTGTGTTTGAATCACCGCTAAATTATTATTTAAGAAAAAAATCCGCGTTCGTCCGTTTAATCCGTGTCGTCCGCGTATCCATTCTTCGCTAAATTATCATTTATAGTAAACGAAGTACTTACACTATGAATAATATAGGATAAACTAACTTGTTGGCTGATAACTCCTTTAACTCCTCTCACTCCTGAAGCATGAATAATTCAGGTTAAAGCTGCCCGTTTTCCACTAACAATATAACCCGTTCCACCAATGCATCTTCTCCGGTGGGATTATATTCTTTCTTGAGGCTGGCGCCGAATAAGGAAGCGAAAGTTTGGTAGAAACCTGCCTTGAATGGCCCCATGAATGCTTTCACCAGCTCATAAGAAGTCTGGTTACTTTGGCGGTCTACTAACTTTATTAATAACTTCCCCTGTGAAAAGGAGAGTTTCTTCATGCGGGGAGTATATTGCTGTTTCAACCCTTTCTCTACGAGTTTGATGTGCTTTTGGCGTTCCTTTTCGGTAGGAAGCGTTTGCATGTACTCGTAAGTTTCGATAATTGCACGGTTGATTTCTTTAGAGATGGGAAGCACTTTCTTTACGTTATACACCAATCTGTTGTATTCGTTTTGCTGTTTCTTGTTCTTGAATATCAGAGGCTTAAAAATGTAAACGGTCGGAGTTTGTACGCATGGAATGGTATCTCCCTGGTAAACGCACATAGGAACTAAGTATCCTCTTATTTGAGAGTTTGTCTCTTGCGCCCGGCAAAGAAGCGTACCCAATAGAAGGAATATAGTAATGAGTGGTATTTTAAGCCATGCGTTCATGTCACAAAATTAACTGTTTATCTTTATATTTTGCTTGATTACCACTCTTTTCCTTGTTGTGTTAACTTATTTATGGTAATTTCGTGCCCTATTAAACTTATTTACACGGATGAAATTGCTTAAATGGAGAGTTTTCCTGGGTGTACTGTTCATGTCTCCTGTACTTGAAGCTCAAAACACGGTTGTTTCCCTTTGGGAAGAAAACATAGAGCAACTCTCCATGGACGAAGAAGAAAGAAACTGGGAAGATGAACTTGAGGAACTTTCAAACCGCCTGCAGGAACCTGTCAATATCAATGCTGTTACCAAACAGGAGTTGGAACAATTTCCTTTTCTGACGGACATTCAGATTGAGAATATCCTGGCTTATATCTATATTCATGGAGAGATGCAGACCGTATATGAATTGCAGTTGGTGGAGGAGATGGACAAGCATACCATCGACTTGCTGCTTCCTTTTGTTTGCGTTCGTCCTTTGGCGGGAAAGGAAGGTTATCCGCGGCTGAAGGCTCTGTTGAAATATGGTAAGCAGGAAGTATTGTCTCGCCTTGATATACCTTTTTATACGCGTGAGGGATACCGGAAAAGTTATTTAGGGCCTTCGTCGTATCATTCTGTGAAGTATGGATATCGTTATGGAGACTATCTGCAAATGGGAGTTACTGCCGAAAAAGATGCCGGAGAGCCTTTCTTCGCTTTACACAACGCGAAGGGATATGATCATTATTCCGCTTATTTCATTCTTCGCAACCTGGGGCGGCTGAAAACTTTGGCGCTGGGAAACTACCGGTTGAGTTTCGGTCAGGGACTGGTGATGAGTACTGATTTCCGGTTGGGAAAGACTTATTCTCTTTCAACGGTCGACAGTCGTGCGGGCGGTATCCGGAAACATAGTTCTACGGATGAATACAATTATTTCCGGGGAGCGGCGGCAACGGTGGAGGTTATTCCCGCGCTTCATATATCCGGTTTTTACTCGCATCGTTCTATGGATGGGGTGACGGAAGGGGATGAAATCACGTCTATTGATAAGGCTGGATTGCATCGTACGGTGAAAGAAGCGGATAAAGTGAATGCTTTCTCCATGCAGTTAATGGGTGGGAATATTAATTACGACAGGAACAATCTGAAAGTAGGGCTGACGGGAGTTTACTACTTCTTCAACCATCCTTACCGTCCGGAATTAAGGACATACGCCAAATACAATCTGCAAGGGAATCACTTCTATAATGCGGGTATTGATTATAAATATCGCCTGAACCGCTTTACCTTGACGGGCGAAGCGGCTATGGGAAAGAAGGGGTATGCGTTGCTGAACCGGTTGAAATATAATGTATCGGCCGGGTATCAACTGTTGCTTGTTCACAGGTATTATTCGCATGATTACTGGGCGATGTATGGCAGTTCTTTCGGTGAGAGTAGTACACCGCAGAATGAAAACGGTTGGTATCTGGCGGCTGAGGCGGCGCCTTTCAAGCATTGGAGGTTCTTTGCTTCAGTGGATTTGTTCTCTTTTCCGTGGTGGAAATACCGCATCAGTAAGCCGTCGCAAGGTGTGGATGGCATGTTCCAGTCCTTGTATTCTCCGAAGCGGAATTTATCCATGTATATCAATTACCGTTATAAGCGGAAGGAAAGGGATGTGACGGGTACGGGCGGCGGGGTTATTCTTCCTGTTTATCATCATCGTTTGCGGTATCGGTTTACTTACTCGCCGGATAATATGCAGTTGCGAACTACGGTGGATTATAATCATTTTCACTCTCGCGGGCTGAAAGGAAGTCAGGGGTATCAGTTTACACAGTCTTGTTCGTATCTTTTCTCTTTTCCGTTGAAGGTATCTGTGCAGGGGAGTTATTTTCATACGGACGATTATGATTCGCGTGTATATGCTTCTGAAAAGGGGTTGCTTTATAGTTTTTATACGCCTTCGTTTTACGGGCGTGGGTTTCGCTTTTCGGCTTTTGCGCGGTATGATGTAAGCAAAGACTTGATGTTTCTTGTTAAAATCGGGCAGACTATTTATCAGGATCGTGAGGTTATCGGTTCGGGCAATGACTTGATACGGGGAAATAAGAAGGCGGACTTGCAGTTGCAGCTTCGGTTGAGGATGTAGCTTGTGCGGAGCTTTGCAATTATGAATTTTGAATGGGTAGGGGGACGAATGCGGAGTAGGGGGGTGAATGCGGAGTAGGGGGGTGAATGCGGAGTAGGGGGATGAATGCGGAGTAGGGGGGGATGAATGCGGAGTATCTCTATTCTCCTCCTCCCGGGA
>NZ_DBDF01000084.1:0-4330 GCF_002293435.1 Bacteroides sp. UBA939 | reverse complement strand
CCTACCACCTCCCCCTACGGGTACTCCTCCTCCCAGGAGGAGGAGAATAGAGATAGTCCCATTAATCATTAATTACTAATCATTAATTACCAATCATTAATCACTAATCATTAATCATTAATCACTAATCATTAATCACTAATCATTAATCACTAATCACTAATCACTAATCACCGCTCCGCTCCGCTACAAACGAATTATAATATCTAACTTTCCGGATTCAGCATAGATTTAGTGCGCCTCCAACCAATTCTTTCCCCACCCGCAATCCGCTCGCAGAGGTACATGCATACGATACGCACGCTCCATTTCTTCGATTACAATTTGTTGCACAAACTCTTTTTCAGCCTCCGGAACACTGAAATTCAACTCGTCATGAACCTGCAAAATCATCTTTGCTTTCAATTTATAATCCTGGAAACGGTTATAGATGCCCGCCATAGCCACTTTTATGATATCGGCAGCGCTTCCCTGAATAGGAGCATTGATTGCATTGCGTTCAGCATACCCGCGTACGGTTGCGTTCCGTGAATTAATGTCGGGCAAGAATCGCTTGCGGTTGAAGATAGTTTCCACATACCCTTGTTCACGAGCCACCCGGATGCTCTCATCCATATAAGCGCGTACCTGCGGGTAAGTTTCAAAGTAACCGTCAATCAGTTCTTTGGCTTCCTTGCGGTCTACATTCATACGCTCTGCCAATCCGAAGATAGAAATACCGTATATAATACCGAAGTTGGCGGTTTTGGCTTTGCGGCGCATTTCAGGTGTGACGTCCTTGATATCTACTTTATAAATCTTAGCAGCAGTAGCGGCGTGAATGTCATGACCGCTGAGGAAAGCATCAATCATGTTTTTATCCCTGCTTAAGTGAGCCATAATGCGCAGTTCGATTTGCGAATAGTCGGCAGAGAAGAATTCACATCCGTCGTCGGGGATAAATGCTTTGCGGATTTCTTTTCCGTCCTCGTCGCGGATAGGAATGTTTTGCAGGTTAGGGTTGCTGGAGCTGAGGCGCCCGGTAGCCGTAACTGCTTGATTAAAAGAGGTATGGATGCGCCCCGTATGGGGGTTAATGAGCAAAGGAAGAGCATCGACATACGTACCGAGCAACTTCTTCAATCCGCGGTGCTCGAGGATTTTCCCGATGATTTTATGTCTGTTGCGCAGGCTTTCCAATATTTCTTCAGAAGTAACGTACTGTCCTGTCTTCGTCTTCTTGGGCTTGTCTATAATCCTCAGCTTGTCAAACAGCACTTCACCGACTTGTTTCGGAGAACCAATGTTGAATGTTTCACCTGCCAGTTGATAGATTTCTTCTTCAATCTCCTGCAGGCGGGTAGTGAAGAGTCCGGACGATTGTTTCAGTGCGCTGGTGTCGAGACGTACTCCGTTTCTTTCCATGTTGACAAGTACGCGCACAAGCGGCATCTCTATTTTATAGAACAAGTGTTCCACTCCCTGGCTCTTTAGTTCTTTCTCGAGAATGTTTTTTAACTTTAAGGTTATGTCGGCATCCTCACAAGCGTAGAGGTAGACATCTTGCGGGGAAAGGTCGCCCATGTTTTTCTGGTTCTTTCCTTTCGGGCCAATCAGTTGGTCGATGTGAATGGTTTGGTAGTGCAAGTAGATTTCTGCCAGGTAGTCCATGTTGTGGCGAAGTTCGGGTTGCAAAACATAATGTGCGAGCATGGTATCAAAAAGTTCGCCTTCCACTTCTATCCCGTAATTTTGAAGAACGAGTATATCGTACTTTATGTTTTGCCCCACCTTTACCGAATTTCTGTTTTCGTAGAGAGGGCGGAACTCATTCACTATTTTTAAGGCTTTGTCTCGTTCCGCCGGAACGGGAACATAGTAAGCGTGATTTTCGGCGTCGCTGAAGCTCATTCCTACTAATTGGGCTTCGATTGCATCGGCTGAGGTAGTTTCCGTATCTATTGAGAGAATTTCCGCTGTAAGCAACTTTTGAATTATTTGCCTCCTTTCATCCTCTGTATCAATGAGTTGGTAGTCAACATGAGCGGTTTCTAAGTGCGCGAGATTTGATTTTTTCTGTTCTTCCGTATCATTGGGCGCAAATTCTGCAAGCAAATCGCCTTGAGCCGGGGCATTATTTGGAGCGAAGAGCGGATCTGCCGAAAAAAGATCGGGAGTGCCGGACGAAGGGAAGAGGGTACCGGGCGAAGAAGAGGGAGCGCCGGACAGAGAATAAGGAGCGCCGCCGGACGAAGAGGGTAGGGGACTGTTCTTTTTGAGTACCCGGTCAATGAGTGTGCGGAATTCCAATTCTTCGAAGAGCTTCCGGAGTTCTTCTTCATTAGGTTCTTCACGAACGAGCGATGCCATGTCGAGTTTGATGGGAACATCCGTTTTAATGGTTGCGAGGAATTTAGAGAAAATAATCATCTCGCGATTGCTTTCGATTTTGGTCTTCAGTGCACCTTTCAGTTGGTCGGTATGTTCCAGGAGATTTTCGACGCTTTCAAATTCGCTTATTAACTTTTGCGCTGTTTTCTCTCCAACGCCCGGACAGCCGGGGATATTGTCGGATGAGTCGCCCATCAGTCCTAACATGTCGATGACTTGTTTCGTTGTGCGGATATCGAATTTGGCTTTTACTTCTTCTATGCCCATGACTTCAAAACCACCGGTATGCCTTGGGCGGTACATGAATACATTTTCAGAAACCAACTGGCCGTAATCTTTGTCGGGAGTCATCATGTAGGTAGTGATACCTTGTTGTCCGGCTTCGGTGGCGAGTGTGCCGATGACATCGTCCGCTTCGTAGCCCGGCACTTCCAGGATAGGGATGCGGTAGGCGCGGATGATATCTTTTATGACAGGTACTGAGAACCGGATAGCTTCCGGCGTTTCTTCACGTTGCGCCTTGTACTGTTGGTAAGCTTCGTGGCGAAACGTGGGGCCTGTCGGGTCAAAGGCAACTCCCAAGTGCGTGGGGTTTTCTTTTTTGAGTACTTCTTCAAGGGTGTTTACAAAGCCCAGGATGGCAGAAGTATTGAATCCTTTAGAGTTAATCCGCGGGTTTTTAATGAATGCGTAATAAGCGCGGTATATCAATGCGTAGGCATCGAGAAGAAACAGTTTATTATCCGGTTTCATATATTTGTCCTTTTTTACATGGTAAAAGTACAAAAAAATACTGTATTAACTGTTTTATTACTACTTTTGTGGCAAAATAGCGATGCATGGATAACTTGTTACTCATAAAATCTCCGATTTCAGCGGAATTGGAAAGCTTCAAGCAGTTGTTTGATAGTTCACTTTCCGGTTCTAACTTTTTGTTGAATGAAGTAATTGCTCACATTCGGCAGAAGAACGGGAAGATGATGCGTCCGGTTTTATTGTTGCTCATGGCGAAATTGTATGGTCAGGTCTGTTCTGAAACGCTTCATGCTGCGGCTTCGCTTGAACTGTTGCATACTGCGAGCCTGGTTCACGATGATGTGGTGGATGAAAGTACGGAGCGTCGCGGGCAATTATCCGTGAATGCTATCTATAATAATAAGGTAGCGGTGCTGGTGGGCGATTATTTATTGGCGACTTCGCTTGTGCAGGTAAGCAGGACACATAACTACGCTATTATTGACCTTGTTTCCCAGTTAGGTCAGAGTCTTTCGGAGGGAGAACTGCTGCAACTCTCCAATGTAAGCGACCTCCAATTTTCCGAAGAAGTATATTTTGATGTAATCTGTAAGAAGACGGCTGCGCTTTTTGCGGCTTGTACCAAAGCCGGTGTTCTTTCGATAGGGGCGGATGATGAGCAGGCGGAGTTTGCACGTCAATTCGGTGAATATATCGGTCTTTGTTTCCAGATTAAGGACGATATATTCGACTATTTCGATAGTAAGCGGATTGGCAAGCCGACCGGAAATGACATGTTGGAAGGTAAACTAACCCTTCCGGTGCTTTATGCCCTGAATGTAACCCGGGACGAGGTTGCGAAAGGAATAGCTGTCAAAGTGAAGAATGGCGTTGCTACCACCGGTGAAATTACCCAATTAATCGAGTTTGCTAAGCAACAGGGAGGCATTGAATATGCGGTACAGGCGATGCTCGGGTATAAGGAAAAGGCGCTTTCTTTACTGGTTGCTCTGCCCGATTCGGAGGTAAAAGCTGCACTTATCGCTTATCTTGATTATGTAGTAGACCGGGACAAATGATTTATCATTTATTCTTCTGAAACTTTTATGATGATTACTATTATTCTTAAGTAGCTGTTCATAATTAGTTTATACTATGAATAATAATATAGCGAAACGGAATCTCAATCCGGTTGCTGCGCAATACAAGCAATTCTTTAGACGCG
>NZ_DBDF01000100.1 GCF_002293435.1 Bacteroides sp. UBA939 | reverse complement strand
CGCTAAATTCTCATTTATAGTAAGCGAAGTACTTACACTTATGAATAATGCAAGCTAAGATTATCATCAGGGATATTATCGCTAAGCGTTTTATTTAACCATCCATTATTTGTGTGGTTCTCCTCGATTTACTATTTTTGAGCCAATTTAGAGTGAGTGGCAGATATGAACGAGAATGTTCTTAATAAATTGAAAATATTGGCAGAGTCTGCGAAATATGACGTTTCGTGTGCTTCCAGCGGCACCGTGCGGTCTAACAAGCCGGGTATGGTAGGCAATACCGTGGGTGGTTGGGGAATTTGCCATAGTTTTGCCGAGGATGGGCGTTGTATCTCCTTGCTAAAGGTGATGCTGACCAACTACTGCATCTATGATTGCGCCTATTGCATCAACCGGCGTTCAAATGATTTGCCGCGCGCTACACTTTCCGTTAGTGAACTTGTAGACTTGACGATGGAATTCTACCGCCGTAATTATATAGAAGGGCTGTTCCTGAGTAGCGGTGTTGTGCGAAGTCCTGATTATACTATGGAACGCCTGGTGCGTGTTGCAAAAGATCTACGCACCATACACCGCTTTAATGGATATATTCATTTGAAAAGCATTCCCGGCGCCAGTCGTGAACTGGTGAATGAGGCAGGACTGTATGCCGACCGTCTCAGCGTTAATGTGGAAATACCCAAAGAAGAAAACCTGAAACTCCTCGCTCCCGAGAAGGATCATAAGAGTGTGTACGCACCGATGCGTTATATCCAGCAGGGAGTGTTAGAGAGTTCGGAAGAGCGGAAGAAACATCGTCATGCGCCCCGTTTCGCTCCTGCCGGGCAAAGCACGCAAATGATTGTAGGCGCTACGGCAGAGACAGACAAGGATATTCTCCATCTTTCATCCGCACTCTATAAAGGACCCACTATGAGGCGCGTATATTACTCCGGTTATATTTCCGTAAATACTTATGATACACGTTTGCCTGCTCTGAAACAACCTCCTTTGGTACGCGAAAACCGGCTTTATCAGGCGGATTGGTTAATGCGTTTCTACCAATTTAAAGTAGAAGAGATAGTGGACGAGGCATATCCTGATTTGGATTTGGAGATAGACCCTAAGCTGTCGTGGGCATTGCGCCATCCCGAACAGTTTCCTGTAGACATCAACCGGGCGGAGTATGAAATGCTATTGCGTGTACCGGGTGTCGGAGTAAAGTCGGCACGGCTAATTGTGGCGTCACGCCGTTTCTCTAAACTGGGTTTCTACGAACTGAAGAAAATAGGAGTGGTGATGAAGAAAGCGCAGTACTTCATCACTTGCAATGAACTGCCCATGAAGACGGTAAATGAGATGACACCACAGGCTGTCCGAGGCTTGCTGATAGTGAAGCCGAGTAAAAAGAAAGTAGATGAAAAACAACTGTTGCTTGATTTTCAGGACTGAGATATGAACATTTTCCTTTTCGACAATACCTTTGAAGGGTTGCTGACTTCTGTTTTTGAAGCCTATTCCCGTCGTGTATTTCCGGACATCTTATTGTTGGAAGGAGAACCTTTGCCCCTGTTCTACGACGATGCTTTCACGGTAATTACCGAAAAAGAAAAGGCAGAACGCGTATGGCGCGGCTTGGGAAAGAAACTCTCTTCCTCTGCATTATCCTGCCTGGCGCAGTGCTGGCTGGCAGAGGAACCGGAAACTCCCATGCTCCTGTTCCGTTATATCCGCAAGGCGATAGATGCTCCCTGTTCTATAGAAACAAATTTTTCTGATTCTGATGTCCTTGAATTCTCCCGTATGTGGAAAAGAGTGGATTGGGAGCGGTTGCGCATGCTTCAGTTCGTTCGCTTTCAAAAAGCTGCGGACGGCACATTCTTTGCTGCTGTAGAACCTGAGAAGAATGCATTGCCCTTGGCTATCGATCATTTTAAAGATCGTTTTGCCGACCAGCCTTGGCTGATATACGACATCAAGCGGGCGTATGGTTTTTATTATGATTTGAAAGAGGTGCGGCAAGTTAGCTTTGAGGAAGGGTCTCGTGAAAAACATCTCATTACCGGTATGCTTGATGAAAGGCTGATGGATAAGGACGAAAAACTCTTTCAGCAGTTATGGAAGATGTATTTTAAGGCTATCTGCATCAAAGAACGGTTGAATCCGCGAAAGCACAAGCAAGATATGCCTGTACGTTATTGGAAACACATGACGGAGAAGCAGTAGTTCTACTCTTGCCACAAGTGCCGGATAGCCGTCACGGGGTGGTATAGCAACATTCTGGGGCCTGCCCATTTCATCACTTTTCTCATCTGTTCTTTCATTTCAGCTTTATAACAATGTATGCTACAAAGCCGGCAAGTTGGTTTCCCATCACCGAATGGGCAATGCGAAAGCCGTGTATGTGCATATACTAATAGTTCCTTGCATTGCGGGCACAATGTTTTGTTTCCCTCTTTCTTTCGGCAATAGAGACGGATCATCTGTTCCACGGTTTTCTTTTCCTGTTCAATGCGGGACATGTTATTTTGTTTTAATTCTTCATATTTATGGCAATGTCAGGGCGCGACATTATTTATATCGTGGAGATAGGCTCCTGTATATATCAAATCCACCATCTTGGTTTTTGTAGATAATTGTATCAATGAAGTAGAGATGCTTGTCGTTTCCTACTAACACATTGTTAGGCAGGGCATCGAATATATCGTATCTGCCATTTGAGAAATACTCGCCACCTAATTCCGGTTTAAATCCCATTTTGTTAAGTTCCTCTTTTATTTCAGACTCTGTTGCTTCACGCATCGCTGCGATGAAAGGTTGTGACAGTACGGCACAGAATTTACCAGTTTGATTTTGGGCAAAACCTATTAACTTATACGAGCAGTCCGGAAAATAGAAATTATGAATCTTTATTCGTTCAAAAAATTGAGATAGATTGTCATCCGAATAACGGAAGTCATTTAGTTTATAAACGATAGCATTGTCCTTTTTTGATAAATAGACTTCATTCTCAGAGCCTCTGTCTGAGAAGATTCCTAATTGATTGATATCTTCTATCCAATAGCCTTTGTCTCTTGCAAATCTTTCGAGGTTTGTAATTTGGATTCTCTTAACAACCGTTGTTCCCGCAATCGCTTGAATTGATTCAAGCACTCCTCGCGCGACATCGGATGCTTCGTCCAGTAGGCAACAGATTTCATTTTCTTTGCTATAACCTGGCGATGATATTGATTTAGCTTTTCCATATTGCTCGTCTTTGTTATTCATATATAGCACAAAGATACGATTTTTTGTTTTGAACTAAAAAACCTTATCTTATTATTTGGAATTTATGATTTATTTCAGTTCTTTCGTCGCCATGAAAAAAGACGTGTTTTATAACGAAGTCTACAGTATTGTAGCTTCTATTCCTGCGGGGCGTGTGCTGACGTACGGACAGATTGCTTACCTCGTAGGAAAGTCCCAATGTTCGCGTATGGTAGGGCAGGCTATGCATAACGCACCTGCAGGGCGGAACCTTCCTTGCCATCGGGTAGTCAATAGCCTGGGGCGACCGGCGCCTTTCTGGCCGGAACAACGCGAATTGTTGGAGAAGGAAGGCATAATCTTTAAGAAGAACGGGTGCGTTGATGTAGCGGTCTATGGTTGGGAGATTATAAATCTACAAGAATTCTGACTTGTATTATTCATACAGTAGGAATTAAAGGAGTTATCACTTCGTTAGGAGTTAAGGAGTTAAAGCCGATAGTCCGTGAATCATATAACATTAGTATCGGCTTTAACTCCTAAGCCAACTTGTTGGCTGATAACTCCTTTAACTCCTCTAACTCCTAAAGCATGAATTATTCAGGTTAAGAAGAACGGGTGCGTTTCCCTGCAATTTTCTCATAGATTTTATTTGCCAATTGATTTATTTTAGTAGTTTTGCAGGTGTTAAATACACATTTATACCTGCTACAATGAATCTTAGATCTGCAACTCATCCGCTGCTACCTGTTCTGTGCGTATTCCTTTTGGGATTTATCCTGCCTGTCCGGGCACAAAACTCTCTTCAACATCAGAAAGATTCTCTGCGCCGTGCTATCGACAGTTCGGAAGGAATCGACAAACTGAGAACATACAACCGGCTGTACTACCTCTATATGACAGAAATTGCCGACGACCGGAAAATGGATACGCTGCTTACCTTGTTCCGGCAGACGGAGGAAGAGGCCATCAGGCAAGGCAATGTGAAAATGCAGGGAATGGTGTATGGAAACATCATTATCTCTCATATCAACCGCAACGAATATGATAAGATAATCGAAAACGCCCCCGCTTATCTTGATTTTTATATCCGGCACGAGGAATGGCGGTTCTATTATCAGATACACATGCAACTTATAAGCGCTTACAATCTCAAGGGAGACTATGAGCAGGCGGTAAAAGAGGCGGAGAAAATGTATGCCCGCACCTCGGAACGCAAGGATAAGGCGGGAATGGCGACCGCGCTTTATGCCACCGCCCTCACCTATAATCTCCAGCAGAGATTGAAAGAGGAAGAAGAATCGTTCAGGGAGTGCATCAGCCTGCTGTGGGAAACTTCCGGCTACGACAATATCCTGACGCAAGCCTATGCTTTCCTCTGCATGTCGCTTCGTACGCAGAAACGTTATGACGAAGTCCTTCAACTGGTTCCCGAATACGAAAAAGCCATTGCGCGTTTTGAGAAAGCATCAGGCAGACCCCAGCCCGAAGCATGGGGTAACCTCCATGTGGCATTGATGAATACCTATATCGACCGCCGGGAATACGATAAGGCGGAGGTATATCTTGCCAGGTTGCAAGACGGCGTCAACAACAGCATATCCCAATATGAACTGTTGCGGGCGAAGGCGCTGATTGGGCAGGCGCACGGCGATTATCGCACAGCGCTTGCCGCTATAGACAGTGCCATGACGCATGTTCGCGAGTCGGACTTTGACCTTAATAACGCAAGGAAGATAAAGATGGAGATTCTTGCCCGGATGGGACGGAACGATGAAGCCTTCGGGCTGCTTGACGAAATCATAGCGTCCAACGACAGTATAAAGAATGTGGAGGTCAATACCCGGTTCGACGAACTGCGTACCCGCTATGAGGTGGAAAAGCATATTGCCGAAAAAGAGCGTCATTTCTATTATTTCATGTTCACCCTTGGCATTTGTCTGATTCTGGCGCTACTTCTGGCGAGTGTTTTCTATTATAACCGGGTCATTTCGATCAAGAACCGCAAACTGTACGAGCGAATCAAGAAGCAGGACAAGCTTGTAGACGAACTCTCCAAGCTGGAGCATTGTCGGGAGCCGGAACCGTTGGAAGTTCCCGCCGAAACTGCCGCTCCCGCTGATATGGCTACCGATGGGCAATACCACCTGGTTGCCCGCTTGCGTGAGTATCTGCTTTCCGGCGATCATCTTTTGGATGCCGATATGAATCGCGACGAAATCACTTCCGTGCTCAGTACCAATAGAAATACCCTTACCGAGGCGGTGAATGCCGTTACGGGGCAATCTCCGATGGAGTATATGCGTGCCATGAAGATAGAGGAGGCGCGCAAGATGCTCGACCGTCATCCCGAATTGACGATTGAGGCGATAGCTTTCAGTTGCGGTTTCAATATACCGAGTACTTTCTATCGTTTGTTCCGCAAACAGTACGGCATCAGTCCGTCGGAATACCGGAAACTGGGAGAATCACAATCGGTTTAGAGCCTGTTTAAATTTTG
>NZ_DBDF01000115.1 GCF_002293435.1 Bacteroides sp. UBA939 | reverse complement strand
CTAATTCTTATTTGGTACTTATCCGGAATTGCATCTTATTAATCGTCAACAAGGGCCTGAAGGCGCTTCCCGAACTATAGGAGAAAGCGAACTGTATATTGAAAAGCAGGGAAAGGTTGATGTCTATAAGTTAGAAAATGACTCTTTAGTTCAAACGTCTTCTTTCGCGATAGCAAACAAAGTACCTTATTCTATAGGTACAGTGCAGGAACTACGGCCTGATGTTTATATCTATCCTGATATATATGATTTTCCGGGGATGCGTGAGTTCCATATTATGGATACTAACAAGCGGCAGTGTACATCGAAAGGAACTTATCCGGAAGATGATAAGCGTTTTAAGAGGCGTGAAGACTTTAAAGGGGCCTATATGCATAGCTTGCAAGTGAAGCCTGATAAAAGTGCTTTTGTCGTTGTCTATTCTCAATTACGTCGCATACGTATTTACGATAAAGAAGGTGAACTATGTCATGATATTTTTCTGGAAAATGAGGTTGGTAATTATAAGGTTGTACCCCAAAAACCGTCTGAACGATATTGGCACTTTGGACAATCTGTTGTGACGGACAACTACATTTATTTGCTGAATCCGGACAAATTGGGGATAGCTGCTGCGAAACCACGATGCAATATACTTGTATTAGATTGGGATGGTAATTTAGTAGCCAGATATAAATTGAATGTGTGGGTATATGACTTTTTTGTAGATGAAGTAAACAATATCATTTTTGGTAGTTGCTGGGGGAATCTGAAAAAGGATGTTTTCTTTTCATTAAATCTATTGATGTAATTCTTGTTGATTAAGAAAAAGTATATCATGTCATTTTTGCGAATTTACTTATAAAAGAACACTTGGCAATCAATTTATCAGGTGCTTTTCAATAAGTTACTATAAAACAGTTAGTCTGTCAACAAATAACAACAAATAGCAAATCCTGTTAATAACCGTAATCCTCGTTTTTAAAAAATAATCGTAACGTTTTTAAAGAATGTGGCCGACGTTTATTAACAGCGTAAAAAGAGACTTTAAAACCTGTAACCAATATATTTCAACAGAAAAGGCGGTACTTCCTTGCGAAGAAGTACCGCCTTTTCTGTTTTTTTATCTGTAATTATTCCGGATGAGAATCACCCGGATTGTTAACAATCACCCTGAAATGTTTTAATAGCAAGCCATTGATGATTGTATGTTCGGTGTTCGATTCTTTCTAAAACAGTTACTGATTTTGTACGCCAATTAGTGCTGTGTCGCAGTAATCTTACTGCGTCCTTCGGAGTAGCACAACCGGGGAAATACATTCCGGTTAGTTCTGAAAATGAAAGAATAAGTTTCGCCATTTACCAAGAAATCAGGTTATTATTTATTTTTTGTTCTTTAAATTTCTGCAAATATACTACATCCGAAAGGCGATGTCAAGCATTTCAGGACTTAATACGTCATTTCTTGAAAAAAAGAATGTATTAGTTTGATTATCTGTATATTATGAAAACCTTGATTTATTTATCTTCTTCAACGTATTCCGAATCGTAGTATTGACTCCTCTGGAATAAAACTCCGTATCTGTATTTTCCAGTATCAATTGCAGTTCTTGCAAAAGTTCAGGTTCGTATTTGCAGAGTTGGTAGGCCATTCTGATAGCCAAAGCCTGTACGCCTATACTTTCCTGTGGAGCCAACATGTGGTCTATGCAGTAATTCAATAAATCTACAGAGATGGGAGTAGATACGGGTACATTATATAATATGGATAATAACAACCGTTTGGAACCGTCGTGTTGGCAGGTCAGCAATCGTTGGATAATCTCATCCTGCAATGGAGCAAACCAACCGGGATGTTTTTCGCTCACTTTCTCACATGCCCAAATAGCCCGCCATGAAACTACTATGTTTTCATCGGAGATTAATCGATACATGTCTTTTAGATATTCAGGATAGAGGCATATTTCCTGTACCAACTTGTCTATCGACAGGTTGTAAATGGGCACTGCAAGGGCCTTTCTGAACTCATCTATCTTTTCCATATTATAAAAACATTCTTCATCCGCAGATAATACAGATTACGCAGATTTGTAAAAAAACAATCTGTTTGTCCGCATGAATATCCTTGAATGATAGTTTCTGTTTGAACACAGAGGTACAGAGGCACAGAGTTTTATCTTTTCTTTAAAGAAAGAACCTGAACAAGAGTACACAGAGAGGGCGGCTACGTCGCAGAGAAAAAAAACGCTGTGTCTCTGTGCCTCTGTGTTGAAAATGGATTATGCAATACCATGAGCGGATACTTCCGGCGCAATCTTCTTGATAAGACCTTGCAACACCGTACCCGGACCGCATTCAGTGAAGTCGGTAGCGCCATCGGCAACCATGTTTTTTGCGGTCTGCGTCCAACGTACGGATGCCGTTAACTGAGCCACGAGGTTCTTTTTGATTTCCGCCGGATCAGTGTGGGGCAGAGCATCTACATTCTGATATACCGGACATTTCGGAGTTTGGATTTCAGTAGCGTTGATTGCTGCTTCCAGTTCTACTTTTGCGGGATTCATCAGCGGAGAGTGGAAAGCGCCGCCTACTTTCAACGGTAAAGCTCGTTTTGCTCCTGCGGCTTTCATCAGTTCGCAAGCCTTATTGATGCCTTCGATAGAACCTGAAATAACAATCTGTCCCGGACTGTTATAGTTTGCAGCCACGCAGACTTCACCTTCAACGGTTACCTGAGTGCAGATTTCTTCTACTTTTTCATCAGCCAGACCGATGATGGCGGCCATAGTGGAGGGTTGTGCTTCGCAAGCCTTCTGCATAGCCATAGCGCGAGCGTAAACCAACTTCAAACCGTCTTCAAAACTCAATGCACCGGCGGCAACCAAAGCAGAGAATTCGCCCAATGAGTGACCGGCGGTCATTTCCGGCTTGAAGTCATCGCCCATGCAAAGGGCGGAAATGACGGAGTGGAGGAATACAGCCGGTTGAGTTACCTTTGTCTGACGCAAATCCTCATCAGTGCCGTTGAACATGATATCCGTAATGCGATACCCCAGGATATCATTAGCCTTTTCAAATAATTCTTTTGCTAAAGCGGAACTTTCATACAAGTCTTTTCCCATTCCTACAAATTGTGCGCCCTGACCGGGAAATACAAATGCTTTCATACTGTCTGTTCTTATTAAGTTTTTAATTAAAAAGAGCTGCAAAGGTATAGCTTTTTCTGATAATCACCACACAAACAGAGTGTTTTGTACAATCCTCCCGAAGAATAAGAGATACTTTTCTTGATTAACTAACATATTGTCTTTTATATGATAAGGATGTATCGTGATACTGTATGATATACGATATGTATCCATTTGAAGAATAGCACTTTATAATATAGCAAAAATTAACTTTACGCTGATTGTATATCCGAAAAACCTGTTTATATTTGCAGCGTTTAAATATGTATGTTATGCAAAATACGGAACATAGAACCCCATTGGCTAACAATCATATATCAGTAGACTGTGTAGTGATTGGTTTTGACGGAGAACAGTTGAAAGTTCTGTTAATAAAACGTGTAGGCGAAGAGAAAGGTGAAGTTTTCCACGATATGAAGCTTCCCGGAAGCCTTATTTATATGGATGAGGATTTAGACGAAGCCGCTAAGCGCGTATTGAACGAGTTGACCGGATTGAAAACCGTTAATCTGATGCAGTTTAAGGCGTTCGGTTCTAAGAATCGCACCAAAGACCCGAGAGATATCCATTGGCTGGAACGCGCCATACAATCGAGAGTGGAGCGCATTGTTACAATCGCTTATCTGTCTCTGGTAAAAATAGACCGTACCCTGAGCAAGAATCTGGATGATTTCCAGGCATGTTGGGTGACGATGAATGATATAAAAGCATTGGCGTTCGACCATAATTTAATAATTAAAGAGGCGCTGATCTATATCCGCCAGTATGTCGAGATTAACCCGTCGGCATTGTTTGATTTGCTCCCCCGCAAATTTACAGCGTCGCAGCTACGTACTTTATACGAATTGATATACGGCAGACCGATAGACGTTCGTAATTTCCATAAAAAAATAGCGATGATGGAGTATGTTGTTCCAATGGAAGAAAAGCAGCAGGGGGTTGCACATCGCGCAGCACGCTACTATAGGTTTGACAAGAAGATATATAATAAGGTAAGACGATAAACAAATAAATCAAATATCATAAATTTAGAAACATGTATTTATTAGGTTATGACATTGGAAGCTCGTCCGTAAAAGCGAGTTTGGTGAACGCTGAAACCGGCAAATGCGTATCTTCCGCTTTCTTTCCGAAGACAGAAGCGGCTATTATCGCCGTAAAACCGGGATGGGCGGAACAAAATCCCGAAAGCTGGTGGGAAAATCTGAAACTTGCCACACAAGCTGTAATGAATGAGTCGGGCGCAAACGCAGGTGAAATCAAGGCAATCGGTATCTCTTATCAGATGCACGGACTGGTATGCGTGGACAAAGACCAGAATGTACTGCGTCCTTCCATTATCTGGTGTGACTCAAGAGCTGTGCCTTACGGACAAAAGGCTTTTGAAACATTGGGTGAAGAAAACTGCCTTTCGCATCTGCTGAACTCTCCGGGTAATTTTACCGCCTCTAAACTGGCATGGATGAAAGAAAACGAACCAGGCGTCTACGAAAGAATTTATAAGATCATGCTTCCGGGTGATTATATCGCCATGAAGTTGAGTGGGGAAATCTGTACTACGGTATCCGGACTTTCCGAAGGTATGTTCTGGGATTTCAAGAATAACCGTGTGGCTGATTTTCTGATGGATTATTATGGTTTTGACAGTTCTCTGATTGCAGACATCAAACCAACATTCTCGGAACAAGGGCGCGTAAATGCCGCTGCCGCAAAAGAATTAGGGTTGAAAGAGGGAATACCAATTACTTACCGTGCAGGCGACCAGCCAAATAATGCCTTGTCGCTGAATGTATTCAATCCGGGTGAAATTGCTTCTACAGCAGGTACTTCCGGTGTGGTATACGGTGTGAACGGTGAAGTGAATTACGATCCCAAATCACGGGTGAATACTTTCGCTCACGTAAATCATACGGATGAACAGACCCGCTTAGGTGTGTTGCTTTGCATCAATGGTACGGGTATCCTTAATTCGTGGGTGAAACGTACAATTGCTCCCGAAGGCATTTCTTACAATGAAATGAATGTATTGGCATCGCAGGCTCCTGTCGGTAGTGCGGGTATCAGCATTCTGCCTTTCGGTAACGGTGCGGAACGTATGCTTGAGAATAAAGAAATCAACTGTTCCATCCGTGGGTTGAACTTCAACCTGCATGGCAAACATCACATTGTACGTGCAGCGCAGGAAGGCATCGTATTCTCCTTTAAATATGGTATCGACATCATGGAAGGTATGGGTATTCCTGTACAGAAAATCCATGCCGGACATGCGAACATGTTCCTTAGCTCCATCTTCCGCGATACGCTGGCAGGAGTAACGGGTGCAGTGATCGAGTTGTACGACACAGATGGTTCCGTAGGTGCAGCCAAAGGCGCAGGTATTGGCGCAGGTATCTATAAAGATAACAACGAGGCATTTGCAACATTGGAAAAACTGGATGTTATTGAACCTAATCAGGCGAAACGTCAAGAGTATGCAGACGCTTATGCACGCTGGAAGCATCGTTTGGAGAAATCAATGTCAAAATAAACACTAACGTATTGTGAATAGAAAATATAATTAATTTTTTAACATTTCAGATTATGACTACAAAAGAGTATTTTCCCGGTATTGGAAAAATCAAATTCGAAGGTAAAGAAAGTATGAACCCTATGGCATATCGTTATTACGATGCTGAAAAGGTGATTATGGGTAAGAAAATGAAAGACTGGCTGAAGTTCGCTATGGCATGGTGGCACACTCTCTGTGCAGAAGGCGGCGACCAATTTGGCGGTGGTACCAAACAATTTCCCTGGAATGGTGATGCTGATGCTTTGCAAGCAGCTAAAAACAAGATGGATGCCGGTTTTGAATTCATGCAGAAGATAGGTATCGAATACTATTGCTTCCACGATATAGACCTCATTTCAGAAGGTGCAAGTATCGAAGAATACGAAGCCAACCTGAAAGCTATCGTTGCTTATGCCAAACAAAAACAAGCTGAAACAGGTATCAAACTGTTGTGGGGTACTGCAAATGTATTCGGACATGCACGTTATATGAACGGTGCTGCAACCAATCCTGATTTCGATGTTGTAGCGCGTGCTGCCGTTCAGGTAAAGAACGCTATTGATGCTACTATCGAGTTGGGTGGTACTAATTATGTATTCTGGGGTGGTCGTGAAGGTTACATGTCTATACTGAATACCGATCAGAAGCGTGAAAAAGAACATTTGGCACGTATGCTGACAATTGCTCGCGACTATGCGCGTTCTAAGGGCTTTACCGGTACATTCCTGATTGAACCGAAACCGATGGAACCGACTAAACATCAGTATGATGTGGATACGGAAACTGTTATCGGCTTCCTGAAAGCTCACGGGCTGGACAAAGATTTCAAAGTAAACATTGAAGTTAACCATGCTACTTTGGCAGGTCATACATTCGAACATGAATTGGCTGTAGCTGTTGATAATGGCATGTTAGGTTCTATTGATGCCAACCGCGGTGACTACCAGAACGGTTGGGATACTGACCAATTCCCTATTGACAACTTCGATCTTATTCAAGCTATGATGCAAATTATCCGTAACGGTGGTTTGGGTAATGGAGGTACGAACTTCGATGCTAAGACTCGTCGTAACTCTACTGACCTGGAAGATATCTTCATTGCTCATATTGCAGGTATGGATGCTATGGCACGTGCTTTGGAAAGCGCAGCCAAATTGCTGGAAGAATCTCCTTACAAGAAAATGTTGACTGACCGTTACGCATCATTCGATGGTGGTAAAGGTAAGGAATTCGAAGATGGCAAGCTGACTTTGGAAGATGTTGTAGCTTATGCGAAGGCTAACGGCGAACCGAAGCAAACCAGCGGTAAGCAGGAATTGTATGAAGCAATCGTGAATATGTACTGTTAATGATTAACGGTGAGTGATTAGTGATTAGTCTGTTGCTAATCACTAATCGCTCATTCCGCTAATCACTTCCTCCTATCAATCAACCTAATTTTTATATCAATGAATAATGCAAACAATGGTAGTAAACTCTACCTTTATTCTATAACTACTGTTGCCATTCTGGGTGGACTGTTGTTCGGTTACGATACAGCAGTAATCTCCGGTGCGGAAAAAGGGCTGGAAGGCTTTTTTCTGATGGCTAAAGATTTTCAGTATGACAAAGTGATGCACGGTATCACTTCTTCAAGTGCACTTATCGGTTGTGTTATCGGTGGCGCTCTTTCCGGTTTCTTTGCTTCCCGCTTGGGACGACGCAATTCTTTGAGACTGGCATCCGTGTTGTTCTTCTTATCTGCGTTGGGTTCATACTATCCTGAATTCTTGTTCTTTAATTATGGTGAACCTAATATGGATCTGCTTATCGCGTTTAATCTGTATCGCGTATTGGGTGGTATCGGTGTAGGTCTTGCATCTGCGGTATGTCCGATGTACATTGCTGAGATTGCCCCTTCAAATATTCGCGGTACGCTGGTATCTTGTAACCAGTTTGCTATTATATTCGGTATGCTGGTGGTTTATTTTGTTAACTACCTGATTCTGGGCGACCATGCAAATCCTATTCTCGATAAAGGCGCAGATGGTATTTTGACTGTAAATCCTGCTTCAGATATGTGGAGTGTGCAGACAGGCTGGCGCTATATGTTTGGTTCGGAGGCTTTCCCGGCTGCATTGTTCGGGTTCCTGCTTTTCTTCGTGCCGAAGACACCGCGTTATCTGGTATTGGTACATCAGGACGAGAAAGCATTCTCTATTTTGGAGAAGGTGAATGGAACAAACAAGGCAAAGGAAATTCTGGCAGAAATCAAGGCTACCGCACAGGAAAAGACGGAGAAATTACTCTCTTACGGTGTAGCGGTTATCATTATCGGTATCTTACTTTCTGTGTTCCAGCAGGCAATCGGTATTAATGCGGTATTGTATTATGCTCCACGTATTTTTGAAAGCGCAGGTGCTGAAGGTGGAGGTATGATGCAGACTGTTATCATGGGTATCGTAAACATTATATTTACTCTTGTAGCAATCTTTACGGTAGACCGTTTCGGTCGCAAGCCGTTGCTGATTATCGGTTCTATCGGTATGGCTGTCGGTGCATTTGCCGTAGCCATGTGCGACAGTATGGGTATCAAGGGCGTTCTTCCGGTATTCTCTGTAATTGTTTACGCTGCATTCTTCATGATGTCATGGGGACCGATTTGCTGGGTATTGATAGCAGAAATCTTCCCGAATACCATTCGTGGTAAAGCGGTGGCTATTGCGGTAGCATTCCAATGGATTTTCAACTATATAGTATCTTCTACATTCCCTGCATTGTACGACTTCAGTCCGATGTTCGCATATAGCCTGTATGGCATTATCTGCGTGGGTGCTGCTGTATTTGTATGGCGTTGGGTACCCGAAACAAAGGGCAAGACGCTGGAAGATATGAGCAAACTCTGGAGAAAAAACAAGTAATCTTTTTCTCAAATATAATTAAACATGTAAAGGTGTGATTGGAATATTCCGGTCGCACCTTTGCTTATTATTGAATCTTTTTGTGATACCGGATTTTAAATTTTACTATTCATCCGAAATTGATAAAAAACTTAAAAAGGAAAATCAAAACAGTTTCTAATATCATTTTTCTAACTTTTTTGTAACTTTGCACCCTTAAAATGAGAAGGGTTGAATTCGCATACAATAAAGTGAATCAATTCTTGATTGTAAAATAGTTAAAATCGTAAAATAAAGATGGGTAAGAAGTTTGCCGAATATTCGCAATTCGACCTCTCAAAGGTAAACGAGGAAGTGTTGAAGAAATGGGACGAGAACCAGGTTTTCGCCAAGAGCATGACAGAACGTGAAGGTTGTCCTTCTTTCGTGTTTTATGAAGGACCACCCTCTGCCAACGGTATGCCGGGTATTCACCACGTAATGGCTCGTACCATCAAAGATATTTTCTGCCGTTATAAAACCATGAAAGGCTTTCAGGTAAAGCGTAAAGCCGGTTGGGATACACATGGGCTTCCTGTTGAACTCGGTGTGGAAAAGGCGCTTGGCATCACCAAAGAAGATATCGGTAAAACAATCTCCGTAGCCGACTATAACGCTGCCTGTCGTAAGGACGTAATGAAATTCACCAAAGAATGGGAAGAACTTACGCATAAAATGGGATACTGGGTGGATATGACCGACCCTTATATCACTTATGACAACCGATATATCGAGACTTTATGGTGGTTATTAAAGCAACTTTATAATAAGAATCTCCTCTATAAGGGATATACCATACAGCCGTACTCTCCTGCTGCAGGTACCGGTTTAAGCTCGCACGAGTTAAATCAGCCCGGCTGTTACCGCGACGTGAAAGATGTAACCGTTGTGGCGCAATTTAAGATGAAGAACCCGAAGCCGGAAATGGCAGAGTGGGGTACTCCTTATTTTATAGCATGGACTACTACGCCTTGGACGTTACCTTCGAATACTGCGTTATGCGTTGGCCCCAAAATTGATTATGTAGCTGTGCAAAGTTATAATGCATATACCGGAGATAAAATCACTGTTGTTCTTGCAAAGGCTCTGTTATATACGCTTTTCAATAAGAAAGCGGAAGACATTGCATTGGGGGATTACAAACCGGGTGATAAACTGATACCGTTCAAAGTAATTGCCGAATATAAAGGTGCAGATCTTATAGGTATGGAGTATGAGCAACTGATACCGTGGGTAAATCCCGGTGAAGGTGCATTCCGTGTAATACCGGGTGACTATGTAACTACAGAAGACGGTACAGGTATTGTACATATTGCTCCTACTTTTGGTGCGGACGATGCTCAAGTAGCTAAGGCGGCAGGTGTTCCGCCATTGCAACTCGTCAATACGAAAGGCGAACTCCGTCCGATGGTTGACTTAACCGGTAAATTTTATCCGTTGGAAGAACTGGATGGTGACTTTGTGAAAGAGCGCATCAATGTAGATTTATATAAGGAATATGCAGGACGTTTCGTGAAGAATGATTACGATCCTACTCTTACCGACCAGGATGAAACGCTTGACGTAAGCCTTTGTATGATGATGAAGGCAAATAATCAGGCTTTCAAAATAGAGAAGCACGTGCACAATTATCCGCACTGCTGGCGTACCGATAAGCCGGTGTTATATTACCCGTTGGATAGTTGGTTTATCCGTTCTACCGCATGTAAAGACCGTATGATAGAATTGAACAAGACTATCAACTGGAAACCGGAAAGCACAGGTACGGGACGTTTTGGCAAGTGGTTGGAAAATCTGAATGATTGGAACCTGAGCCGTTCCCGTTATTGGGGTACTCCTTTACCTATCTGGCGTACGGAAGACAACAGCGAGGAAATCTGCATAGGTTCCGTAGAAGAACTTTATAATGAAATGGAAAAATCGGTTGCTGCCGGATTCATGAAATCCAATCCTTATAAAGACAAAGGTTTCGTGCCCGGTACGTACACGGAAGAAAATTATGATCAAATCGACCTGCACCGTCCGTATGTGGATGATATAATCCTTGTTTCCAAAGACGGAAAGCCAATGAAACGCGAAGCGGATCTGATAGATGTATGGTTTGATTCCGGAGCCATGCCTTATGCGCAAATCCATTATCCGTTTGAAAATAAGGAATTGCTTGATAGCCATCAGGTATTTCCTGCCGATTTTATCGCTGAAGGTGTAGACCAGACACGTGGTTGGTTCTTTACGCTGCATGCAATAGCGGCAATGGTATTCGATACTATTTCTTATAAGGCCGTTATATCCAATGGATTGGTGCTCGATAAGAATGGGAATAAAATGTCAAAACGTCTGGGAAATGGTGTTGATCCTTTTATGACTATAGAGAAATATGGGTCTGATCCTCTGCGTTGGTATATGATTACCAATTCTTCACCGTGGGATAACCTGAAGTTCGATGTGGAGGGTATCGAAGAAGTACGTCGCAAATTCTTCGGTACATTATATAATACGTACTCTTTTTTCTCTCTCTATGCCAATGTAGACGGGTTTGAATATGAAGAGACTATGGCACCTGTTGAACGTCCTGAAATTGACCGTTGGATACTTTCGGTACTGAATACACTGGTGAAGGAAGTGGATACATGCTACAGTGAATATGAACCGACCAGAGCGGGACGCCTCATATCTGACTTTGTGAATGATAACCTCTCCAATTGGTATGTCCGTTTGAATCGTAAACGTTTCTGGGGCGGTGAGTTCACGCAAGACAAATTGTCTGCATATCAGACACTTTATACATGCCTGGAAACTGTCGCTAAGTTGATGGCGCCTATCGCTCCTTTCTATGCGGACAAACTTTATATGGATTTGATATCGGCAACAGGACGTGATAGTGTGGTATCTGTACACTTGGCTAACTTCCCGGAATGTAATGCCGAAATGATAGACAAAAAGCTGGAAGCCCGTATGCAGATGGCACAAGACGTTACTTCAATGGTATTGGCTTTGCGTCGCAAGGTTAACATCAAAGTACGCCAACCGCTGCAATGTATCATGATACCTGTGGTAGACGAAGAACAGCTCTCTCACATCGAAGCGGTAAAATCGCTTATCATGAGTGAAGTGAATGTCAAAGAAATTAAGTTCGTGGATGGAGCAACAGGCATACTTGTTAAGAAAGTGAAGTGTGATTTCAAAAAGATGGGACCGAAATATGGCAAACAGATGAAAGCGGTAGCTGCCGCTGTAATCGAAATGTCACAAGAGGCTATTGCTGAGTTGGAAAAGAACGGATCTTATACGTTGCGGTTGGATGGTACGGATGTAGTTATTGAAGCTATCGACGTAGAAATTTTCAGTGAAGACATTCCGGGATGGTTGGTTGCCAATGAAGGTAAACTGACTGTTGCTTTGGATGTTACCTTAACCGAAGAACTCCGTCGTGAAGGCATTTCCCGTGAGTTGGTAAACCGTATTCAAAACATTCGTAAATCGAGCGGTTTAGAAATAACGGACAAAATAAAGATTATGCTATCTAAAAATCCGCAAACAGATGATGCTGTGGATGAATATAATAGCTATATTTGCAACCAAGTTTTAGCAACCTCATTGACGCTGGTTGAGATGAAAAACGGTACGGAACTCAATTTTGATGATTTTTCTCTCTATGTTAGCGTTATAAAAGAATAATAATATAGTAGTTAGTAGCAAGTAGTTAGTAGTAAGTAGAAATGTACTGCTAATGAAAACATTCAAATTGCAGAGTATTTCTACTTACTACTAACTACTTACTCTAACTACTTACTACTAAAAAAACCTCATTTTATTATGGCAGAAAAGACAAGATACTCTGACGCGGAATTGGAAGAATTCCGTGTTATAATTAAGGAGAAGTTGGAATTGGCGCAGCGTGACTATGACCTGTTGAAAGCCAGTTTAACCGGATCTGACGGTAATGATACCGATGATACGTCTCCTACGTACAAAGTACTGGAAGAAGGTGCCAATACCTTGTCCAAGGAAGAAACTACGCGTTTGGCGCAACGTCAGTTGAAGTTTATTCAAGGATTACAAGCAGCATTGGTGCGTATTGAGAACAAAACGTATGGCATTTGCCGTGAAACCGGTAAGTTGATTCCTGCCGAACGTCTGCGTGCCGTACCTCATGCAACATTAAGTATTGAAGCTAAAAATAGCGGTAAGAAATAAGAATGAATAAAATTTTCACAAAAGGTCGCATTGCGCTGCTTGTTATTTTTTCGGTATTGATTATCGACCAGATAATTAAGATCTATATCAAAACACACATGTATTGGCATGACAGTATCCGTGTTACCGATTGGTTCTATATTTACTTTACCGAGAATAACGGTATGGCATTTGGTATGGAAATATTCGGCAAACTGTTTCTCACCTTGTTCCGTATTGTTGCCGTAACAGGAATAGGATGGTACTTGGTGAAAATCGTGAAACGGGGTATGAAAACCGGATATATTGTGTGCGTATCTCTTATTCTTACAGGAGCGTTGGGCAATATTGTTGATAGCGTATTTTACGGAGTTTTGTTCAATGAAAGTACCCATTCGCAGATAGCTTCGTTTCTACCCGAAGGTGGGGGATATGCTTCTTTGTTTTACGGTAAAGTAGTGGATATGTTCTATTTCCCGATAATCGATACTAATTGGCCTCAATGGATGCCTTTTGTTGGTGGAGAGCATTTTATATTTTTCAGTCCGATATTCAATTTTGCCGATACTGCTATCAGTTGCGGTATTATTGCCTTGTTATTGTTCTATAGTAAATACTTGAATGACTCTTATCATGCTATAAAGAAACCATGAAAGGGCTGTATCGAATTCAATGGTATGGTATATTCCTGTTAGTATTCTGTATGGCGGGTTGCCAGGTAAAGCGGCCCAGTATAGTCATATCAGATGCTGATATGGAAAATATCTTGTATGATTATCACATGGCAAAAGCTATGGGGGAGGAAGTTCCTTATAATGATGGTTATAAAAAGGTATTGTACGTTGAATCGGTATTTAAAAAGTATGGAATTACGCAAGCTACTTTTGACTCATCCCTGGTGTGGTATGCGCGTAATCCGGAAACTTTTTCCAAAGTCTACACTAAAGTAAATCAACGGTTGAAGGCAGAAAGGGATGTTATCAATCATCTGGTTTCCATACGTGACAACAAACCTAAGGAAAGTCTTCCCGGTGACAGTATTGATGTATGGGCATGGCGGCGCATCTATCAGTTATCCGGCATACCGATGGACAATAGAGTTACTTTCACACTTCCATCGGATACGAACTTTAAAGATAGGGATACTCTGCGCTGGAATGTGCGTTTCCGTTTTTACAATGGTACGCCCGACTCTATGTATGCTCCTGTTATGGCTATGCAGATTGTCTATAAGAATGATAGCATACTGGATGATCTTCTGAAAGTTTACAGTTCCGGGGTAAAGAGTCTTTCTCTTTCCGGCGATACTTTGGGAGAAATTAAAGAAATACGCGGTTTTATCTATTATCCGGTTGAGAATGCAAGTCAGACTTTACTGGCAGACCATATATCATTGATGCGCTACCATTCTACGGATACCCTATCCGTAGCGAAGAGCGATAGTACCCAGACGGTAAAAGAGGAAGAACCTGCTAAAGAAGAGTTGGGAGTTAAGCCTGTGGAAGAGCTAAAAGAAAATAATGCGGATGAAAAGACTCCTATACGTACTATTTCTCGTCCTCGTCCCACTGTGAAGGAGTCTATTATTAAGAATGAATCTACCGGAACAAAGAAAGAGCCAACCGGAATAAAGCCTGCCGCAGTCAAGGAAGTTAAGAAGGAGCCGATTAGGAAGCTTGATACCACGAATTCCGGAAATCGTCAATCCCGTAAAAAGGTTCCCGAATGATAAAACGATATGCTTCGCATTTTATCTTTTTTCCCGGCTATGGTTATCTAAGACAGTATATGATAGAGGCGAAGGATGGATATGTGACTGCTATCTCTCCGTTAACGGAAGAAATTGAGTCGGTCGAATGGTTACCCGGAGTGATTGCTTTGCTAACAGAGGTACAAGGCGACTTAATATCAGGAAAGCACAGTTCAGTTTTCCAGGAAACGTCCCTGATATTGGAAGAAATACCGGAATCTTATCGAAAAGGCTTGCACATTGCCACTTTAAAACCTTATTTGTTTTTTCCTTTCAACTTCACAACAATGCAGCCTGCCGACGGAACTCTGCACAGACTACTGCCGTAGCAATAGCTACATTCAGGGATTCGGAAGTTTCCCTTTCAACCGGATAGTTAGGTATATAGAGTTTACGGTTAATGAGTTGTTCTACTTCTTTTCCTACTCCATTACCTTCATTACCCATCACAATCAACCCATTGGATGATAATTGTTGTGTGTACATATTTTCTCCGTTGAGGAATGTGCCGTAAACAGGAATGTTTTCCAGACTGCGAATCAGAACGGGCAGGGAAGTATAGTGCAATTTCACACGGGCAATTCCACCCATAGTAGCCTGAACTGTTTTTGGATTATAGACATCGACAGTATTCGGAGAACAAAAGATATGCTCTATTCCAAACCAGTCTGCTAACCGGATAATAGTTCCTAAATTGCCGGGGTCTTGTATATCATCCAGGGCAAGGCAAAGAGACTGATTGATTACGGAAATATCCGTTTCATATTCCGGCTGTTCAAACACAGCAAGTACTTGTTGAGGCGTTTTCAATAGACTGGCCCGGGAAAGTTCTTCATCGGATACTTCAGAGACATCTTTCACCGGTAAATGAAGATGTTGAGATAACCAATCCGTAGTAGCCACCAAAAACCGGCATGGGAAATGTTCCAATAAGTCATTTACCAGCTTAGGCCCTTCCGCCAAAAAAACTTTTTCCGCTTTTCGGTTCTTCTTTAATTCCAGCGAATGAATATACTTGATCCGGTTCTTGCTTAATGCCATAAATTGAATGTTATCATTAGACAAAAGTACGGGATTATTTCTATATTATCAAGAAACGGATATTTAAAGAATCATCTCGTGAGATGAGAATATTCATCTCGTGGGACGAAAATATCCGTCTCGTGAGACAAATAAAATCGTCTCGTGAGATGAAAATATTCGTCTCGTGAGATGAAAATCGGTTCTTCGTCATTTTAGGTACAAGCAATTAGCCTGTATTATTCATACTTAGGAGTCTATAGGCAGGAGTAACTTGCTTCTCCTCCTCCTGGGCTACTCTCTATACACAT
>NZ_DBDF01000124.1 GCF_002293435.1 Bacteroides sp. UBA939 | reverse complement strand
AAAAGAAAGATAAAACTCTGTGTCTCTGTGACTCTGTGTTCAAGCATAAATTCTCATTTATGACGAGACACTTATGAATAATGCAGGATAAAAAAGAGGATGTGAGCTTTTGCCACACCCTCTTTCGCCTGAAAAGAACGTCTAACAGAGTCTCACGACTTCATTGAGACATGCCTATGTGAATATCCGGTAGATAATTCTTCTAAATCCCATGCTTCTGCCTCCATGCCGGGTATAATGTTTTGATGGTATTTTGCGGCCAGTTGCCCAAATACTGATAACTGACTCTTCGCAAGGCGTTCAGGGATAATATCGGTAGAGATAGTCCATGTTGCCCTTCGACGGCATTGTCGGCATCTTCAAAGACATATAAGAAGCGGTAGAACAGATAACCTAAATCATTGTCGTATATGCCATGAACCGGTTTGTAGGCATAATCCGGATTGTAGGATTCTCTGGCATTTTCGCTGTAGTTGAAGGAATAAGTAGTGCCGTCAATCACAGCGTTCCGTCTCGAATTCTTCAAATCATTGAAATGCTTGGTGTACACCCTTTCTGCCACTTCACCGCCGAGTTGGATAAACCGCCCCCACATGTCATTGCCCGGTGAATCCTGTACGACACGATCTATTGTAGTAGAACCACTTTTTACGTCAACCACTTTCTTATTGGGTATCTTTACGGACTCCAGCCATGCAACGGCGGCTACTACCGCATCTTTTATCTCTTGCGAAGGCTCTTCTATTTCCATCAAGAATTTAAGAACATCATTACCTTCGGCGCCTGAATATGAAGGATGTTCGTGCGGACGCCCCACAGCGGGATCCAGCGTGTATTCGTCATGCTGCGCACCCCAAAAGGTCTTTACTCCGTCAACTACCACCTGACAGTCGAGTATACACTTCACTCCGGCATCATAAGAAGCTTTGGCTTTTTCCGCAACACCTTCCTCTACAATATCCGCAAAGTCGTCGCTGTCTTTATATACTTCTCCCAATAACCGCAGAATGTTGGTCATCAGATTGTCGTTGAATGTAATACGGTCGCTGTACCCTCCTCTTAACGGATAGTATTGCGGCCAACCGCCGGGAAGAGCGTTGAGGTTACCGGCATTCGGATATTGTGCGCCAATCAGGAAGTCGAGGCCTTTACCAAATGCTTCTTTGTAACGTTCGTCTTTTACGTATTTGAACATCTTTGCCAGGAATCTCATTTCCGTAGTGGTGGCGTCATTGTCAAGGCAAGCCATCTTCGCCGACTCGGTAGAACCTTTCTCTGATACGATAAGTATTTTCTCGATGTCGGTAAGAATGAGGTGCATGTTGATGTTCTTCGGCCATCCTCCGGCATTTTTCTGGTATAAAAGTACGTTCTCCGCAACTTCTTTAGCTTCGTTGGAACTATACCAGGCGGCGGGTCTTGAGGTAGCTATGGATACCCATGTCTGATTTGGCATTGACGAAGAGAAGAATTCTTGCGAGATAGTAACCTTTTTGTTTATCGTTCCATTCTTCTGGCGAACAGTCAACTCGGCGTTTCGCTTTACCTTGTTGTTGTTGAGCTTTACTGTGAAAGTAACGGAGGTGGCTGTTTGGGTCGATGTTCTGATCCACCCTTGTGCCGTCACCGGTATCTCAACCTCCCATTCCATGTTTTGGGCATTTACTTGAATTGTAAAGTCGTTACCTTCAGGAACAATCGTTGCACTTAACGGACTAACTGCTAAGGAAAAGATTGAACCGGCTTGGGATATCTCTAAAGGAATATTCTTTGTTCCGTCGGTTACGGTTGCGGTAGTACTTCTCTCTTCCGTATCCGGATTTGCTGAAATGATGATAGTAACCAGATTTTCACCGCTACCTTTCGTTGCAGAAAAACGTACCCAACTTACATCGCATTGGATAGACCAACTACCCGAAGATGAAATGGTTATTACCTCCGCAGTTCCGGTATAAGGCGCTGCGAATGCTTCTTTGGATACGGACAGGTTGCTGATAATGGCTTCTTCTTTGTCTGAACAGCTAATAAACAGGAACAAAGAGAGGAGAATGTAGATTTGTTTCATGGTATTTGTTGTATTGAGTAATAAGGGCTGCCCAATTGCTCGGACAGCCCTCAGGAATTAAAAACAATCTTTTACCTATTTAAGCTCTCTATTTGAATCTATTTTAGTCAAGTGTCCACCATCTGGGGTCACCTGCGCTGTTGGCACCGGCAAAGCGTGCACCTTCTTTGAGATGGAAGTCGCCGTTGCGCGGATCAACGAACAGGTCTTCGCCACTCATATCCACTTCCGTAATGTTGGTGAATGGGTATGACTTCCATGTCCACTCGTTCGTTTTGTAGCAACTGGTGAAGTCCATTTGGTACGTATTGTTGTAAATGGCTTCCAGTGCAGCATCGTTATTTGTTCCGGTGAAGATGTTGTTCGTCATCTGCATAGATACCGGTGCATTACGCCATCTGATCAACTTAGGTAAGCCGGTTGTATAATTACAGAACGTAACATGATCCATGATAACCATATCGTGTATTCCCTGAATATCACCTAACTGGTCACCGATTTCCCTCATTGTTGAGTTGGTAATGGAAAGCAATTTCAGGCGCAAATCACCGTTACCTGTATTATAGAATCCGTAACCACCTACTGCAACGTTGAATATCACACAGTTATCGACTATGAAGCTGTTGACTTCAATTGCAGCGGACAAACGTACCAAACTACGATTGATTTCCATGATTTCGCAACCCGTGAACGATACATTCTTGAAATGTCTATCCGCATTGTCTATGTTAAAGAAGTACGCACTTCCATTTCTATCTCCATCTATACTGATATTTTGGAATTTGATATTTTGTACTATACTATCCAATCTTACAGCGTGCAGGAAGAGTTTAGGTAACTCTGTTGTTATTGAGGCACCTGTAAAGTATAAGTTATCAATTCCTTTGGGTACATTGATCTGACCAATCTCGTATCTTGTATCACCCGGCAATACTGGGAATATAAGTAGAATGTCTTTTATTTTCTGTCCAGCTTTCTCTGTCAAGAGTTCATTGATGCTGGAACCTGTTGCTGCCGGGTCTACGATGATTCTTTCATAGTACCTCATACCGGTGGTTGATATTGAGAGCGAACCTCTGAGTTGATCATCAAGCATTACCCGGATGTCGTACATGGTTCCTGCATCCAGACCAGTCAAGGTTGCAAAACCGGCACTTTGTTCCTCTGAAGTTAGTGGGCGTTCCTCAAATACTGTTTCTGCTACTTCTTCACCTTCTACATTTTGGGGACGTACACCATAGAGTATCTTGTTGATTGGTCTTTGCACATCCCAGTACAGCGTGATGCTGTTTGTGGTAGCTATGCTCCGGTATACTACCTGCTCAGCCGGGGTATCAAAACTGAGTTGAACGTATCCGGTTTCTTTATTATTCACGTCGGTCGCTTTCATGCGGACAGAATACCGGGTTGTACCTTTCAAATCTTCAAAGATGGTACGATATTCTCTTTTCGTAGGAGCTACATTGTCATTGTAGACCGTCAACGTGTCAGCCAGGATGTCCACTGTACGGACAATATTATTGAATAGCAGACTATCACCTTCACTGAATTCAAATGTATATTTGACGGCATCGGTCACTCCCTTATAGTTTAATTCTATAGTTGTAGCTCCTAATCTTGATCGTGAAAATCCTGTAGAGCGAAAAGGCGCTTCGTAACTTGGGTCTATCGGCCAGTTATTCACATCCTCATCGCACGAGATGGTGCATACCGAGAGGATGGCACATAATATTAAGGTATATATATGTTTTATTTTCATACTTTCTAATTGTTTTTATTTAGTATCCGTAAGAATTCTTCAGAAAACCTTTTGATTTGGTTATATCTTCGTAATAGATAGCGTACAAGTGACGATAGTTACAAACGCCATTACCACCGGTAGCACCAACCTTATAGCTTTCGTATCTTGACTTGATAAGGTCTCCATATTTCAATTGGCTGAATAACGCATCGTAGTTGTAGGATGATCTTAAGCCTGAACCACAAATAAGTATCTTACAAAAATTTTCTATAGTTCCTGTGTTTTCATCAACATAATTGGCTTCTGTCATCCAATAGGGGTTCGGAAACCAATCTACTTCACGCCAGATTGTGGGATCGGGATTACCTCCTGTTACTGAGGTATAGAAATTAGCTGAGTTACGATCGACAAGGTTAGGATTATACTTATCTCCTGCATCCAGAGGAGGACGACCTTCAAAATAAGTTTCGTCTGTATATTTATAATATACTTTCGCTGGGAATTGACCGGCGTTATAGGTCTTATCGAATATCTTCACATCGTGATTACCATCCAGCATCTTCACCAATGCTTCTTTCATGTCTTCGATTTTCTTGTCCAACATACCCCAACGTACCAAATCAAGTTTGCGGATTCCTTCACAACCAAATTCCCAAGCGCGTTCGTGCATGATGGCTTCCAGAAAATCTTGATCATAGTTGGTGATTTCCGGTGACCCGGCGCCAAAGGCCCTCTCACGTACTTTCTCCAATGCAGCAGCAGCGCTCAAACCGGCAGTGGTATTTGCAGACGTTGCACTGCCTTCCGCACCATAGCGAGCTTCGGCAAACATCAGATAAATATCGGAATAACGCATCAGGATCCAGTTGATACCGGTCGGGACACGGCTGGTAGATGTCAAACAGATTGACCTATAGTTATCGTTTGTCCAGAAGAAATTCCATTTGGCGAACTTCAAATCCAAGGGATTGGTTGTCATAAACTCTTCAATAGTATTCGAGTTGTTACCGTTCTTTCCGAACTTTGTCCAAGTAACTGCTGTGTCGCGGCGTTTGTCTGTCGGACTGAAAGAATAGAAATAGTATGCATTAGTAGCAGCGTACGTACCACCGAAGCTACCGCGGTTACCCCAACCCAAGTCTCCATCTTGTGGAGATCCCATCAGAGTTCCGATATCACCGGTTTGTCCTACACCATTTGCACATTCAAACAGGTTTTCGTTGAAAGGATTAACACCCAGACCGCATACTGTTTTCCAAATATTGCTATAGTCAGGGTCAAGACTGTGTGGATTTTCCGTATCAGCGATCAATTCGGCACATTGCTGTTCGGCAATCTTATAATAATCTTTCCAGTTTTTCGGACGCCCTACATAGTATCCGTTCATAGCTTCCATTCCCGGCAGGTTACCGGAGTATTCTTCTATGTTGCTCTTGTCAGGGAATTGATTACCATCGCGAACAGACCAACCACCGGCAAACAGCGCAATACGCGCCAACAATCCTTTGGCAAATCCCTTATTCACACGCTCTACCGTATAATCGGGTACAACTCCTACATAAGGAAGATAGTCGATAGCTTCCTGCATATCAGCAATAATAACATCATAGATACTGTCACGACTGATCTTATCCATATATACGTTTGACAGGTCGGAAGCTGATGTCTCACTACGGAAAGGTACGTCTCCCCAACGGCGAACCAGTTCAAAATATGCCAATGAACGCATCACCAGGGCTTCGCCGAGATAGCGTTTCATTGCATCGGGTTTTGTATTGAGCAAGTCCGAATTGCGGATACCTTCAACTGCGGTACTACCCAATTCGGCTAATTTGAAAAGGTCTGTCCAAACGGTTGTATTATTGTTCGCATTATCCCAGAAGTTTTGCGCCGGTGTATCACCACTGGCAGTCTTCAACGTAGCAGAGTTGGCAAAGCCACTGGCAAACTCGATATCCGAATTACCTTGCCAGTTTACAGACATCTTCTGTCCGTAAACATTTGTCACATTTAATTGGGAATACACCCCCATAATGGCCGAGCGAGCCATTCCTTCGTTATTAAAAACGGTTGTAGAAGTTTGCTTGGAGGGCGATTCCGTATCCAAGTAATCTTCGCAGGCGGTAAATATTAACAAGCCTGCAACAAAAAGTAGATAGATTATATTTTTTTTCATATATGTAAAGCGTTAGAATGTTACATTAAGTCCAAAAAGGTATGTACGAGCTTTCGGATAGGCGGATAAGTCGGTACCGGGTCTGAGAGGATGTCCGGAAGTATCTACCTCGGGGTCTTGACCGGAGTATTTAGTCCATACATACAAGTTGTTCACTGTTCCGTAAACACGCAGGTTCTGTATACCTACTTTCTGAGTCAATTGTTTAGGAAGCGTATATCCCACAGTAAGATTGCTAAAACGAAGGAATGAACCGTCTTCTACAGCCCAGTCGGTAGTAGCCATACCATTTTCCAACGGATGCCAGATCTTGGCGTTACGGTTCAACTCTTCAAGCTTCACAGGGTCAGCATACGTACCGTGGTAAATGTTATACCCGGTTTCCGGATCGATAGTTGTAAAGCGTTCACCCAGTCTCATGATTGTTGACATGTTCTGATAACGTTTCGAACCGGTATATGTGGTATAGTCCATCTTGTTAGCATTCAACACATCGTTACCGTACGAGAAGTTGAACATCGCTGCTAAGTCAAAGCCTTTCCACTGTCCGTTCAGACTGAAACCTCCGGTGAATTTGGGTAATGCACGGCCAATTATCGTACGGTCATGATCGGCATCAATCTTACCATCGGGAACCCCGTCAGGACCACTCAGGTCTTTGATTTTAATATGTCCGGGGCCGAAGTAATCGCCTGAAGAAGTGAATACTCCTCTGGGGTCTAACACACCATCATTCAAGTCCCATCTCTTTGTTCCGCTGTTGAATGTAAAGTCATCGAATGAATAGAAACCATCGACCTTATAACCATAAATTAGTCCAATTTCATCACCTACGAACGTACGGTAGTTGTCACGACCGTAATCATTACCGGTCATAGCGTTAGAGGAACTGATTAATACGTTACCACCGTCCAAGCGATCCACATTGTTATTATTGAACGCAATGTTGAAGTTCATACCCAAGAAATAGTCTTTTCCCTGAAGTGCCGTGGCATCAAGATTAAACTCAATTCCCTTGTTAGTGGTTTGTCCTACATTCTGGTATTGATATTGATAACCGGAAGTAGAAGGAAGCTGTATTTGAAGGATCAGATCCTTAGTTACATCCTTATATAAATCAATAGTCAGGTTGAAACGGCTTGAGAACAAGTTGATATCCAACCCTAAGTTCTGCGAATATTTAGTCTCCCAAGTTAACCGCTCGTTACGCAACGTATTGCTGGGTTGTAAACTACTTTGCGGAGTTTCCCCCATCCAATATAATCTTCTGGAGTCGGTTACCGGTGAGAAATCCTGACGCCAATAAGATCCTACACGAGCATTACCGGCCGAACCATAGCTAAAGCGAAGTTTCAAGTTGTCGATCCATTCTTTGTAAGACTCCATAAAAGGTTCTTCCGAAATACGCCATGCCACTGAACCCGACGGGAAAAATCCGAATTTTTCATCTGGAGAAAATACACTCGTACCGTCGTAACGCCCCGTAGCGGTCAGATAGTAACGACTTTTGTAGTTGTAGTTCAAACGACCGAAAAAAGACTCCGTGCGCTTTGGTTCATCAATAACCGTATAGGTTGGCAGTGCATTACCATCGTTCCACATTGCCAATACATAATCTTCCGTATAGTCAACAGGAAAATAGTCGGAACTCACATCCATTTTGTTCATTTCGGTATCATTAAACTCGATACCGGCCGTAAGATCAACATTGTGATCTTTGGCTATGGTTGTTTTATAGTTTGCATAAGCACGGTAGGTATAACGGAAACCATCCTGATTCATTCGTTTGGCAACGGGCATACCACCTTTACCTGAGGCTTCACCGGTTTTATTGAGAAATATGTTGTCGGTCTTGTTGAATATATAACTGTATGTACCTTCAGTGCGGAGGTTGAAACCTTTGAACACATCCCAACTCAAAGCGACATTATATGTGTTGTTAAATTGCAATTGCCTCTTGTACTCGTTGGCAATATTATAATAAGGGTCGTTCAGATTTGTGATATTTCCTACGTTGTAGTCATCACCCAAATCACCTTCAGTTAACTCTTCAAGGGTTCTCACCACCGGAAAACGAATAGCATCGCGTAGTTTACTTCCGCTTGACACGCTTGCCCCGTTCATTACGGTACGGGTCAGTTTAGATTGAAACTCCAATCTCAGCGCCTTATTAATTTTCCGGGTGAATTTTACATTTATATTATCACGCACATATTCGGATCCAATCATAATATATCCTTCATTGTCACGAATGTAACTAAGGTTGTATGTCATCTTATCATCACCACCCATTATACTCAATGTATAGTTCTGCTTCACATCGGTGCCTCCGAATAACTTATCCTGCCAGTTCTCACCTACCATGGATTTGTAGATATTAACATCTTCCCACTGACCATAACGGTCAAAGAAAGCAGCATTGGTTGTCGGGTCAAGCTCTTTCTGCATATACACATATTCGTAAGGAGACATGACAGGATATTGATTATACATCTTGCTAAAACCTATTGATGCATCGAAGCTCACCTTTATTTTGCCGGCTTTACCGGTCTTAGTTGTTATAAGAATAACACCATTTGCACCTTGAGCACCATAAATTGCTGTTGAAGAAGCATCTTTCAATACGTCGATCGTCTCAATATCACCGGGAGGAATATCATTGATACTATTTACCTGGAAACCATCCACAATAAATAACGGATTGTTATCCTGTGTGATTGAACCTCCTCCACGCACACGGATATTAATGGTTGCATCGGGAGAACCCTGCGTCGTAGTAACGTTTACCCCTGCCAGACGTCCGGTGATGGCAGCGGCGGCAGATGTTACGGGAATATCTTTCAATGTACTTGCTCCTACCGAAGCTACAGAACCGGTCAAATCGGCTCTACGTTGTGTACCATAACCGATTACCACTACTTCATCAAGCGTTTTAGCATCATCTTTCAATGTAATGGTCTGTAGCTTTTCAGAATTAGCTGTTACCTCCAAATCTCTCATCCCAATAAATGATATTTTTATTTTTGCATTTTTAGGAACGCTCAACGTGAAGTTACCATCCAAATCGGTGATAGCTCCGTTTGCAGGTTTGTCTTTTTGCACTACGGTTGCACCGATTACCGGATCCCCGAAATCATCGATAACAGTTCCTTGCACTGTGATGTTTTGCGCCGACATTCCAATGGGGATCATCAGCAAGAACGCCAATAGCCAGAGAAATCGTCGTTCTCTGATTGTTTTTACTTGTTTTTCTTTCATAAATTAAATAATTAATTATATAGTTTGGATAGATAGATTGTGATCACCAATTTCCGATTTCACCCAGAACTTTTTCCACAGTGTACTCTTCGGCTTCTTTCTCTGTTAATTCCTTAATGCCAGCCCATTTAGCACGTTTGCTCATATCCGCCCCTTTGCCGGTATTATTGTATTCGTACAAGTGCAAATCTGTGCTGGTAGAGGCGTATTCCATATTCCAAATGGTAGGCCAGCCTTCCGGATGCATTTGTTCGCACATTACGGAATTAAGAATGGCGACTTTGGGATAGTTATGCCAGGGACGTCCTATGGCAATAGGCTTTCCGTCGTCTCCTTGTCGTGGGCTATGGTCAGCATAAGTGAAACTGCATTCATTAAAAACGAAACCATACTTTTGTTCTTTGGAAGTTGAAGGAGCTGTAATCCAACCGCCGCCCCAACTGCGTATCTCACACGCTTGGAAGTAACCGATGCCTCCACCGTAGATGTAATCAGTGCGTCCTACTACCAGGCAATTTTCAAAATAACTACGCTTACCGCTTGTCCATAAGTAAACTGTATCTTGATAACCCAGAATGTCGCAGTTGCTAAAGATAAGTTTATCACCACATACAGTAACTGCCAATGCTTGTCCTACCGGGCCGGCTGTGTTTTCCAGCGTCAGATTTTCCACCCTGCAACCGTCTGCCATAATGGTCAATGTAGCCGAAGTGCGAATAAGTTGTGCATTGTCTTTCCATAAAGCCCACGACTCTGCCGGACACTTATTGCCCGACTCCGGACTTTTGCAATCATAAATGTGGTAACTGACTATTGTCTTTGAACGGTCTTCTCCTTTCAAAGTCAGGTTCTTTTTAGCCTCCGGGATGATTAGCTTCTCCTGGTCGTACTTGCCATTCTTTATATAAATGACAAAACGCTCGTTACTATTATCCGGAGCAGCATTGATAGCGGCTTGCAACGAAGTATAATCTCCGCTTCCGTCTTGGGCAACTACCAGATTGGCTTCAGTCGATGCTTCATTACCAACTTCATTTGTTTTTCCTACTCCGCTGTTTTTGCAGCAACAGAGTAAAAAGCAGCACAATACAATTAATGTGTTCCTCATACTTATTTCTCTTTAGTTTTAAATATAGATTTTGATATGTTCTTACTTTATTTCAACGAAAAAACTAATACTTCTCCCGCCTGTGTCGGGCAGTCGTACAGGTTTACGTTACGAAGTTTCACTCCTTGCAAAGGCGCTCTTTCACTAATCATAGGGCGGGCAATCTGTTGATACACGAATAAAGGATTGGCATTGGCCGACTCTTTTTTCGCTTCCGTCATTTCTCCATCCTGCAATGTCAACGAGTTGTAAGAGCGCAAGCGCAGATTACCGCCGATGGTAGACTTAATCACCGCTTTCACTAATTTTCCGTCTTTCCAGGTCATTTCTTCAATGAGGAATCCTCCGCGTGCGCGCAGTCCTTTTACGCTTCCATCTTTCCATTCGGTAGGCAAGGAAGGTAACAGGTGTACCGCTCCGTCGTGGCTTTGCAGCAACATCTCGGCTATACCTGCCGTACATCCGAAATTGCCATCTATCTGGAAAGGCGGGTGAGCATCAAACAAGTTGGGGTAGGTACCTCCGTCTTGTCCCCTCTGTATTTCGGGGCTTACGTAGTTCAGTTGATTTTTGATTAATTTATAAGCATGGTCACCGTCGAGCATACGCGCCCAGAAACAAACCTTCCATCCCATAGACCAACCTGTAGAAGGGTCGCCACGTTGGATAAGCGTATTGCGTGCCGCTTCAAAAAGCACGGGCGAGCGATAGGGAGAAATCTGATATCCCGGATACAATCCCCACAAATGAGAGATGTGGCGGTGGTGATCCTGCGGATGATCCCAATCTTCAAACCATTCTTGTAACTGTCCGTATTGTCCTACCTGCATGGGCGGCAACTGGCTGCGCATGTCTTTCAATGTATCACAGAATTGGGCATCCTGTTCTAATATTCCGGCAGCCTCGCAAGTATTGGAGAACAAATCAAAAACAAGTTGGTTGTCCATCGTGATACCGGCGAATACATTACTTTTCTTCTGTATCCAACGCGGAGAGTTTTCAGGAGAATTGGAAGGAGTAACTACGAGATATCCGGTATTGGGGTCTTCCACCAGGAAGTCTACAAAGAACAGGGCGGCGCTTCGCATGATGGGGTAGGCTTCTTTGAGAAACTCTTTGTTGCCCGAGAACAAATACCTGTCCCACAAGTGCTGACACAGCCATGCGTTTGCCACAGGCCATACGCCACAATAAGAACGGTCTACCGCACCGGTCATACGCCACAGGTCTGTATTATGATGTAATACCCATCCGCGGCATCCATACATTTCGCGGGCGGCTTCCTGTCCGTTCTCGCTCAATTCTTTCACCATTTGAAGGAATGGCTCGTGCAGTTCTTCCAGATTGGTTACTTCCGCCGGCCAGTAATTCATCTCGGCATTGATATTGGTGGTATAGTTACATCCCCACGCCGGATTGACGGATGCATTCCATTTCCCTTGAAGGTTGGCAGGCTGGTTGCCCGGCTGTGAGCTGGAAATCAACAGATAACGTCCAAACTGGAAATACAGGGCGAGCAGGTGCGGGTCGTAATTGGTAGATGATTCTTTGATGCGTACATCCATCGGTTTATTGGCTTGATGCGTCCATCCTAAATCCAGTTTCACCCGGTCGTACTGTTGCTTGTAAGCTGCTATGTGTGCCGCTTTAGCTTTTTTATAGTCTTTTCCGGCATTCTTCATATAGTCTTCATTCCGTTGATACGGATCGGCAGATATGTCTTTATAGTTTACAAAGTTGGTAGCCATTGATATGTACAGCGTGAGTTCCGTTGCGTCTTTTACAGACAATAAGGTATCGGTGGCTACTACTTCTCCTCCCCGGTTTTTCACCTTTAAGTCTGCACAATAGTGCACTTTGCCCGGGAAGAACTTGCTGCCCTTGGTTATTCCTTCCAGGCGGAGTTCCTTTTTTCCTTGAATACTATATTTCGGTTCGGGCATGGGGGTATTAAAGAAAAGTTCGCAATTGATAGCTTTCGGGCGGGATGCCTGTATGCGTACAATGATAAGCTGGTCGGTCAGGGAGGCGAATGCTTCTTCTACAAATTCTACACCATCTGCTTTATAGCGTGTGGTAGTAATAGCCTGGTCGATGTCGAGTTCACGATAGAAGTCGGTAATTTCTTTGCGTTCATTATAACGTATTTGCAGGCTACCTACTGTTTGATAAGGCATTTCGTTGCCCACTTGCGACAGTAATTTCTCTCCGCCCATATTCTGAGCTTCCTCATATTTACCTGCGAAAATCAATTCTCTGATTTGGGAGAGTGCCGCTTTACCTTCTTTGTTATAGTTCTGATAGGGAGAACCGGCTGAGACAGTTTCTTCGTTCAACTGAATTCTTTCCATATACGGATCGCCATATATCATGGCGGCAATACGACCGTTTCCTATAGGCAAAGCTTCTTCCCAATATTGGGCGGCGTTATTATACCATATCTTATAAGGGGTGTTTTGTGTATTATCAGGTGTACCTTGTGCGAAAGCGTTCATTGCTGTCATGGCAAGGAGTAGTGTCCTAAATAGCACTTGCGTGATGTTTTTCATAATCTTATTTATTAATATTAATGAGTATTACGGTATTTTCTGATGCAAAAGTCTTCTTTTAAAAGCGGATTCAGGGGGACTTTTTGTTAGAAAAGGTGGAATCGGTGAATTCCTCTTTAAAAAAATATGCTTTTTGGAAGCTCAAGGCGTTGATTCTACCTTATATGCAAAAAATCCATGTTCGCTATATGAGGTTCGTCTATTTTTGGCTACGATTGTTTTTTGTGTGAATATAATGAGTGAAGTTTTGCAGTGATAAGAGATAAGTGGTTAGTGATAAGTGG
>NZ_DBDF01000070.1 GCF_002293435.1 Bacteroides sp. UBA939 | reverse complement strand
TCTCTTCTTAGTGATTAGCAATACTATCTCTATTAATCATTCCCACCGCTAAATTCTCATTTATCGTAAAAATAATTATTACGAAGTACTTACACTATGAATAATGCAAACTAAAAGAAGCAGATAAAAATTCTAAAAAAGGGAAATCAAAACAGTTTCTTAATGCTAACTTTGCCGATAATTGAAACAATTTCTGCCGTAACCTTGTAAATTGTAAATATAATGACTGTTATTCATCCGTCTCCCATTTTCGGCCCTGTTCATTCCCGCCGCTTGGGGGTATCGTTAGGGATTAACCTACTGCCGGAAGATGGCAAGGTATGTTCGTTCGACTGCATTTATTGCGAATGCGGTTTCAATGCCGACCGTCGTCCTAAAAAGCCGTTACCTACCCGTGAAGAAATTCATAATGCCCTTGAAGCGAGACTCCGGGATATGCAACAAAATGGGCCTAAGCCCGATGTGTTCACCTTTGCCGGAAACGGAGAACCCACAGCGCATCCGCATTTCCGGGAAATTATAGAAGATACATTGGAGCTTCGTGATAAATACTTTCCGGAAGCCAAAGTCAGTGTATTGAGTAATTCGACTTTTATCGACCGCCCCGCCGTATTCAGTGCATTGAATAAAGTAGATAATAACATCCTGAAGCTCGATACGGTGGACGAAGAGTACATCCTCACCGTCGACCGTCCGAGCAGCAGATACTCGGTTGCTGAAATCATTGAGAACCTGAAAGCGTTTAAAGGCAACTGCATCATTCAAACCATGTTTATGAAGGGCAGTTACTTGGGGAAAGATGTGGATAATACTTCCGATAGATATGTACTTCCCTGGCTGGAAGCTATAAAAGAGATAAAGCCGCGCCAAGTGATGATTTATACTATAGACCGTGAAACGCCCGATCATGATTTGCTTAAGGCTACTCATGAGGAACTGGATCGTATTGTGGCTTTGGTAGAAGGAGCGGGTATTCCGGCAAGTGCATCCTATTGATTCGCATAAGTAATGCGAGTCGGGAGTTAAGGAGTTATAATAACTAAGAACCTGTTTAAATTTTGCTCAGCATTAGTTTCACTCAACACATCTTTCATTATTAACACTAATATATAGTGTTTTGAGAGTTATTTTTGAGGAAGATTTAAACAGGCTCTAATATAAAACCATATAGTAACATGAAACCAATAACAATTAAAGACCTTTCGGAAAACTTCTTTGAAATTATAGACAAAGAGTGGATGCTGGTAACAGCGGGTACGCGAGAACACTTCAATACTATGACTGCCAGTTGGGGCGGCATAGGTATCTTATGGAACAAACCGGTGGTTTATATCTTTATCCGTCCGGAACGTTATACCTTTGAGTTCATAGAGAAAAGCGAGTATTTCACGCTTTCTTTTCTGGGAGAAGAGAACAAGGTTATCCATAAAGTATGTGGCAGCAAATCGGGTAGGGAAGTGGATAAAGTGAAAGAAACGGGACTGAAGCCCCTTGTTACGGAAAAAGGTAATATCCTTTTCGAACAATCCCGCCTTAGCCTGGAATGCCGCAAACTGTACACGGACGTGCTGAAAGAAGAATGTTTCATCAACCCGGCCGTTCTTAAGCAATGGTACGGCGGCGCTCATGGCAATCTGCATCATGTCTATGTAGCGGAGATAACCGGAGCATGGGGAAAGTAGTTAGTAGATAGTAGTTAGTAGATAGTAGTTAGTAGGTAGTAGATAGTAGTAAGTAGATAGTAGTAAGTAGATAGTAGCAAGTAGTTATCACTTCGTTAGTAGTTAAGTAGTTAAAGATTAACCGATGCTAACTATCTACTACTATCTACTAACTACTAACTACTAACTACTAACTACTTACTACTTACTACTAACTACTTCAACCGCTCTTTCCAATGCCACATTAATATTGGGGCAAATATTCTTCTCGCCCAACAATTCGTAGAAGCCGGATTTTTGCAATATCTTGTGTACCTTCTCGTTAACTCCGGAGAGTATAATTTCTGTTTTCTCGCGTTGCGCCATTTGACAGAGGCTCGTCAGGTTGTGAATGCCCGTTGAGTCAATGAAAGGCACCTTACGCATACGGATAATCCGTACTTTGGGGCGGTCGCCCAGCTGAGACATGATTTCCTCAAACTTGGTGGCAATACCAAAGAAGTATGGGCCGTTGATTTCGTACACTTTCACACCTTGGGGAATAATCAGGTGTTCTTCGTTTACATGGATATCAGACTCCGCATTCGGGTCTATCTCATCCTTGATGACAGATATTTCCGTAGTTTCCATTACACGATGCATGAATAGTACGCAGGCGATAATCAAACCTACTTCGATGGCAATTGTCAGATCGAAAATAACCGTCAGGAAGAAAGTTATCAGCAGAACGGTTACGTCTGATTTAGGGTTCTTCAGTAATGCCCTAAACGTCCGCCAACCGCTCATATTATAGGCAACAATAACCAATATACCTGCCAGACAAGCCATCGGAATGTATTGGGCTAAAGGCATCAGGAACAGAAGAATCAGTAATAGCACCACGGCATGCACCATACCCGCAACGGGCGATTTGCCGCCGTTATTGATATTCGCCATCGTGCGGGCAATGGCTCCCGTAGCGGGTATGCCGCCGAATAGAGGCGTGATTAGATTGGCTGCCCCCTGTGCGATAAGTTCCGTATTGGAATCGTGTTTGTCGCCGATAACGCCATCGGCTACTGTGGCGGAAAGCAATGATTCGATGGCTCCTAATACGGCGATGGTAATGGCTACCGGAAACAAGTCCTTGATAGCTTCCCAATTCAGAGAAGGCATTACTGCGTCGGGAAGTTCGGCTCTGATACTGAAACGGTCGCCAATGGTATCAATGCTGTCAATGCCGGCGTACGTTTTCATCAGATATACTGCTACTGTCACTGCGATGATGGCAATCAGCGATCCGGGTATCTTCTTCGAGAACTTCGGCGTAATGGTGATAATTGCGATACTAACGATGCTGACAATCGTATTCCACCAGTTGATGGTATCAAAGTGGCGGAAATAAACCATCCATTTACCCACAAAATCTCCCGGTACTTTCTCTCCGCTGAAATTCAGACCGAAGATATCGGCTATTTGTGTGGTAAAGATAGTAACGGCAATACCGCTTGTGAATCCTACAATGATAGGGTAGGGGATGAATTTGATAACCGCTCCCAGTTTGAATACCCCCAACAGTATAAGAATGACGCCCGCCATCAGTGTGGATACAATCAGTCCGGCTTCTCCGTATTGCTGGATGATGCCGTAGATAATAACGATGAAAGCTCCCGTCGGCCCCCCTATCTGTACCTTACTGCCTCCCAGCATGGAGATGATGAATCCGGCGATGATAGCCGTAATGATTCCTTTTTCGGGTGATACGCCGGATGCGATACCGAACGCAATGGCAAGCGGAAGGGCAACAATACCAACAATGATACCTGCCATCAGATCCGCCATGAATGAACCTTTTGAATAATTTTTCAAAGCCGTGTACAATTTCGGCTTGAATTCGAACGCTTTCATTGATAATTTGTCTTTTTGTGAAACAGGGTGCAAAATTAGACAAAATAAAGCACATTGCAGTTCTTTTAACCTGCATTATTCATGCAGGCTTAGTGATTAGCAGAAGTAACTTGCTTATAGACTCCTAAGTATGAACATCTACTTAATGTAGACTAAAACATGAATTATTCAGGTTAACTCCTACAGCATGAATAATACAAGTTCACTCCTTGTATTTTGTCTCGCGCGCGTGCGTATACGCGTGCGCGTATGCGCGCGCATTCCCAGAGTTTTGGCAACTTACCCTCACGCTCTCACCTTTTCTTTTGTATCCCTTTATTCATCGGCGNNGTGAGGGTAAAAGTTACTCTCACTTTGTTTACTGCCTACGATTCACGGTTGCAACATGCTGATATACAGTGTCCACGGGATATATATGGTGCGGGAACGGGATATATGCGGTGCGGGAACCAGATATATCCCGTGTTTGTACCGGATATATCCCGTGCGCGAACCGCATATATGCGGTGCAAGTACCATCTATATGCGGTGCAAACATCAGATTTTGGTCTGAACTGCATTGTTCATACTGCAAGCTAAAGCCTCGGAATTCATCCCGTGAGACGATAACATTCATACTATTTTCTGTTAAAGGCTTCCCGTTTTTTGTTCATTTGAACGATAGTTACAGATATTTGGGACAAAAACGCAATGTTTTGCCGTTTTCTTTTCCTACATTTGCACCGTGTACGCAAACGAAGTACGTGAATAAACGATTTTTATAAACTTAAAATGCTATAGAATTATGAAAACGAACTATGAAATCCGCTATGCGGCGCATCCCGAGGATGCAAAAAGTTATGATACCAAACGCATCCGTCGTGATTTTCTTATCGAAAAAGTGTTCGCTGCCAACGAAGTGAATATGGTATATTCCATGTACGACCGTATGGTTGTGGGTGGTGCAATGCCTGTGGGAGAAGTTTTGAAACTGGAAGCAATCGATCCGTTGAAAGCTCCTTATTTCCTGACTCGTCGCGAAATGGGTATCTATAGTGTAGGTGGCCCCGGTATAGTGAAAGCCGGTGACGCCGTGTTCGAGTTGGATTATAAAGAAGCCCTTTATCTGGGTTCAGGCGACCGTGAAGTGACTTTTGAAAGTAAGGATGAGAAAAATCCTGCTAAATTCTATTTCAACTCGCTGACTGCACACCGTAATTATCCTGACAAGAAAGTGACGAAGGCTGATGCCGTAGTAGCTGAAATGGGTAGCCTGGAGGGTTCCAACCACCGTAATATAAACAAGATGCTGGTGAATCAGGTATTGCCTACCTGTCAGTTGCAGATGGGTATGACGGAACTTGCTCCGGGTAGTGTGTGGAATACAATGCCGGCACATGTTCACAGTCGTCGTATGGAGGCTTATTTCTATTTTGAAGTACCCGAAGAGCATGCCGTTTGCCACTTCATGGGCGAAGTAGATGAAACCCGCCATGTGTGGATGAAGGGCGACCAGGCTGTATTGTCTCCCGAATGGTCTATACACTCTGCCGCAGCTACGCATAACTATACCTTTATCTGGGGCATGGGTGGTGAAAACCTTGATTACGGAGATCAGGACTTCTCTTTGATTACTGACTTGAAGTGATTGAGTAATCTCGTCGCAATTGTTTTGATATTATAAATGATAATTTAGCGGTGATTCAAACACAGAGACACAAAGGCACAGAGTTCTCTTTAGCACTGCCTTGAACAGAGAAGCACAGAGTTCTTTTCTTTTTTATAGAACACAAAGGCACAGAGTTTTTTCTCTGCGACG
>NZ_DBDF01000137.1 GCF_002293435.1 Bacteroides sp. UBA939 | reverse complement strand
ACCCTGGGAGGGAGAATTCGTCCTCACGGGACGAGAAATTTCGTCTCACGGAACGAGAAAATTCATCTCATGGGATGAATGAATTCGTCTCACGAGACAAAAAAATCCGTCTCATGGGATGAAAGAAACCGTCCCACGGGATGAAAGAAACCATCCCACTTTATTGTTGGTAAGTCACTTGGAGCTTTTCTGTGTTATTCTCGTCCCTTTGATCCGTCTTTTGTACCCAACGCCCGGTATGGTCATACTCATAATAGGCGTTACTGTCTATCTGGTTACCAAATTCATCATACAGGAAAATAAGCGAACCGTTGGTTGTACTCTCATTGGCAAGTGTTTTTTCGAATGCAATCTTAGTCAAGTAGCCATACGAATCGTATGTATATACATCTACTTGTTTTCTCACTTGGGAAGGGAGCGGATCTTTGGGTAACGGAAATGTTTCCTCTCTCTTTATGATTTGTCCTTCCAGGTTATACTGATTGATAATGGAAGATACCGGATTATTTTTCTCGTAGTTTCTTTCTTCCGTCAGAAGTCCTGATTGCGCATTATATTTCCTCACGGTCAGATTCCCGTTCTGATAAAATGTGGAGTCCGTCAGAACTGCGCCTAAAGTACTGAAAGTACGGAGACGTTTGTACACCTCTTTCATACCTTTCTGATTTACCTGAATTTCCTGGACGCATGCACCTTGCGGATTGTACAGGAAATTAGTCTGTAAGGTCGTAGTACCTTTATCTTCAGTAACTTCCTTGATAGTTACGAGTTTTCCCGTATCGTCATAAGTATAGGTCTTCTGAATCTTCTTCCCATTCTTTATTTCGTCGGATTTCAATAGTAGTCCCCGGCTGTACGATTGAGTAACAGTAGGGCTGCTCCATATCAATTGCTGTTCAAAAGGAATGCGGAGCTGGTTGGCCTTGTCACGGAACGTTTTGTATTTGTGAGTTTGAAGGAATTCCTTGATAAGACCCAGTTTACTTGGAGAATTCACTTCCAGTTTTAATGTTTCATAATCAATACTGTCTTTTTTATATTCCAATTTGTGGGTATGCTTTTTATCTGTTTCATTCAGATAAAGAGCCTGTTCATACTCCGTGATAGCTTGTCTGATAGAAGCGATTGCCCGTGCCTTGCAAATATTGAGATAGAGGTAATCGTCATACATGGAAAGCGCCTGAGGCATTGACTCCCGTTTGCTGCGTTCTCCAAAGAAAGAGTTAAGCTGCTCGTGCTCGAAAAACCTTTTGAAATTATTGCCGGACGGCGATTGTTGTATAGCCTGAAATAAAAGCCGGTTATATTCTATCATGGCTTCCGCCCGGTATTTACCTTCTGCGTATTCTTTCAGGTACCGTTCGCATTTCGGAATGTTTTTATTGCGAACGAAGTCCTTCCAGATTTCCTCTTCATATACATCATGCAGGTGTTTCCGGGATTCGTCGGATAATTCGTAGCCTGATGATTTAATGGCATCTACCAGTGTACCGGCGTATAACAACTTATTGGGATATTCATCTAATATGGCATTGATATTCTCTTCCGTACGTTTACGGACGACGGCAGGATCTACTTTCGCCTCCTGGCAGATAGAAAGAAAGCTGCCTTTAACGGCATCTACATAAGTTTGGAAGAAATCTTTAGCCAAACTTACCTCTTGCTGGTTCCATATCTGGTCGCACAAATCGATCAGTTTCATTTCCGCAGCAAAAGCAATAGTGGTTTCAGAATCTAATTTGTTTCGGTTTTTTGCAAATTTATCATGCTCATTATCTACAAGGAAAATCAGAAGCTTTTCTACTTTACTCTGTTTTTGCGCCATTAGAGATGGGGTACATACGAATGCAAACAAGCATATAAAGGAAATATGAAGTCGCATATTTTTGATTTGTTCCATTGTTCCTTATAATTTTAGTTGAAATAACATTGTACAAATGTAAAAAGAATATTTTAATTTTGCATACATGAATGCGAATTATATTGAGGAATTGAACGAGGGACAGCGTGCCGCAGTGCTTTATAACGAGGGGCCGTCGCTGGTTATTGCCGGCGCAGGTTCCGGAAAGACGCGGGTGTTGACCTACAAAATAGCTTATTTGCTGGAAAACGATTATCAGCCGTGGAATATTCTGGCTTTGACTTTCACCAATAAAGCCGCCCGTGAGATGAAAGAGCGTATTGCCCGGCAGGTAGGAGAACGGCGGGCGCGTTACTTGTGGATGGGTACATTCCACTCCATTTTCTTGCGTATTCTGCATACGGAAGCGGCGCATATCGGCTTTACTTCCCAATTCACTGTTTATGATACGGCTGACAGCAAGAGTCTGATTCGCTCTATCATTAAAGAAATGGGGTTGGATGATAAGATTTATAAGCCGGGTAGCGTGCAGGCGCGCATCTCTAACGCCAAGAATCATTTGGTATCCCCTGCCGGATATGCCACCAACAAGGAAGCGTATGAAAGTGACCGTGCAGCCAAGATGCCCGCTATCCGGGATATCTACAAGCGTTATTGGGATCGTTGTCGTCAGGCCGGTGCTATGGATTTTGATGATTTGCTTTTTTACACATTTATCTTATTCCGGGATCATGCAGAGGTATTGGAGCGCTATCAGGAACAATTCCGTTACATCTTGGTCGATGAGTATCAGGACACCAATTATGCGCAGCATAGCATTGTTCTGCAATTGGCGAAAAAACACCGGCACGTTTGTGTGGTAGGAGACGATGCACAAAGTATTTATTCTTTCCGGGGAGCCGATATTGATAATATTCTGTATTTTACAAAAGTATATCCCAATACGAAAGTTTTTAAGTTAGAACAGAATTATCGTTCCACTCAAACCATTGTTTCGGCTGCCAACAGCCTGATAGAAAAGAATCAGTGGCAGATACGTAAAGAGGTATTCTCCGAAAAAGAAAAAGGTGAAGCTATCGGTGTGTTCCAGGCTTACAGCGATGTGGAAGAAGGGGATATTGTGGTCAATAAGATTGCCGAATTACGCCGGAAAGAGGATTATGCCTACTCTGATTTTGCAATACTTTACCGTACTAATGCACAGAGCCGTGTGTTTGAGGAAGCCATGCGTAAGCGAGGAATGCCTTATCGTATTTATGGCGGTTTATCGTTCTATCAGCGTAAGGAAATCAAAGATGTGATAGCCTATTTCCGGTTGGTGGTCAATCCTAATGATGAGGAAGCCTTTAAGCGTATCATTAATTATCCTGCACGCGGCATTGGCGATACTACGGTTGGCAAGATTATCACTGCCGCCACGGAAAATAACGTTAGCCTTTGGTCTGTGCTTCTTACGCCGTCGACGTATGGATTGAATTTCAATAAAGGTACGCTTACCAAGCTACAAGGTTTTCGTGATTTAATAATATGTTTCATTAAGGATGTGCCGGAGAAGAATGCTTATGAAATTGGTACGGAGATTATCCGGCAATCCGGCATTATCAATGACGTATTCCTGGATAATTCGCCGGAAAGTTTGAGCCGTAAGGAAAATATTGAAGAGTTGGCTAACGGTCTGAGTGATTTTTGTGCACAACGCCAGGAAGAAGGTAACCCGAATATTTCATTGTCGGACTTCTTGTCGGAAGTATCACTGCTTACCGACCAGGACTCTGATAAAGATGGAGACGACGAGAAGATAACGCTGATGACCGTCCATTCTGCAAAAGGATTGGAGTTTAAGAATGTATTTGTAGTGGGTATGGAAGAAAATCTTTTTCCCAGCATTATGACCGGCGACTCTCCACGTGCTTTGGAGGAGGAAAGGCGTTTATTCTATGTTGCCATTACCCGTGCGGAAGAACATTGTTTCCTGTCGTATGCCCGGACTCGCTTCCGGTACGGGAAGATGGAATTCGGCAGTCCAAGCCGTTTCTTGAAAGACATCGATATCCGCTTTCTGCGCTTACCGCAGGAATCCGGTACCGGCCATAAAAAAAATGAAGAACCCGGATATTCCCGCAGGGAAAGCAGCGGCGCTTTTTCACATTTACCCCAACGTCCCAAACAGCCGATTATCGCTCCGAGTGTGCCGCGTAATCTGAAACGGGTAACAAATACTTCAACATCTGCCGTTGCACCGGCTTCCACGACAGCTTCGGTTTCCGCTTCAGGCGCTACCTCCGGCTCTATTATGAAGTTAGAACCGGGACAACTTATTGAGCACGAACGTTTCGGATTGGGAGAAGTGATGAATGTAGAAGGTGAAGGCGACAATGCCAAAGCCACTATTCGTTTCAAAAATGCGGGCGACAAACAACTATTGTTGCGTTTTGCCCGTTTTAAAGTTATTGGTTAAAATAAAAAATATGATAGATTTCGCTTGTTTGCCTTCTCCATGCTACATCATGGATGAAGAGTTGTTGAGAAAGAACCTCACATTGATAAAAAGTGTTGCCGACCGTGCGGGCGTGGAAATTATTCTGGCATTCAAATCCTTTGCTATGTGGCGCTCATTTCCGGTATTCAGGGAGTATATTGATCATTCTACGGCAAGTTCTGTTTACGAGGCACGACTGGCGCTCGAAGAGTTCGGCAGTAAGGCGCATACATATTCTCCTGCTTATACCGAAGCCGATTTTCCCGAAATTATGCGTTGCAGCAGCCATATCACGTTCAACTCTTTGGCGCAATTCCACCGTTTCCATCCTGTGGTAGAAGAAGAGAAGAGCGGTATTTCCTGTGGCATCCGTGTCAACCCGGAATATTCGGAAGTAGAAACGGAACTTTATAATCCCTGCGCTCCCGGAACCCGCTTTGGAATAACCGCCGATTTGTTACCCCGAATTTTGCCGCACGGACTTGAAGGCTTCCACTGTCATAGCCATTGCGAATCCTCATCTTACGAATTGGAACGGACGTTGCAACATTTGGAAGAGAAATTCTCTTGCTGGTTCCCGCAAATCAAATGGTTGAATTTAGGAGGAGGCCATCTGATGACGCATAAGGATTACAATGTGGAGCATTTAGTTCGGATGTTGAAAGATTTGCGCGCCCGTTATCCGCACTTGCGCATTATCCTGGAACCGGGTTCTGCTTTTACCTGGCAAACCGGTGTGCTGGTTTCCGAAGTAGTGGATATTGTGGAAAGTCGCGGCATTCGCACAGCCATCCTGAATGTCAGTTTTACCTGCCACATGCCCGACTGTCTTGAAATGCCTTACCAGCCTACCGTGCGTGGCGCCCAAATAGGTAATGACAGCGGCCGTCACGTGTACCGGTTAGGAGGTAATTCTTGTTTGAGCGGTGACTATATGGGCGATTGGAGCTTCGATCATGAATTGCATATCGGAGAACGAATCATATTTGAGGATATGATACATTATACCATCGTAAAAACAAATATGTTCAACGGAATTCATCATCCTGCAATTGCGATGTGGACAAAAGAAGGCAAAGCGGTAGTTTTCAAGCGGTTCTCTTATGAGGATTATCGCGACCGAATGAGTTGATAATCACAAGTCTGTTGCCCCTATCCGGGTGGATGTATATTTTCTTCGTGAAAAAATGAGCGGAATGTTTGCAGGTTTACGGAAAATATCTACCTTTGCATCCGCAATCGCGGAAATAGCTCAGTTGGTAGAGCATAACCTTGCCAAGGTTAGGGTCGCGAGTTCGAGTCTCGTTTTCCGCTCAATATAGATTGCATAGCCTAAAGCCCAGGTGGCGGAATTGGTAGACGCGCACGTTTCAGGTGCGTGTGTCGAGAGGCATGCAGGTTCGAGTCCTGTTCTGGGCAC
>NZ_DBDF01000034.1 GCF_002293435.1 Bacteroides sp. UBA939 | reverse complement strand
ATGACGCAGATTACACGGATTTATTTAAAACCTAAATCCGTGTAATCTGCGTCATCTGCGGATGAAAGATGGTATTTAGGGACAAATCGAACAATAAACCAGTAAGACTAACGTTTATTGACATAAAAGGATTATTTTTGTGACCAATCATGATAATATATAAAATGAAGATTAAAACGCTGGTACCTGTCCTTTCGCTCTTATTGTTGGTGTCGTGTAAAACAACAGACAATAGCATTACCTATTTTCAGGATTTGGATAATCAACCGGCAGCTATTGCCGGGGAACCGGTGAATTACGCTCCACGTATAGCACCCGATGACCAACTATCCATAATCGTGTCGGGTACAGACCCCAGCGCAGTTGCAGCATTCAATATGCCACTTGCCAGTTATCTGGCTCCGGGAGAAACCAATGTGGTTTCTACGCCCGTGCTTCATACGTATCTGGTTAACTCCGGCGGTGAGATTGATTTCCCGGTACTTGGAAAGTTGCATATTGCCGGTATGACACGGAATGAACTGACAGATGTGCTGACTGAGAAAGTTTCCGCTTACGTCAAATCTCCGATTGTCACGATACAGATACGCAACTTCAAAGTCTCCGTGCTGGGTGAAGTAAACAGACCCGGAACGGTAAATGTGCCCAATGAACGTTTGTCCGTCCTCGATGCGCTCGGACTGGCAGGAGACCTCACCATTTACGGCAATCGCACCAACGTACTTCTGATTCGTGACAATAATGGGAAAAAGGAGTTTCACCGTTTCGACCTTACATCTGCCGGGACGCTGACATCTCCTTATTACTATCTGCAACAAAACGATGTCCTCTATGTAGAACCGAATAAGGCAAGGAAAGGAAATGCCAAGTATAGCCAAAGCGGGCAATTCAATATATCGCTGGCATCCACTGTAATCAGTGCTTTGTCGGTATTGGCGTCACTGGCTATTGCATTATTGGTTAAGTAATTCCCCTCAGTTTATGAACGACGAAAACATACATATCGGAACGCTCTTGAAACAATTCTTCGGATACTGGAAAATCTATATTCCAATTGGCTTTGTGTGTCTGATTGGCGCCATACTTTTTGTGTTGGTTACACCCCGGAAATATGAATTCACGGCGCGGATGCAATTGGTAAATGACAACCAGGGAATGATGTCCGAATTGAAGATGCTGAAGAACAGTGGCATAGGCGCTTTATTGGGCGGTAGCAACTCGGGTATCAGCGTTGAAGATGAAGTCATTGTATTAATGTCGCGTACCAACATAACGGAAGCTATTCTTCAAACCGGATATCAGGTTGAAGTGCGTCAACGCCGCGGACTGAAGAATGTATTGCTTTATGGGAAGGACAGCCCAATCAGTTTTCTGTTTCCCGAACAGTTTCTGGATACTGTCAGTGAGCCTGTAAAAATGAAATTGACATTATCGGACGGTAAAATACAATCAGCAAAAATAGAGTCGAAACTGTTTGAAACCGTAAAATTGCAAGAACAATTGTTGCCTTTTCGTATGTCACTGCCGGTCGGGGCAATCATGATTGTTCCGAATAAAGATATGGCAATTACCGGAGAACAAACAATTACCTGCCAAATTACTCCACTCCAGAAAGTATATGAAGATTTATACGAAGACGTGTATGCCGGAGCGCAGGAAACTGTTTCAGATATAATATTACTGAGTTTTGACAATGAACATAAGCAGCGCGGTTGTGATTTTCTGAATACGTTGATGGCGGCCTTCAACCAATATTCCCGCAATGTTAAAGTGAAAGAGACTAATCAGAACGCTAATTTCGTAAAGGAACGCTTAGACTCTGTTACTGCGGAACTTGTCTATCTGGAGCATGAGATTGAAACTTACAAAAAGCAGAATAACATTCCCGAACCGGCGTTGTATGCCAACGCTGCTATCTCTGGACAACGAGAATTGGAAAGTGCTATTTTAGGAACGGAAGCCCGGTTAAAGATGCTGGATTATGTACTGGAGTATATGAAAAATCCGGAAAATGAATATGCATCCGTTCCGATAATCGAAGGAGTAGGGGATAAAGCAATCACGCTTTACAACCAGTTGGTACTTGACCGTCAGCGTTTGCTCCTTTCTTCCGAAAAAGGCAATCCGGCTTTGACTCTTGCAGATACGCAATTAACGGAACAACGAAAAATGCTGATGGAGGCTATAGATGCCGCCCGAAGAAGCATTCGTGTGAGCCTGGAAGAAATTAAAAAGAAGAACGATACGTTCGGTAACCGGTTGAACGCTCTACCCACACAGGAACGGGAGTATATTGAAATGAAACGCCGGCAGAAAATAAAGGAAACGATATACCTTTTTCTCATGCAGAAGTTGCAAGAGAAGGAATTGGTGAATTCGCCGGATGAGCAGGCTGGCAGGGTAGTGGATGCGGCATATAGTTCAGCAAAAGCGGTTTATCCGAGAAAAGCCGTTGTGTTATCTATTGCATTTGTAATAGCATGTATTATTTCATTAATAGCTATTAGTCTGCGGGTATTTATATTTACCAAAAAATAATTGTTATGTCCTCATTGGTATTCTCAAAGAATAACCTGTTCTTTATCTTTTTGGTAATGGGCTATATCTTTGGGGTTATACTTTATGATTGCATCGGATTTAAGTACACAGACGAACTGCTGGCATTGTTTCTCGCTTTTTTTGCCGCCCTGATACTGTGGGAACGAAAGAATTGGAGAGAAGCTATACCTATTATGACTATCATCTGTATCTTTCTGTTTTATACGATTTATTCGTTTATAATTCATTCAAATGTATCCGGAGCTATAATTAAGGATTTGCTAATCCAAATCAAACCATTCATTGGCTTTTATTGCGCTTATCTGATTGCTCCTCAATTAACATCGGCTCAAAAGCGTTTTATATGTATTCTATGCTTAATCATAGGAGGACTGATCGTAATTGTAGGATTGACGAATCATATTTATCCCGTATTCGGACATCCTTCCCGTTTGGCTACAGCGGCTACGGCTACGGCTTTCCTGTTCCTCTATTGCAGTACGTACACATGGAGTGATGTACTTGTTTTTGTTTTATTGCTCAGTGCAGGTATTTTCTCTACGCGTTCCAAGTTTTATGGTTTTTGGCTTATAGCCGTATTTCTATTGATATATAGTAAATCAGGAGGGAAGTTGCGTTTTAGCTGGAAAGATTCCGGGATCGTATTTTGCTTATTTCTTCTTGTTGTATGGTTGGTTAGAGATAAAATAATTCTGTACTATGTAGATGGTATGATGAACTCCCGCGAAATGTGGAGCCGTCCCGCCATGATGCTTACATCCGGACGTATTCTATATGATTATTTTCCATTCGGCAGTGGTTTGGGCAGTTTTGGAAGTTATGCGTCGGGAGAGTATTACTCGGCAATCTATGAAATCTATGGAATCGACCAATTGTGGGGTATATCCCGTAGTACAGGCTTCTTTATATGTGACGCTTTTTATCCTTCATTAGCTCAATTCGGGATTGCGGGTGTTATCTTGTATATTACTTTTTGGGTGCTTATTCTTCGTAAAGGGTATTGTTGTGTTTCTGCTCACAACCGGAAACAGTGGATGATACTGTTATTATCTTTTTTATTCTTCCTTATCGAAGGGATTGCCGACACTACCTTTACTCATAATCGTGGATTATTTATCCTGATTATTACAGCCATTACTCTTAAAGAAATGAAATATAGCCATGAAACTTCGCACGGACACATATAAGAAAGGGGCGATATACTCCGCCGGCCTGAGTGTTGTGGTAAAATTCATCGCTTTTATTCAGAACTTCCTGATTGCGTATTATCTGGGAGCAGGAACGGGAACAGATATCTATTTTTACTTATTCGGCGGTATTATTGCTGGGTGCGAAATTATTCAGGCCATTGTTTCGTCGGTTTTGATTCCCCGTTCGATGCAGTTACGCAATCAATTCTCAGCTCACGAGGAAAATAGTTACTTAAACGCCTTTTTATATACTATCTCATGCATCATAATTCTGATTATCATTATTGCAGCGGCTGCAGGCGAAAACAGTGTTCGCCTCTTATCTAATTTTTCGGAAAGTGATATTCGTGAACATATCCGGTTATTATATATACTGTTGCCGGCATCTCTGCCATATATATTCAATATTGTTTATGCTGAAATACTGGCATCACATAAATATTTCACATTTCCTCAGTTGATAGCCGTAATAAACAATTTGTTTATTATCGTTTTCGTTATACTGTTTCATGAATATTGGAGTGTCGCTGCTTTGTCTATTGGTTTCAGTGTTGCCACGTTCATTAACTTTATATGGTTGGTAATCTTCATGAAGCGTAATTTATCGTGGAGTTACGCTTGTTTTTCGTTTACTCACCTTAGAAGAAGTTTCAGTGATATCAGTACTGTATTTGTTAATCATTCTGTTGTGGCTTTTACTGCGATGTTCCCTTTATATCTGCTTTCCATGTTTTATCCGGGAACAATAACCGTAGTGACTTACGCTACCAAACTGCTCCAGGCGCCGATGAATCTATTGGTTCAATTGTTTGCAGTGCTGCAAATCAAACTAAGTGAACTATATTCGTTACGTGCTTTAAGGGAAATGCGCCGGACGTTCATATCTGTTGCCGGAAAAACTGTTTTACTGAGTGTAGTGGGCGCTGTCTTGTTCTTCTTATTCCGCATACCTATCATCGAAATATTCTTTGGACAGGGAGCAATGACTTCCGAAAATATTTCTCTATTTATTGATATTTTGGGTATCTTGATTATCGGTATTCCCTTTTCCATTATTATCTCCGTATCTTCCCGTATGCTATATGCATTGCAAAAAGTAAAAGTGTACGGTATGATTATGATACCGGCAAACCTGCTGACTTGTACCATGTATTATTGGTTCATTATGCAAAAAGGGGCTAACGGATATGCAGAGACAGAGGTAGTAACGGAGACATTGAAAGCGGTCATTATTATAACCTGTATATTTTACTTGCTAAAGAAAATAAAATGAGGATTCTACACATAATATATTCATTCAATGCAGGTGGCGCTGAGCGCATGGTGATTACTCTGGCTAACCATCAGGTGAAAAGGAATCGGGTAGGGTTATGCATTATCAACAATCTATATTCTCAAGATTTATTGGATGAGTTAGATGACCGGATACCACAGTTTTGTATCAATCGGAAAAAAGGAAGCCGTAATATTTTTGATGTGCTACGGCTGAATTGGTGTATTTTGAAATTTCGTCCGGATGTTCTCCATATACATGATGCGGATGCGGTTCTTTATATTCCAATCAGCCGTTTTTATTATACGCTATTAACTATCCATGCAACTGATTTGCCGTTAACGGGGATTGAGCGATACGACCGGACAGTAGCTATTTCCAAAGCAGTGGCTTGCAATACGGAGAAGAGAGGTTTTATGAAACCGGATATGGTATATAACGGTATCTCGACATCTGCAATTCAACATGTGAAAAGAGATGCTTCCGGCAGTAAACCAAACTTCCGTATTGTACAAGTCGGTAGATTGGAACATACAGTCAAGGGGCAACACCTGTTATTGGAAGCTCTGCATAAATTGTCTTCTCCCTACGTGACTGTTGATTTTGTCGGTGATGGCAGTTCTTACGGATACCTAATGGAAATGACCGGAAAACTAAATTTAGAGAATCAGGTACGTTTCTTAGGATATCGCAATATAAAATGGATATACCGGCATTTATGTGATTATCAGCTATTGGTACAACCTTCGCTAAGTGAAGGTTTTGGGCTTACTATCGCAGAAGCGATGGTAGCCGGGATTCCTGTACTTGTATCAAACCTGGCGGCTCCGTTAGAAGTTATAGGTGAAGGCGCATTCGGTTATTATTTCATGTGTGGTGATGCGGATAATCTCTGCCGGATGTTACAGCAAATAATAAGTAACTATGAAGAGGCTTTGCGGGTTTCTGATAAGGGCAGAGAATATGCGCTTACAAACTTTGATTATATTAAAATGGCGGAAAACTATGCGAATTTATATACTGAATAAAGTTTTGCTTGTTGATTATTAGTGGTATCTCTATTCTCCTCCTCCTGGGAGGAGGAGTACCCCGTCAGGGGGGAGGTGGTAGGTAAAACAAATACCTATTAATCATAACTCTA
>NZ_DBDF01000114.1 GCF_002293435.1 Bacteroides sp. UBA939 | reverse complement strand
TGAGTAGCAGTTTCCAACTCTGTACCTTTCCCTGTCGGCAAAGTTATAATATTAGTTAAACTACTATATTTATTAGTTGAATAACTTATATATATAGTTGTTTGTTATAAACTTATTCTTATCTTTGCATCGTTCACTCCTGTAAAATAGAAAAGCTATGAAGCGATTGACTGCAAAAGAAGAAGAAATCATGCGAATGTTTTGGGAACACGGGCCTATGTTTGTTCGTGAGTTGCTGGCTTTTTATGAAGAGCCGAAACCACATTATAACACAGTGTCTACTTTGGTGCGTGGATTAGAGGAAAAAGGTTTCGTCAAGTACAGACCTTATGGTAATACCTATCAATATTATGCGACTGTATCTGATAAAAACTATAAGCGCTCTGCGTTGAATGATGTTGTAGCTCAATACTACAACAACTCCTACACCAATGTTGTGTCTGCATTTATTGAAGAAGAAGGCATGTCGGTAGATGAGCTTAAAACTCTGATTGCACGCATTGAGGCTAAAACAACAAAGGGATAAATACTCTGCCTGATAAACGCATATATCATGGGAACCATATTATTCTATATATTTGAGTCGACCTTGTGCCTGTTCATCCTGTATTTCTTGTTCAGGTTGTTTTTCAGGAACGACACGCTTTTCCGTACGAATCGCCTGTTGCTGATGATGGGAACGGTAGTTTGTACTTTGTTGCCATTAATGCAAATAGATATTTCTCAATATACGCCTTTGCAGTTGCCTGTAACTACCGTTAGAAACCTGTTGACGGCAAAAGAAGCCGGTACGGTTGAAGAGAGAATTACCGGTAAAGAATTTCCATTAGAGGAGACAAGTATTTCTGTAGAATCAGAGGGTGGAATCATAGAATCATCTCGTGGCAATGTAATGTCCGTCATTCCAGTGACCTTGCTTCTGGGTGGCTGTTACTTTCTGGGAGCTTTAGTGGTATTTATTTCCTTTCTACTTTCCACCATCCGTATGTATCGGCTCATACACCGTTTCCCTGTTCACAAGTATGGAAAGTACAGGCTAATCATCTGCCCGGAAAAGATTATCTCTTTCAGTTGGGGAAATACAATTGTCTTATCTGAGAAGGATTACGAGAAGAATCCCGAAGAAATATTATTGCATGAACAGATACATTTGCAGCACCGGCATACATTGGATCTGCTTTGGATGGAATGTCTCGTCATATTCCATTGGTTCAACCCTGCCGCATGGCTGCTGATGCGTGAACTCCGGGAAGTGCACGAATATGAAGCCGATAGCGGCGTTATCAATCATGGCATCGATGCAACTCAATATCAACTTTTATTGGTGAAGAATTCCGTAGGTACAAGGCTCTACTCTATGGCTTGCGGTTTCAATCACAGTAAACTTAAAAACCGTATCACAATGATGTTAAAAAGAAGAACAAACAATTGGGCACGTTTGAAGCTATTGCTCTTCGTGCCTGTGGCTGCCGGAACGCTCTATGCGTTTGCGCGGCCGGAAGTTAAGGAAACAGTGGAGCAGGTGATGACCCCTGCAAGTGTAGAACAGGATTCGATTCCAAGAAGTGAATTGGAACAATTGAAGGCTTTCTTCAAACACAAGGCTAAAGATGCTGCCGAAAGAAAAGATACTGTCGGCAGAAAAGAAGTTTATACAACTACTGTCGGCAGAAAAGAAGTTTATACAACTATTATAATTAAGGAGGGAGATGCTCATAGTATTGTTGTGAATATGCAGAATCGGATAATGTTGGATGGCGAAAAGATCAATGATGTGAAAACTTTGTCAGCCCGTCTTACAGACATATTAAAAAAAGACTATGAAGAATCTGTGAAGAAAAAAACAAATCAGATTCCCCCATTAATTACCATGTACGACCAAGGTTCGTCAGCAGATGCCGTTACTTCTTATCTTCGGGCGATAAAAGAGGCTTATTTACAAGTGCGTGCTGAAATATCAGAGCAATTGGGTGGAGTTTCAGAAGCTCGTTTGGATAGTCTGTTGCCCATATCAGTTCATTTCGCAAAGCCTAAAAAGTATAGTTCCTCAAAAGGAAGATGAATCACTATATATATATTCATCATTCTGACCATAAAAGCATTCTGAATACTACAAAAATCAGAATGCTTTGCTTTTTCTCGCAGGATTTTTCTAACTTTGTCGAAACAAATTACAGTATTAACCCTCCGCAAGTTCAATACTAAAAACATTGCGGAGTTTAAATGAACGTATTATGATTAACAGATTCGTCTTGAACGAAGTATCCTACTTCGGGCCGGGTGCCCGCGAAGTTCTCCCACAAGAAATCAAACGTCTCGGCTTGAAAAAAGCTTTTGTATCTACTGACAAAGACCTGATTAAGTTCGGCGTGACCGACAAAGTGCTGTCCGTACTGGACAAAGCCGGCATTCCTTACACCGTGTTCAGTGATATCAAGCCCAACCCCACAGTCAGCAACGTAAATGCCGGTGTGAAGGCATTTGCCGAATCCGGCGCCGATTTTATTCTTGCTGTTGGCGGCGGTTCTTCTATTGATACCTCAAAGGCTATCGGCATCATCACCAACAATCCCGAATTCAGCGATGTGGTTTCTCTGGAAGGCGTAGCGCCCACCCAAAAGAAATCCGTGCCCATCATTGCACTGCCCACCACTGCGGGAACTGCTGCCGAGGTAACCATCAACTACGTGATTACCGACGAAGTAAACCAAAAGAAAATGGTATGTGTAGACCCTAATGATATTCCGGCAATAGCCATCGTAGATGCCGAGTTGATGTACACTTTACCTAAAAGTCTGACTGCCGCCACGGGACTCGATGCACTGACACACGCCATTGAAGGTCTGATAACCCAAGGAGCCTGGGAAATGAGCGACATGTTCGAGATTAAGGCCATCGAAATGATTGCCCGTTATCTGGAGACAGCAGTATTTGAGCCGACTAATGCCGAAGCTCGTAACGGTATGGCTGTGGCGCAGTATATTGCCGGAATGGCATTCTCTAACGTAGGCTTAGGAGTTGTTCACGGTATGGCGCATCCGCTGGGCGCTATTTTCGATATTCCCCACGGAGTGGCCAATGCATTGCTGCTGCCTATCGTTATGGAGTTCAATGCACCTGCCGCACTCGACAAATATACGGAGATTGCCAAAGCGATGGGTGTATATAAAGAAGGAAAAAGCAAGGAAGAAACTGCCCGCATGGCTGTGGACGCCGTAAGAGCGCTGTCTGTAAGAGTAGGCATACCGCAACATCTTTCTGAACTGGGCATCAAGGAGAGCGACCTTGACAGGTTAGCTACTGCTGCCATTGCCGATGTTTGTACGCCGGGTAACCCTCGTGAGGTGACGAAAGAAATTATTTTGGATTTGTATAAGAAGGCGTTGTGAGAGAGTGACTAAGGATGAGTGATGAGTGATTAACACCTTGCAGCATTATAGCGCAGAACTAATGTAAGCATTCGGCTTAGTGCGTC
>NZ_DBDF01000217.1 GCF_002293435.1 Bacteroides sp. UBA939 | reverse complement strand
GGTACCTTTATACGGAGCGGGTACGGAGTTGGTAATGCTTTGACACGGCCCTGGTACGGGGCAGACACGAATTTAGTACGGCGATAACTCCTTTAACCTGTATTATTCATAGTGTAAGTACTTCGTAATAATTATTTTTACTATAAATGAGAGTTTAGCGAAGAATGGGTATCTATTAATCATTCCCACCGCTAAATTCTTCATTTATGACGAGACACTTATGAATAATGCAGGCTAACTCCTGCAATATGAATAATACAGGCTAAGCCAACTTATTGGCTTTTCACTATTTTGCTTTTCCAGATATGATATGTCCATTCGGCATGGTTGCTGCCCGAAGGGTGCACATCGGGTGCAGCTTTACTAACTGTAAAGTAGAAAACCGGTTCTTCCCAATCCTGTATGTGTCCGAAGTTATCCCTCAGTAGCGTTGCATTATGATTCCTCGGATAGCCTGTATCGGCAGGGGTAATTCGGTATATGGGTGTCCAACTACCGCTCTGATTCATGAAATCCGAAAGATTCATGTAGTCTATTTCCAGCGAACTGTTCAGGTAAGCGGGGTAATCACCGGGCATGGGTTGCACGGGGCGTATCATGACAATTTTATCCGTCTCTTGGTTGATGGCGAATTCAGAATTGCAGGTGTAATCCCTTGATTGGTTGTCAATAGCCGACAATCCGCTTTGCACGATAGTCATGGGTGTGTTTATGGTGTAGTTATCCATGTTGCTGAAGTCGGCCTCAGCCCATGCTATTCGCGTGCCGCCGATATCGCCGATGGTATAAGTCAGTAACACCTTTCCTTGTTTGTCTAAAGATACTGCGGACGGTTGTCCTACTCCCCACGACTTTCCGCCACCACCAATCTCCTGGTCTGCATTGCCCGACCACGTCTTCCTTACAATCTGGTTCGGGTATTTCACCCAACTGTCGGCATCCAGACTATTGCTGAATGCTATGCCGATTTCATTGTAATACACTCCGTACATATTGCTGAGGAAGAACATGGCGTATCTGTAAGTCGTATTGTTCCAACTGAAACGACCTTCGATGACCGAAGGGTCGCAGGTATGATGGTCGTCCCATGTACCTGCAACACCCGGTTGGAGTACGCTTTTAGGGGCAGTCTGCGAGCCGTCCGGATTGATTTTTATATGGAAGATGTTATCAACCATAATCCGGTTCTCCGGGTTTCCGCAGAAAAACAGGTGTACGCTGCCATCCTCTTGCTTCAATGCACTCGGACAATAAGAATACTTATCCTCTCCCAGGAAGCCGAAGACAAACTCCGGCTCACTGATGGTTGTGGTAGTAGTCTGTTTGGGAGGGGTAGGTGGCTTTTCTTCCGGTGTGCTGTCCGAACAGGAACAGAATAGCCATATCCCGATAATGTAGAATAGATGTCTGACCATGGTATCTGTTATTTCGTAAAGTGAGCAGGTTGTTTGGTAACGAGCTTGACGAAGTGCTGCTTGATGTTCTCTGCCTGAGTGGAATCTACTGTGAGGTAATAACGGTTTCCGGCTGCATCGGGTGTGAATTCCGTAGAACCTTTATCCGTTACGCTTATCTTGCCTGCGGGTGAAACGGTGAAGAAGGAAGTACCTTCAACAGAATACAGTACCGAAGTTAAATCCCACGTCGGACGGTCGTACGGCATTTTCTGGTAACTCTTATAAGCTTCCACTGCCGGATGCATCGGTGCCCATTGGAAATCGTTCTCAATACTGGTGGCGGGGTAGTTGATGGCGATACCTACCTCGAAGGGAGAAGTTACCAGCGTAGTGGGCCATTCTGCAAACACTTTCTTTGCTGCCGGAATATCTTTCACAACATTGTATTCATACAGCTCGGGGTTATTGAAACATCCTGCCATGGTACACAACAGTTTTACTTTCCGGGCAATCAGTTCTTTGCCTGTCAAAGGCGAGTATTCGTCGCCCGGAGTATCCAGCAGGCGTGCAAGGTTGGTAGAGAAACCTACGGAGACAATCGTAACGGAGCTGTCCGGCTGTTGCGCCAGTACCTTGCGATAGAGGAGATGGGCTTCCGGTAGTTGGTCATAACCGCCTTTTAAAGAGCGTTTAAATGCCGGTTCGTTGTTCTTATCCTGTATCAGGCATACGGCTTTGGCATAGTTTGTGGCATCATTCTCACAGTCCGCTCCGTTGTGTATGATACCGATGGGTATTTGAGGATAACCGTACCAGGTATTCATGATGTCCGTATACTCGGCGGGATAGCTGCCTTCCTTGTTTATCATGATGCCTAATAAATCAATATCTCCTGCATCCATATACTTGTAGAGCATGTCCAGTGCCAGGGCATCGTCCACATCATTACCGATGTCCGTTTCCAGGATAATCTTTTCTGCGCTTGAAGCGACTTCAGTTTTCTGCTGTTTCCCGGAGGAAGTGCAGGACAACAAGGCCAGTATAAATATGCCTGATAAATAAAGTTTGTTCTTGATCATAACAGTATGTTTTAGAAGTTAATTATTCGGTGAAAGGGAAATCTTTTAGATTAAATGTCGCCGAGTACAGGTCATAAGACCATAACCAATTCTCTCCCGTCATGGCGGGGGTGAAGTACATCACCAGTTCGTCATCACTGAGCATATAACCTTTCGTGTCCGTCAGGATGCCCGGGTTATGGTTTCGCGGGAATCCTGTTTCTTCCGGTCCTACATGTCCTATTTTAATCCAGCCGTCTTCTTCGGTGAACAACCCTTCGGCTCTTGGTTTGTAAGCTAAGCGGGATACATCGCCTACCCAAGTTGGTATCTCTGTAATGGGAGATACACGGGTTTCAGATACCATGTAGATGTTTTTTTCAGACATGGCGGGGTAGCTGTTGCTACCAATGAAAGGTACATTCTGTTCTTCGCCTGATACGATATTATCTAAGTCGTCCAACTTGATTTCTCGCATACAGAAAGGTCCGTTTTCTGTGGTTGATGTATAGAATAGCTGTATGGTAGTGGAATCCTTGACAATTGTAGTACTTTGTCCTACACCCCATTTGGTGGTATCTTGATAGGCTACCAGCGGGTTTTGGTCGAACTTAATATAAGGGCCTTCGATGTTTTTAGAGATGGCAAGACCTATCTGGTTATGGTTACAGTCCCAACGGTCTACGCCCAGATAGGTCATAATCCAGTTGTAGGTTTCCCCTTTATAGGTTGTTTTGAACTCGCGTACGTCAGGGTCGCAGATATGGCAGTTGTCCCATCCGCTTTCGGAAGGTTCTACAATTTGTGTACCGGGTTGCCATACGTAGCCTTTCTCTGTGGGGATTCCTTTATACAGATAAACATAGTCCACTATCTTAAACGGGTCCCGGTTCTCGCAAATGAACCCGTAACGGATGCCGTATTGGTCTTGGATGATGCTCGGAGCATAGTTATAGTGTCCCGCACCTCCGCTGAACTCATATTGTATCTGCGGACTGATGGTATGCGGTTTGTTGTCGTTGCTGCTTTTGCATCCAAGGAGGATGGCTGCGGCGAGGTATAGACATAACTTATAGTATTTCATGATATTAGCTGTTTATATGGTTGTTTCCTTTACCTCTGTTGCAAAAGATACTACCTTGTTGCAACAGAGGTAAGGAAGTTTAATTGCCTTTAATCTTCTACTTGAATGTTCTTAACCGGGCGTATCATGCCTGCCCGGGGCTTTTGTCCGTCGCCCCAGCCCCATGTATCCCGGTATCCGCCCGCATCTCCCAGTGACATGCCGCCATGCGTGGGGTTTAATGCATTGGCGGTGCGTACTGCACAGAGCCATGTGCGGTCCATTAGTCCGGCTTCACTTCTCCAGCCGCTTTGGGGCAGGAAGAGGCATCCCAACTGTTTCAGATTATCCTTGGTGGCGCGTTGGGCCGTGGCTGCATCTACACCGATAATCATTCCGTCAACCCTGAATCCGGTTTGGGCGGCTGTCACCCATGTAGCACCCTTTTCCCATAAGGCTGCCATTTCTTCTGTGGTAGGCACCCGCCAACCTTCGGGGGAAGGGTCATTTTCAGGAAGCCAGTTGGTGCCGTCGTTTGTGTAGCCGGCAGGCCAGTTGGCCGGTGCGGGGTCATCTTGCGGGCCGGCGGGATAACCCACTTTGCGGTTGAACTGGTACAACTTTCCTATCTCGTCGGAAGCGCTTGCGAAAGTTCCGGGAGCGTCTACGTTCTTGGTAGACCATACCATGCCGTTTATCAGTACTTCGTCTTCGCTCAATACCATGGTTTCTTGCAGTACTTTGGATTTCAAGGTCTTGTTGCCGCCGCTTACTTCGATGAGGATAGAGCGATTTTTAACGAAGGAGGTACTTGGTGATACAGTGAGCGTGATTACCGTCTTGCCAGTGCCCGAAGTTGTGCTCAGTGTACACCAGCCCTGTGCCGAACTGTTGGAACCGGTTAACCTGGCTGTCCAGGATTCATTACCGGTAACTGTCAGTTCGTATGTTCCACCATCCGCGCTTACGGGTATGGCTATCGGGTTTATGGCAAATTCATTGGGATTACTTCCGATTACATAGTCGGAATCGTTGCCGCATCCCCATAAAGTCAGCAGTGATATGACTGCTCCTATCAATAAATATCTTGTTTTAGTCATAACTCAGATGTCTTTGATTAATATTGATCATTTTGTTTCAGATTCGGGTTGTTGTCTACTTCGCTTTGCGGTAAAGGCATGCGGATGGACTTCCCGATGATGAAATTATTGAAGTCGCTGTCGCGGGCTTTCAATTCGTCCAGTTTGGCAGTGTTGTCGATGCCCCAGCGCTTCAAGTCAACCCAACGTACACATTCCATGGCAAGTTCCAGAGCGCGTTCAATCTTCAGATGTTCGCGGAAGGCATCTTTATTACCGGTAATCTGGGGGGCGTTGTAGTAAGTGCTGTTTTCTATATCAGGCAAGTTTACACGGTTGCGCACACGGTTGAGGCATTCGATGGCTTTGGCAGACGGGGTAGTACCCAGTTCGTTGAGCACTTCGGCGTAAAGCAGCAGCATATCTGCATAGCGCAATGAACGGAAATTGTTGTCGTTCCAGTAATATATAGGGGAAGCGTCGGTGCTGTACTTTTTGATGAACACGCGATTACCCCAGTCGCTGTTCCAAGGAGCTCCGTAGATCAACTGGTTCGGATATTCGGGGAAGTCGGATGCGGCTCCATCGTACCACAAGGTATGGAACAGGCGGACGTCATTCTTTCCGTCCGTGGTTTGCTCGCGTTTGTAATAGTCCACTAACCAGCGTCTGGCTTCAATATTGTTCCAGCCGATTCCGGTAGGGGCTTGGTTCATTTCAATCTGTGTACCCAACTGTGCGTTTGGGTCCAGATAGTTGTCCGTCTGGTCGAAGCCTACCCGGTTGGTCAGGGAGAAGTGGATTTCATACAGCGCCTCCTTGTTGTTTTCCGTTTGGTTGCTGAAGTTGTCGGCCCAGTTGGGGACAAGGTCGTAGTGCTGCTTTCCTTCACCGTCGATGAGCCATTCAAGGCATCTGCGGGCGTCTTCCCATTTATGGTGTTGTGCATAGGCTTTCGCCAATAGTCCGTAGGCAGCACCTTTCGTGGGACGGCCATAGTTGTTGGCGTTGCGGGTGGTCGGAAGTTTGGTGATGGCATCTTCCAGGTCGGTTTCTATCTGGGTAAGCACTTCGTCTGCACTGGCTTGCATGGGCTTGTCGGAAGCCGACGAGGTCTGTAGTACGAGGGGAATGTTATCCCACAGAGTGGTCAGATAGAAGTAATAGAAAGAGCGCAGGAACTTGGTCTGGCCTATCAGGTCGTTCTTATGCGTTTCGTCGGCAAAGGTTATATTCCCTATGTTGTCCAGCACTTGGTTGGCACGGAAGATGGCGGTGTAATGTTCCCGATAGATTTTCGTATTGGTTTCCCCAAAGTTATAGTCGGTAAAGATGAATTTGGTGTATTCGTTCAGTTCCGTCCATCCGGCATAACTGACACCTTCATCCGCCATACCTATCATCTGTGTATAGATATTGCGCGTCCATGTTCCCTGACGGTAGAACATGCCATATACGGATATTACACCGGCCTCAATGTCAGACTCCGTTTTCCAGAATACGCCCGTACTCAGGGTGTTCTCATTTTGCAGGTCGAGCAGGGATGGGTCGCACGACGTAAATAGCGCTGTGGCGCCACATATAATATATAGAGCTATCTTTTTCATATCGACAGTATTTAGAATGTAAATGATAAAGCAAACTGTACGGCACGCGGGTTGGGGAACGAGCAATAATCTGCTCCCATGGTGAAGATACCACCGTCTGCAAATTCAGGATCCAGGCCTGAATATCCGGTGAAGGTAACCATGTTCTGCAAGGTGACTGATGCGCGGAGCCTTTCCAAACCGATTTTCTTAATGTAACGGGCAGGAACCGTATAGCCTAAAGTAATATCGCTCAAGCGGAAGAACGAACCGTTTTCCAACCAGCGATCCTGATCGCTCCGGCTATTGCGGGAGTCTCCGTATACGATGCGCGGGCGGTCGCTTACCGGATGTTCCTGTGTCCAGGGAATAATGCCGTTAAAGTTGTTCTGGTTGTTGGCGAAATCGCCGGCTGCAGATGCCGAGCCGTTCCATACTTTTTGTCCGAAACGGCCATAGCCATTGATACTCAGGTCGAAGCCCTTGTAGGAAGCGCCGAGGTTTATGCCCAATTCGAGCTTAGGCCAGGGGCTGCCTACTATCTGGCGGTCTTCTGATGAGATGATACCGTCGTCGTTATAGTCATCATACTTGATATCACCCGGCAGCGCGGTGGGCTGGATAATTTTACCTTCTGAATTTACGTAATTTTGTATCTCTTCTGCGGACTGGAAGATACCAAGCATTTTGTAGAGGTACCACATGCCGAGAGGCTCACCAATCACTGTTTTAGCCAGATTTGTATTATAAACGGTTTGTCCGTACCCCAAGTCGCGCACTTTGTTTTTCAAGTGGGAAACATTCAATGAAGCTGAGTATTCAAAATCGCGTATCCGGTCATTCCAACCTATCTCCATTTCAAAACCTCTGTTTTCGAGGCTGCCCGCATTGACTGCAGGTGCACCACCCTCGTTACCCGAACTCATCAGGATGGGCAGGTAAACCAGCAGGTCTTCACTTTTTGAGTAAAAATACTCGGCGCTGACGCGCAGGCGGTTGTTCAGTGCCACGAGGTCGAAACCAACGTTGGCAGTCGTCTTCTTCTCCCAAACCAGGTTGTTATTGCTTAATTGTGATTGGGTCATACCTATCAGTACATTCTCCGGATTGCCGAAGACTGCACGTGGAGCTGTGTTAATGGTGGCTTGGTAATCCCAGTAGCCGATACTGCTATTGCCGAGCGTACCATAGTTGGCACGTATTTTCAAGTCATCAATCCAGGATACATCGAAGAACTTTTCACCGCTGATACGCCATCCCAATGATACGGAGAGGAAGTTTCCCCAGCGATCGTTTTTAGGCAAACGGGAAGTTCCGTCGCGGCGGGCAGTTATCTGTGCCAAGTACTTGTCGGCATAGGAGTAGTTGATTCGTCCGAGGTAGGAGATGAGGGCAGATTCGCCATAGTTACCGCCTGCGGTGGTATTTCCGGTAGCGGAATCCAGTGAAGTAATGTACTTATCGCCCACCATCAGCGGGTCTAACTTTGTTATCCAGCGTCTTTCTTCGTGGAACTTGTTATAAGTGATACCGAACAAGGCATTCACATCGTGCTTACCGAATTTATGCTTGAAATTGTAGGTCTGCTCAATCAGTATGTCATGATTCTTGGCGCTGTCGTAACCTAAGTGTGCTGCATCGTCTCCTTGTCCCATTGTCCAGCTTCCTTTCTTACGCAACGAATTGGTGATACCCATATAACTTTTATAGGCAACGTTCAGTTTGGCATCAAACATTCCGAAAAGTGATATTTGTCCGTATATATTTCCTGTCAGGTACTCTTCTTCGTTGTTCTGCACAAACAAATTTTGCATGGCTACAGGGTTCAAGCCGTATGTGTTGGCCCGCTCTACATCCCCATATCCGTATCCTCCGGGATGTGCTTCATCATATACCGGAATCGTTGGCGCTATACCGATAAAGTCACTCCATGGATTACCATTCAGGTTTTTCCGGTTCGATTTGGTGTAGTAGAAGTTTTCACCATAGGAGAAGATACCCTTCTGTCCGCTTGTATTAATGCGGAAGCCATATTTATCATATTTGGTATTCAACAAGGCACCGTCATCGACCATACGGTTCAGTGATGCGTAGTATTTCACCGTCTTGGAACCACCGGACAGAGAGACATTGTAGTTTTGTAATGCACCGGTGCTCAGCATTTCGTCCTGCCAGTCGGTATTCCCATCATAGTGGTTCTGGCGGTTGATAATGCCTGATACGCCTGCCAGCATAGCTTCGTCATAGGCGCGGTCATCGTAGATTTTGTAAGTTTCAGCATCCATTAGGTCGTAACGAGGCAACCAGCTTAATGTCAGTTGGGAGTCGAACTTTACTTTCAGGTCGCCTTCTTTACCCTGTTTGGTGGTGATAATTACAACACCATTGGCTGCACGCGAACCGTAGATAGCTGCCGATGAGGCATCCTTCAGTACCTGGATAGATTCAATATCTTCCACGTTAACTCCCAAGTCGCTGCCGCCATAGGCTCCATCAATGATAAATAGCGGATTATTGTTTGTTAAACTGCCTAAACCGCGGATGGTAATGTTGGCATTGGAACCCGGTTGTCCGCTGCTCGTAATCTTTATACCGGAAGTCAAACCGCGCATCGATTCCACTACATTGCCTGAAACACGTTCGGCTAAGGCATCTTCTTTAACGGTAGATATGGAACCCAGTAAGTCCTTCTTCTTTACAGTACCGTAACCGATAACTACGACTTCGTCCAGTAATGTGTTTTCGGGTTGCAGGGTGATGTTGATGACATTGTTAGTGCCTACTTTCACTTTCTGCGTGGTAAAGCCGATGAAACTGAACTCAAGAGTGGCTCCTTGATTGACGTTAATCTGATATTTACCATTAATATCGGTGGTGGTGCCGTAGCTACGGTCGCCGTCTTTCGCCAGGATAGATACTCCAGGGAGGGCTTCCCCGGTGTTATCATTTACAATACCTGTGACGTTGACTTGTGCGTACAAGTCAAATGAACACATGCACAGGCAGAATAATATTGTTTTAATTAGTCTCATGTATTAAAATTTTTTAGTAGAACAAAAATGTATATTTAGAAACTGTTTTAATTTTGTTCAGTAAGGAAAATCAAAAGAGTTTCTTAGTTCAGGCAATTTCTTCTTTCGCTCAATGAAAAGTAGAAAAAGAAAGCATTAATTATGAGAACGATTAGAAGCCGGTTAATTGGCTCCTGAGATGATAATTGCTCCTAAACCGGATATAAACAGAACGAACATACAGGCCAAAAGGGTATTTACCGTCCGGGAAGAACCTTTGAACTCTTTCCAGATGAATATGCCCCACAAGGCGGCAATCATAGGCGCTCCCTGTCCCAGTGCATACGAGATAGCCGCACCGGCTTTACCTGCTGCAATATAACTCAGAGCCGTACCTAATCCCCAGATAACTCCTCCCAACACTCCGACCATGTGCGTGCTGAGTTTGCCTTGGAAGTACTCTTTGTAGCTTACCGGAGTACCTGCGAAGGGTTTCTTCATCACGATGGTGTTGATCACGAAATTGCTTATGAAGATACCTATTGCGAATATAAAGAATGCCGAATACGGAGTAGCCATTGAGGGAGTAGGCGACTCGAAGTTATTTAAGTCCATGGCAGCGGCAACAAACCGGTAGAAGAAGGACATCAGTACGCCTGCAATAATGGCAATAATAATTCCTTTCTTGTTTGTACTGCTTCCTTTCTTATTCATCTTTCCGGCAGCTATGGCATTGAAAACGATGGCGAGTACCACCAGCGCCACGCCGCTGAACAGAGTCATCGCATCACCTTTGGGTTCACCAAAGTAGTTGACAAAAACTCCTAATACCAGTGCTATGCCAACTCCCAGGGGGAATGCTACCGTAAGTCCGGCCATTGAGACGGAAGCTGACAAGAGGATATTGGATAAATTGAATATAACTCCTCCTGCAAAAGCGCTTGCATAGTTCTCCATACTGATTTGTTTCAGGTCTTCAACAAAGCTGCGTCCGGTGTCTCCCGTACTGCCCAGCGTAAATCCTAAAAGAAGGGAGAAGACAAGGATACCGATAACGTAATCCCAGTAGAACAATTCGTAACGCCAGGTCTTCCCGGCAAGCTTCTGCGTATTGCCCCACGAACCCCAACAAAGCATCGTGACGACGCAGAAAATAACGGCTAATAAATAACTGTTGACAATAAACATGGTATTTGGATTTTAAAGTTATAATTTATAAAACATCTATTTCTTTGCGATAAGGCAGGGAGGATTGCGCTCCCATACGGGTCACTGTGATGGATGCACACTTATTGGCGAACTTTACGGCATCCGGCACATTCATATCTTCGGATAAAGCAACGCATAAGGCTCCGCAGAAAGTGTCTCCTGCTGCAGTGGTATCCACCGCTTTCACTTTGGGGACGGAAACTTCATGATATTCGTTGTTCTCCTTAATCAAAGCCCCTTTAGAGCCTAATGTAATGACGACAATGTCCACTCCTTTGGCGCTGATGATATCCGCAGCTTTCCGGGCGCTTTCCCAATCGGTTACTTTAATTCCCGAGAGGATTTCGGCTTCCGTTTCATTAGGGATAATCATATACAGGTTTTGCAGTAGCTTGTTAGAGAGTGCACGGGCGGGTGCCGGATTCAGAATAACCTTGATACCTTGCTCGCTTGCTATCTGGGCGGCATATTCCACAGTCTCTATAGGAATTTCCAGTTGCATCAGCAGGATGTCTCCTTTCTCAATGGCGGGTTGCGCTTTCCGGATATCTTCGGGACTCAATGAACCATTGGCTCCGGAGGCGACAGCGATACTGTTTTCTCCGTTCACGTCCACCATAATCAATGCTACTCCGGAAGGGAGAATAGGGTCTGAATAGACATTATCAATGTGGATACCTTCGTCTTCATATTGCTCTATGGAACGTTTGCCGAACAGGTCGTTACCGGTCTTGGCGATGAAGTACACATTTCCTTTTAACCGGGCAGCGGCTACAGCCTGGTTGGCTCCTTTGCCTCCGGGGTTCATCATGAAACTGCCGCCCATTACTGTCTCTCCGGGAACAGGGAGGCGGTCGGTCTTGATGACCATATCGGTGTTGCAACTGCCTATTACAATGATATTTTTGCTCATGGCTATTAATTAGTTTAAGATTTAATAATTCGGGACTGTGCTTTCTTTTTCTATGCCAAAAGTATGTGATAGATAAATCATAAGCAAACAAAAAGAACGCAGATTAAATACCGGTAAATCTATGTATTTCTATTTACATAAGAGATAATATGCTGATATATAGCTTATTAAATATATGAAATGTGTCGCATCTTAATAGTTGTAATCTCGTCGAAGGTTATGTTATTCCACGAAAAGATTGTTTCCTTTCATTTTTATTCCTACCTTGCTTTCGTTATTTCAAAAACCTGCTGATGCCATGCTAAAGTCCGAATCACTTATCCAATTGATAAATAGTCTTACGAAGCAAGAGAAGAAAGAGTTTTCTATCTATATATCCAATAAGTCTGAAAAAGACTATATATTCCTTTTCAGATTGATTGATGATAAAAAAATTAGCGACCCTGAAGAGTTGAAACAATGCTTCCTGAAAGCAAAGCCTACCTCCTCTTTCAATACCGTGATTATCTATTTGTTCGACTTACTGATAGAAATACTGACGAAGTTGCGGACAGAACAGGATAGCTATTATCTGCTATTCAATGACTTGCTGCATGCCAGGGTTTTGTATGAGAAATCCATGTATCAGGAATGCTTTCATGTATTGAAAAAGGTGAAAGAGAAGGCTGTTTACTATGAAAACCATTTTGCATTGCTTGTGGCGCAGAGGTTGGAATTGAACTATCTCCTGACGCTGGACTTTGAAGAAGTGGACGAAAAGAAGCTTCTGAATAAGCAGTATAAAATGAAAAATACGCTGAAAAGTATCAGTCAGTTGAATGAACAGTCTTCATTGTATGAGTTGTTGAAGCATCGTATGTTGAATAGGGGAGACTCGAGGTCGTTGGCGGAGACTCAGAAGTTGGATGACTTGGTGACCAGCGAGATAAGTATTGTGGCAAGTGCGGGCGTCGAGAACTTTGAGATAAAGAAGAATCACCAGCTTTTCCAAGCCAATTATTTTGTAACGGTAGGCGACTACAAAGCGGCATTCAATTCATTCGTGGAACTGAATAAATTGTTTGAGGAGAATACCCATCTTTGGAATAATCCTCCGGTATATTATCTGATGACAGTAGAAGGTATGTTAGAGAGCCTTCGCATTATGCGCAACTATGAAGGAATGAATTATTTCATTGAGAAGCTGGGCAAACTCTCTTCGCCGTCTTCCAGTTTCCAGCTGAACGTAGCGTATGTGATATTTATCTACCGGCTATTTTCGTATATAGATAGGGGAGAATTTGAGCAGGCCGGTTTGTGGATTACGGAGCATCAAGCATCTCTGATTGACAAAATGCCTTTACTGAAAGAACAACAACAGGCAGAAATGTCATTGTATATAGCCCTTGTCTATCTCGGAAATGGGGAATATAGAAAGGCAAGAAGACGCTTGAGTACGACTATTGGGAGAGGACATTTGTATTCTCTTCCACTGTTTCGTACCATTAGGATTGTGAATGTGATGATTCATTATGAATTGGGTGATGTTGATTATATCCAGTCCGAAATACGCTCCATCAGGCGAGAGATGACCAAGAATAGGGGGCATAATCTGAAAGTAGAATCATTCTTGCTTAAGTTCCTGAATTATTCTTTTGTGGATAAGAGCCGGAAAAAGAGAGCGGAGATATGGGAGGGCATGGCGGAGGAAGTCCGATCCTTATACGCAGATAAGTATGAAACCCAGATATTGCGTAGATTCGACTTTGTGGCGTGGGTTGAGGCTAAGATATTTGAAGTGCCGTTGAGTGATATCTTGAAACGGGAACATGCTTACTATTTTTCATCCGCAGATGGCACGGATTAGGCGAACTCATGTTAAACTCTAATCTGTGTCATCTGCGTAGTCTGCGGATGAAAAATGTCTTTTTGGTGCGTCATCTTACAAGCGCCTCAAGCGTCTTTTGCTGCTTTATAAGATAGACTATCCTTATGCTTTCTTCTTCCCGTAGAAGAACATAAAATACACTCCAATTATCACGAACGGAACACTCAGCCATTGTCCCATGTTCAGTGTCATGCCGTCCTCGAAGTTCACTTGGTTCTCTTTGAGGAACTCGATGAAGAAGCGGAATATGAAGATTTCCGTCAGGCAAAGTCCGAAGAAGAAGCCGCGGCGCAGTTTCTTGCTGTAGTTCTTATACAGGAAAATCATAATGAGGAAGAAGATGAAGTAGGCGATAGCTTCGTAAAGTTGTGCCGGATGGCGTGGCAGCATATCTACCTTCTCAAATACGAACGCCCAGGGCACGTCCGTGGGCTTACCGATAATTTCAGAATTCATCAGATTGGCAAGGCGGATGAAGCAGGCGCAGATGGGTGTTGATACGGCTATCATGTCTACTACATCCAGGTAGTGCATCTTCACCTTGCGACAGTACAGCCAGAGGGCGATGATTAATCCGAGGGTGCCGCCGTGACTGGCAAGCCCGGCATAGCCTGTCCACTTCCAGCCGCCTCCGGGAGGGAATTGTATAGGCAATATCATTTCCCAGAAGTGATGCAGATAATATTCCGGTTGGTAGAACAGGCAGTGTCCCAACCTGGCTCCGACGAGGATACCGAAGAAGCAATAGATAAACAGCGGGTCGAACTTAGCGTCGCTGATTTTCTTATCTCTATACTGGTAGCGAACTACAAAATAGGAGCAGGCGATACCAATGACCCACAACAGACCGTAGTAACGGACTGGCACATGACCGAACAGGTTGAACAGTTCGGGGTCGGGGTTCCAGTTGATGGTTAGTAATGAAAACATATCTTCAATTGTATTGGTTATTAAGCTTTGAACTTCTCCGCCACCATCCGGTATGTCGGAATAGCTATTCCCTGTTCCTCGGCAGCAGCAATCATATCAAAAAGTAAACCTTTCACTTCCGACTCATGTCCTTTGGCCATATCTTTCTGCATGGAAGCGGTACTTTCAGGAGCGAGTTTGTCGATGACTTTGAGATTATACTCTACTACATCTTCTTCGAACTCAATGCCAAGTTTAGCGCCCAGTGCGGCGCTTTCGCGCGAAAGTCCGATGAAAGTATCCCGTACCTCTCCGGGCTTTTGTACTTCGCCCATAGGGACATCGTAATAAGCTCCGGTAACAGCCATAGCGGAAATGAAAGACCACTTTATGAAAGTATCCCGGTTGATGTCAGGAGATATCTCGGCTTTGATACCGCTTTCCTGCAAATCACTTTGTATTGCTTCCAATATCTCCTGAGGAACGATTGTGCCCTTGTGCGCACCGTAAACCAGGCGGAATATCTTGCCCATTTGGGTAATTTCACCTTTACCCGAAATGAAGCCGACGATGTAAATACAGCCGTCCAGTACGGTTACTCCGGGAACGGTTCGCCGGATGCGGGGACCTGTGCCGTATACGTTGAGGATGGGAATGACTACAGTATCCTTGTGGGCGGTGCGTTTTATCAACTCCGTGATTGAGTCCACCGAGTAACCTTTGACGCATACGAAGATAACGTCGACTTTGTCTTGGAATTCTTCGGCAGTATATGCTTTTACCGGCAGAGTGTGTTCACCTTTCAGGTCGGAGTGCAGATGCAGTCCATGCTCACGTATGGCAGTAAGGTGTTCACCGCGGGCAATACAAGTCACATCCTTTCCGGCAAGAGAAAGGAAAGCGGCGATACAGCCTCCTACGCCACCTGTGCCGACTATGAGATATTTCATTTTCCTATACATTGAAGCGGAAGTGCATGATATCCCCATCCTGCACCACATATTCTTTACCTTCCACGCCCAGTTTCCCGGCTTCGCGTACGGCAGCTTCACTGCCATATTGAATGAAGTCTTCATACTTGATAACTTCGGCGCGGATGAATCCCTTTTCAAAATCGGTATGGATAACTCCGGCGCATTGCGGTGCTTTCCAGCCTTTCTGGTATGTCCATGCTTTCACTTCCATTTCTCCGGCGGTAATGAAGGTTTCCAGATTCAGGAGATTATAAGCAGATTTGATTAGGCGGCTGACTCCGGATTCTTCCAATCCTACCTCTTCGAGGAACATCTGGCGGTCTTCATACGTTTCCAACTCGGCAATATCCGCTTCGGTCTTGGCGGCTACAATCAGGATTTCGGCATTCTCGTCTTTCACAGCTTCGCGTACCATGTCTACGTACTTATTGCCGCTTACTGCACTCGCCTCGTCCACGTTGCAAACGTACATCACCGGTTTGCCGGTCAGGAGGAAAAGTTCCTTGGCAACCTTTTGTTCATCTTTGGTTTCAAACTGCACGGTGCGTGCGCTTTTGCCTTGCTCCAACGTTGCCTTGTATTGCATCAGGACGTCGTAAGCCAGTTTGGCTACTTTGTCACCTCCTGTCTGTGCCTGTTTATACACCTTTTGAATACGGCTTTCAACGGTTTCAAGGTCTTTCAACTGTAACTCGTAGTCAATGATTTCCTTGTCGCGTACCGGATTGATACTTCCGTCCACGTGCGTTACGTTTTCGTCGTCGAAGCAGCGCAATACATGGATGATGGCGTCCGTTTCGCGTATGTTTGCGAGGAATTTGTTGCCCAGTCCTTCACCTTTGCTTGCGCCTTTTACCAGTCCGGCAATGTCTACGATTTCTACCGTAGTGGGCACGATGCGTCCCGGATGTACGAGTTCGGCAAGTTTTGTCAGCCGTTCATCGGGCACGGTGATAACACCTACATTCGGTTCTATTGTACAAAAAGGAAAGTTTGCCGCCTGTGCTTTCGCATTGGACAAACAGTTGAAAAGCGTCGACTTGCCTACGTTGGGTAGGCCGACAATACCACATTGTAATGCCATTCTTTATTTAGTTATTACTTATTTTCTGTTTGCAAATGTACATGATAATATTTAGATTCCCATATCAAGTTATAAAAATGCAGGGTAACTGCATCAAAATTATATTTGTGCCTATCTTGAGTTAACTCATTTCTGATAAGGTATGAAGTTGTATGAAAGCAATTTTTTAGACGCGGATAACGCGGATGACGC